>NZ_JBITXV010000009.1:0-484080 GCF_044544845.1 Streptomyces sp. NPDC053474
GGCGGTTTCGATCAGGCCGGTCTCCCAGCCCGCGAGCTGTTCGCGTACCTGCCGCAGCAGCATCAGGGAGGCCAGCGCCTGGTCAGGGCCGGGGTGGGGGCTGGGGGTGTCGGGTGGTGCGTGCTGGGCCTGGCGCAGGGCGTCGTCGATGGCGGTAAGGGCCGCCGCGGCGGCGAGGAAGGACGCCGGGCTGTGGGTGTCGGCAGGGGGCGTGGGCGGCTGGTCGGCTGCGGTCACGGGCACCTCCCTCCATCTGTCGTCATGTCGACGACATCGTGATTGTCATCCATTAGATGACATGTTACAACGGTGTCAGTGCAGCGCATTGGCAGCAACTGCCCGAACCCGCTGGAGGTGTTTGACGATGTTGATGCGCACTGACCCCTTCCGCGAGCTGGACCGGATGGCACAGCAGCTGATGGGCCCGGGCACCTGGTCGAAGCCGTCGGTGATGCCGATGGACGCCTACCGCGAGGGCGATCAGTACGTGGTGGCCTTCGACCTGCCCGGCGTCACCCCCGACGCGATCGACATCGACGTCGAGCGGAACATGCTGACCGTCAAGGCCGAGCGGCGGCCGGTGGCCAAGGGCGACGGCGTGAAGGTCGAGCTGTCCGAGCGGCCGCTGGGGGTCTTCTCCCGCCAGATCGTGCTCGCCGACACCCTGGACACCGAGCACATCCAGGCCGACTACGACGCCGGGGTGCTCACCCTGCGCATCCCGATCGCCGAGCGCGCCAAGCCCCGCAAGATCTCCATCGGCGTCGGCTCCGCCCACAAGGAAATCTCCGGCTGACACCAGCCCGGACGAGGTGCGGAGGACGGACACCTGCCCCTCCCTGCCCTCCGCACCCCCTGGCCAGCCCCACGACCACACCGGGGTGCCGCACCGGGCGCCCCCACGGCTCCATGAAAGGCATACACCGCAGTGATCTCCGACGTGCGCGTACCGCTTGAGCACCAGCAGCCGTACTCGACGGCGTACGAGCAGATGCTGGAGAAGGTCCGCTACGAGGGCGCCTACCCCACCCGTGAGCGGGCCGACGACGCCGTCCGCCTGGTCCTCGCCGGGCTGGGACGCCAGCTGACCGGCGACGAACGCGTCGACCTGGCCGCCTGCCTGCCCCTGGAGGCCGCACGTGTGCTGACCGCACAAATCCCCGACACCCAGCCACTGACCGGCTGGGCCTTCGTCAAGGACCTCGCCGCCCGCACCGGCGCCTCCCCGGCCACCACCCGCTGGGACACCGGCTCCGTCTTCGCCGCCGTCACCGCCCACGCCGGACCCGACCTGATCACCCGCATCCTCCACCAACTCCCCAACGGCTACGCCCTGCTGTTCGGCCAAGCCGAACTCACCTCCGCCGCCTAACCCACCCGACGCGCGGCGCGGTACGGACACGGGGGCCGAAGCGGGCGGCCAACTCGGTCAGGAGGCTCGTGCCGGGCGCGGCCCCCCGGCCGTCGCGCCAGGTGAACAGCCAGGCGGGCCCGCCGCGACGGGGGAGCGCGGCGGGCCCGGTCAATCGGGTGCCCGCAGGAGTGTTGGCCATGCGCGCGGGACACAGGATTGGCCGAATACCCCGGGGCTACGCCTCGAGCTCCTCCGCCTCGTCCTGCTCGTCCCGCGAGCTCTGTACGTCTACGGCGTCGACGACGCCTTCGTTCTCATCGGCGGGCACGCTACGCGTGCCCGGACGGACTGGATCTACCATCTTGTCCTGCTGTTGGTGATCTACGCGCGGGCGCGCGCAGTGACTGCCGTGGAGACCCGGTTGGTTCCCGGCGCGTTCATGCGGTTCGTGAAGGTCACGAGGGGCGGGGGCGGCGCAGCTGCTCACGCGACAGCTGGAACAACAGGAAGTCGGCGTGGACGCCGCGCTGCTGTACGTACTGCTCCTGTCGGCCTCATTGCTCGAAGCCCACGCGCCGCAGGAGCCGCTCGGACGCCGTGTTGCGGGCGTCGCACGCGGCCGTGATCCGTCGCACTCCCGCGGCCAAGAGGCGGGTGGCCACGGCGGTCATCGCTTCGGTCGCGTAGCCGCGATGTCGTACGTCCGGTGCCAGCGTGATGCCCAACACCGCCTGGTCGAGGCCGGGTTCGGTCTGCACGGCGACGTCACCGATCAGGCCCGGCCGCCGGTGCCGCTCGATCGCGTACTGGAAGAAGCCGGGGCCCTCGGGCTTCTCCTCGCGGTAACCGGCGACGATCTCCTGCGCCTGTGCCTGGTCGATCGGCGAGCGCCAGGTCTGGTAGCGGGCCACACGGGCATCGGAGCGGTACCGGGCCAGAGCTGACACATCGTCACAACTGAATCCGCGCAGCCGCAGCCGACGCGTCACGATGTCCGTCATGCTCTGCCTGCCCGGTCTCGAAGGGGAACCGCGGCCTTCATGTGCAGCTCGCGGGGGTGGCGCCGCAGGCCTGAGGAGCAACCACCCCCGTGACCTCCGCCGCAGCGCGCGGAGCCGCCCCCGCGTGAGCCGACACACCCGCGGCGCCGAGCACCAGGGCCGCCGCCACACCGGCCGCCACTCGAATCACCCGACTGATCACCGTGACACCTCCAAGTACGTGAACGGAACGACGCCAAGTACGCCCCCCACGGATGGACGGCCGGTCAACAACCGCTCAACTCCCCAGCTCTGGCCCTGAAACGAGGAAACCGCCGCGCGGCCCGGTCAGCCGGGAACCGCCAGGGGCCGCGCCTGACGCGCTCAGTTCGCGCGCAGCCCCGGCAGCACCTCGCTGCGGTAGAAGTCGAAGAAGCCCTGCTGCTCCGGGCCGATCTGGCCCACGTACACCTCGTCGAATCCGGCCTCGGCGTACGCGGAGAGGGCGCGGGCGTGTTCGGCCACGGCGTCGCCGCAGACCGTGCCCTCGGCCACGGCCTCCTGGGTGACGAGGGTCGACGCCTGTTCGAAGTGCGCGGGGGTGGGAAGCACCTGCCCGAGCTCGCCGGGCAGGAACTGGGTGGGCCACATCCGGTGCACCGTCTTGACGGCCTCCTCCCGGTCGGTGCCCCAGCACACCTTGAGGCCGCCGAGGACCGGCTTGTGACCGCCTCCCGAACGGCGGAACTGGCCGACCAGCTCCTCGTCCGGCGTCATCGTGACGAACCCGTCGCCGATCCGCCCGGCCAGGGCGGCGGCCTTGGGTCCGAACCCCGACACGTGGATCGGCACCGGCTCGTCCGGGACCGTGTACAAGCGGGCGTTTTCCACGGTGTAGTGACGGCCCCGATGGGTGACTTCGTCCCCGGTCAACAGGTTCCGGATCACTTGTACGGCCTCTTCGAGCATCTCCAGGCGGACGTCCGCGGCGGGCCACGCGTCCCCCAGGACGTGCTCGTTGAGCGCCTCCCCGGTGCCCACGCCGAATCGGAAGCGGTTGTTGGTGATCACGCCTGCGGTCGCGGCGGCCTGGGCGTTGATCGCCGGATGCATCCGCACGGTGGGGCAGGTCACGAAGGTGGTGACGGGCAGCGACGTCACCTGGGCGAGCGCGCCGATCACGGTCCAGACGAAGGCGCTCTGGCCCTGCTCGTCGGTCCACGGGTGGTAGTGGTCGGAGAGGGCAAGGCAGTCGAAACCGGCCTGCTCCGCGGCCCGGGCCTGGTCGAGCAGCTGCGCGGGCGAGAACTCCTCGCTCGCCAGGAAGTATCCGTAACGCGGCATCATATGCTCCTCATCTGACGGCTCACTCTTCTCCTGCGAACGTGACGTCCTGAGCGCGGACGACGCGCGCGCCCATGTTCGTGCGCATCATTTCCAGGGCGGCGTCGGCGAGTTCGGGATGGATCGACGCCACGGCGTCGGAGACGACCGTCACGTCCAGGTGCCGGATGTGGGCGTCCAGCGCCGAGTACAGCACGCACTGCTCGGTCACTTGACCGCACAGGACCACGTGGCGCACTCCCAGCTCCCGCAGCAGATAGGACAGCGGCGTCTCATAGAAGATGGAGTGCCGTGCCTTCACCACGAACAGCGCTTCGTCGTCCGGCACGATCGGTGCGACGAGATCGGCGTGCGGACCGGCCAGGGCCGCGTCCACGATCTCGCCGTGGTGGGAGCGCCACTGCCCGAAGTTGTCGTTGGCGTACACCACCGGGGTGCCACGGGCCCGTGCCGCTGCGAGCAGGTCGGCCACGACCGGCACGATCCTCCGCGCCGCGGGCAGGAGCCGCTCGGCGTCCTCGTGGTCGTACATGTTGATCATGTCGATCACGATCACGGCGCACCGCGCGTCGGTGCCCGGCGTGTCGGTGGTCACGGTGCGTGCCGCTCCAGGCGGGCGCGCTGTGGCTCCACCGTGTACTTCGGGTCGCGGGCCGAGGCCATCCCGGCCTCGAACACCCCGAACCGCGTGCACGCGGAGCCCGCGAGCAGCGCCAGGCCGGAGGCGATCGCGACGGGCCGTCGGCCGCCCGCGAAGGCGGCGCCCGCGGCCCCGGCGGCGGTGAGTCCCCGCGCCGCCCGCAGGAGGGCGCCCGCCCGGCCCTGCCGGTACGTCTCGGCGACGACCCCGAGACGCCGCTCGGCCGCCTTGACGACCACGGTGTCCGCGAGCGCGGCGAGCCCGGCGGCGCGGCGTGCGGGGGCGTTCTCCCGTACGGGACCCACGACGAGGGCCATTCCGGCGGCAGCGGCCGCCGCCGACGCCGTGAAGAGGTAGGGCAGTTCGCGATGGGCGCCGTGCCACGCGGGCACCGCCGTGTCCGCGGCCAGGACGCCGGTGTACGCGGCGACGGCCGGGCCGAGCAGGGCCGCCGCCCCCGTGGCCACGGCCCCGGCCCCGGGCAGCCGCCGGGTGACGGCACTGGCCGCGGCCGCCCCCGCCGCCGGGCCGTACGCGCTCAGCAGCCAGGAGCCCATGCTCATCGGCGAGGTGGGCTTGAAGACCCTGAGCATGTGCGCGAAGCGGGCCGGTCGGCCCAGGTCGTGGATGAGCGCGGCGACGGAGAGGGAGACACCGGCCAGCGAGGAGACCTTCAGGGCGGTCGCCGTGCGCGGGCGCCCGGTGAGCTGGGCGGCCGCGGCGAACACGGAGCCCGCACCGGCCAGGCCGCCGAAGAAGAAGTACCCCGCGATGTCGGGAGCCGCCCACGAGGGCGCCTTGATGACGGGGCGGCCGTAGTAGGAGTCGAACTCGGCCTCGGGCACCATGAGGTGTTCGCCACGGCGGCTTCGGCGGCGCCCGTCCACCGCGGGCTTCTCAGAGGTCATCGCCGCCTCCTGCCGGTGAGCGCGAACGCCGCCGCCACGCCGCCCAGGAGCGACAGCGCGGCCCCGGCCGCGTGCTTCCACATGGCGGGCAGGTCCCGGGTCGTGACCACGGGGTCCGGCGGCAGCCCGTAGACCTCGGGCCGGTCAAGGAGCAGGAAGAACGCTCCGTCACCGCCCACTCCGTCCTCGGGGTCGTGTCCGTACAGGCGGGCCCCGTCGACCCCCGCCTCGTGCAGCTCGTCGACGCGCAGCGCGGCCCGCTCCCGCAGCTCGTCGAGGGGCCCGAAGCGGATCGACTCGGTCGGGCAGGCCTTGGCGCACGCGGGCTCCTGGCCCGCGCCCAGGCGGTCGTAGCACAGGGTGCACTTGAAGGCGCGTCCGTCGTGGGGACGCTGCTCGATGACGCCGTAGGGGCAGGCGGGCACGCAGTAACCGCAGCCGTTGCAGATGTCCTCCTGGACCACCACCGTCCCGAACTCGGTGCGGAAGAGCGAACCGGTCGGGCACACGTCGAGACAGGCGGCGTGGGTGCAGTGCTTGCAGACGTCCGACGACATCAGCCAGCGCATCTCCGTGGAGGACTCCGCCCCGGAAGGGCCGGGGTCGGCGGTCCCCTTCGCGGAATCGGCCTCGATGAGGGGGAGTCGCGTGCGCCCCTGCGGCGCGGCCTGCTCGATGAACGCGACGTGCCGCCAGCTGGACGCGCCGAGCGCCTGCGTGTTGTCGTACGACATGCCGGTCAGGGACAGGCCGTCCTCGGGAAGGGCGTTCCACTCCTTGCACGCCACCTCGCAGGCCTTGCATCCGATGCACACGGACGTGTCGGTGAAGAAGCCGACCCTTTCCTCGCTCATGTCCGGGGCTCCGTTCCGGTGGTGTCACTGATGCCCGCGCGGCGGCGGTAGTCGGCGACCAGACGCGGCAGCGCGGGCCCCCGGGGGCGGCGACCGGGGCGGATGTCGGCGGTGAGCGCCTTGTCCTCCTGGATGTGCGCGTTGGGGTCGAGGGCGATGGCGACGAGTTCGTTGGCGGCGTCGCCGGTGACCACGCCGTTGGGGCCCCAGTGGAAGGGCAGGCCGATCTGGTGGACGGTGTGGCCCTGGACCGTCAGGGGGCGCATGCGTTCGGTGACCAGGACGCGCGCCTCGATCGCGTTGCGGGCGGTGACGAGCGTCGCCCAGCCCCCGTGCTCCAGACCGCGCTCGGCGGCGAGCGCGGGGGAGACCTCGCAGAACAACTCCGGCTGCAGCTCGGCCAGATACGGCGACCAGCGGCTCATCCCACCGGCCGTGAAGTGCTCGGTCAGCCGGTGGGTGGTGACGACGTACGGGTAGACGTCCGCGCCCGGGGCGGTGCCGCTCGGGTGGTAGCGGTTGCCGTCACGTGGCAGGACCTGCCGCACCGGGGAGCGAGGCGTCCGGGGGTACAGCGCGTTGTCGAAGGGCGAGTCCTGGGGTTCGTAGTGGGTGGGCAGGGGGCCGTCCTCCAGGCCCGCGGGCGCGTACAGCCAGCCCTTGCCGTCGGCCTGCATGATGAAGGGATCGTCGCCGCGCAGGGCGTCCGCGCCCGTGGCGTCCGTGTCCGGTACGTGCCCGGGCGGGCGGTCCGGGACGAAGTCCGGGACGTCGTGGCCGGTCCACCGGCCCGCGTCCGGGTCCCACCACACGCAGGCCTTGCGCGCGCTCCACGGCGTGCCGTCGGGGGCGGCCGAGGCCCGGTTGTAGAGGATGCGGCGGTTGGCGGGCCAGGACCACGCCCACTGCGCGGCCACCCAGTCCTGCTCGGACTGCGGCTTCTTGCGGGCCGCCTGGTTGACGCCGTCGGCGTACACCCCGCAGTAGATCCAGCAGCCGCAGCGCGTCGAGCCGTCGTCCCTCAGCTCCGTGTACGCGGACAGCGGGCCGCCGTCCGGGCCGTGGCCGTTGATCTCGGCGAGCACCGCGTCGGCGACGGGTTCGTCCCGCGGTCCACTGACGGGATAGTCCCAGGCGAGGTCGAGGATGGGACGGTCCATCGGGTCCTCGGAACCGGCCAGCTTCTCCCGGATGCGGCGGCCCAGGTGGTACGTGAACCACAGGTCGCTGCGGGCGTCGCCCTCGGGTTCCACGGCCGCGTGATGCCACTGGACCCACCGGTTGGTGTTGGTGAAGGAACCGGACTTCTCGGTGTGGGCCGCGGCCGGGAAGAAGAACACCTCCGTGCCGATGTCCCGCGTGCGCAGCTCACCGCTCTCGATCTCCGGCCCGTCCTGCCACCAGGTGGCCGACTCGATGAGGGAGAAGTCACGGACGACGAGCCAGTCGAGCTCGGCCATGCCCAGGCGTTGCAGACGGGTGTTGGCCGAGCCGACCGCCGGGTTCTCCCCCATCAGGAAGTAGCCCTTGCAGACGCCGTCGAGCTGGGCGAGGACCGTGTCGTAGGTCGAGTGCGAGCCGGTGATCCGGGGGAGGTGGTCGAAGCAGAAGTCGTTCTCGGCCCGCGCGGCGTCCCCGTAGTAGGCCTTGAGCAGGCTCACGAAATACGCCCGCATGTCCGCCCAGAAGCCCTTCTCGGTGCGGGAGGAGGCGATGAACCGGTCGAGGTCCAGGTCCTGGTGGGCGTGGGGCATCGGCAGATAGCCGGGCAACAGGTTGAACAGGGTCGGGATGTCGCTGGACCCCTGGATGGAGGCGTGGCCGCGCAGCGCCTGGATCCCGCCGCCGGGCCGTCCGATGTTGCCGAGCAGGAGCTGGAGGATGCTCGCGGTGCGGATGTACTGCGAACCGGTGGTGTGCTGGGTCCAGCCGACCGCGTAGACGAAGCAACTGGTCCGGTCGGGGCCGGAGTTGTCGGTCAGCGCGTCACACACCCGCAGGAACGTCTCGCGCGGCACCCCGCACACGCTCTCCACCAGGTCGGGCGTATAGCGGGCGAAGTGGCGCCTGAGCACCTGGAACACGCAGCGCGGGTGCCGGAGCGTCGGGTCGCGGGGCGCGTCCGGCGCGGTACGGGCCCCTCCGGAACCGTGGGTCTCCGCGCCGCCCGCCGCGTGGACGCGGTCGTGGTACTGCTCGTCGACGTCACCGGTCGGCTGCTGCACCTGGACGCCCTCGTACTGCCAGCTGTGCTGGTCGTAGTGGCGCTTGTCCTCGTCAAGACCGGAGAAGACGCCGTCCAGGTCCTCGGTGTCGCGGAAGTCCTCGCTCACCAGCGTGGCGGCGTTGGTGTAGTGCAGGACGTACTCGCGGAAGTACTTCTCCTCGGTCAGGACGTGGTTGATGATGCCGCCGAGGAAGACGATGTCGCTGCCCGCCCGCAGCGGCACGTACAGATCGGCGAGCGCGCTCGTGCGCGTGTAGCGGGGGTCCACGTGGATGACGGTCGCGCCGCGGGCCTTGGCCTCCATCACCCACTGGAAGCCCACCGGATGGGCTTCGGCGTAGTTCGAGCCCTGGATGACGACGCAGTCGGAGTGCTGCTGGTCCTGCATGAAGGTGGTGGCGCCGCCGCGGCCGAAGGACGCGCCGAGACCGGCGACCGTGGAGCTGTGGCACACGCGGGCCTGGTTCTCCACCTGTACGACCCCGAGGCCGGTGAGGAGCTTCTTGATCAGGTAGTTCTCCTCGTTGTCGAGCGTGGCCCCGCCCAGGCTCGCGATGCCCATGGTGCGGGCTGTGCGCACGCCGTCCCGCTCCCACTCCCAGGTGGCGCGGCGGGTCGCGACGACCCGGTCGGCCACCATGTCCATGGCCGTGTCGAGATCGAGCGGCTCCCACTCGGTGCCGTGGGGGCGCCGGTGGAGCACCTGGTGGCGGCGGGCCGCCCCCGTGGTCAGCTGCAGCGTCGCGGAGCCCTTCGGGCACAGGCGGCCGCGGCTCACGGGGGAGTCGGGGTCCCCCTCGATCTGCACGACCTTGTCGTCCTTGACGTACACCTGCTGGCCGCAGCCGACGCCGCAGTACGGGCAGATGGACTGGGTCACCCGCTCCGCCGTCTCGGTACGCGAGCGCAGCCGGGCGGTGCGCTCCGACACGACAGCGCTGCCCCGGCCCGAACGGTCGCTCCCCGTCAGCTGCCGGTAGACGGGCCAGTCGCGGAATCGGTCGGTGACACCCATACGGACTCCCAGGAGAAAGCGGGCCGATGACGGGTCAGTGCCGGGACGCCCGGGAATCTGGTCACAGCGTTCTCCATTCTTGGCCACGCCGAGCCGCTCCGCACGCTGTGGCCGCAGACGGGGTACCTGGCTGGGGGCGGGTGAAACGTGGGGCGCGCTCGTCATGTGCGGAAGCCTGTGTGGTGCGGAGCCACGAGGCCCCATGACGCGGTGGCCAGTTCCGGCCTCACGCCCCCACTCCTGTGGCCGCTACATTCGCCCCCGACCAGGCATGTACACGACCAGGGGGAATGGGCAACGATGCGCTCCACAAGACCCGTCAGTCGCGTCGGCAGATCGCTCACGGCAGTGACCGCTACGGTGGCCGCCTGTGCGGTCACCGCCGTGGGCCTCGCCGCCTCACCGGCTGCCGCGGCACCCACCAACACGTCATCGCCCCGGGCAGGCGACACCTGTACGGCGGCCGACCTCGGCACGCGTCACCCGTACATCAAGACCACCGAAGTGGCGCCGACGATCACTCACTTCAAGGGCTGGTACGTCACCGAGGGCACCACCGGCCAGCAGACCGTCACCACGAGTACCCAGACGACCATCTCGGTCTCCGTCGGCCTCAACAGCAACATCGAGGGCGGTTTCGCCGTCGAGACCCTCAGCAAGGCCGGCACGAGCGTGGGCCTGAACGTCAAGGTCGACTACACCTCGACCAGCACCGAGTCGAATTCGGTCGCGTGGAACTTCCATCAGGCGGGCTACTACGGTGTCTACAAGGGCACCAAGAAGGTCACCGGTACGTACGGAAGCCTCAACTGCAACCGTGTCCAAGGGGGCGACGGCAGTTGGGCGTTGAAGTGGATCGAGGGGCCTGGCGGCGGCAACTTCACCACCTACACCACCCTTGAGGAAGGCGCGGTGCGCTGCCAGGACCAGGTGCCCCCGGGCAGCATCATGGCCAAGGCGCAGACCCTCCTCGACTGCGGCTCGGCCGCCGCGAAGGCCGAGTACCCGGCGGGTGCGGTCGCGCCGACGGCGAAGCAGAAGCGGGACCGCCTCGTTCAGCGCCCGGCCCGCACCGGCGGCACGCCCGCCGGACAGCCCAAGGCCACCGGGCGTGGCGCGCGGGCCGCTCTCGACTGCCAGGCCGAGGTCTACAAGATCGCCGTACCCGGCAAGCCCCTGTCCTGGGGCGCGCCGGTCCTGGCGTCCGACGGTGTCCGCCTGCGGCCCTCGTCGATCTTCAGCGCCCACCTGGACAACTGGCGCCTGTGCAACGTGACGGAGCGCAACGGAGTCATCGAGGCGTCCCTGTGGAACTGGGGCAACGGCGGGTGCGCGATCATCGCCGCGCAGAACCCGGCCACCGAACGGGCGGTCCTGCAGACGCTCCCCTGCGCGGAGGACGACCTCCAGCGGTTCTACATCTACCGCGACGTACCCGGCAGCCCGAAGATCGGTGTGCAGAACAAGTACACCGGCTCCATGATGGGCTACGACCGGTACGCGGACGGGGAGTTCATACGCCAGTACTCCAGCGGCAGGCAGGACGGCACGGGCACGTATGACCTGACCCGGGTCTGACGGCCTCGCCCCGTGAGGGGCGCATCCGCGCCGCGCCCCTCAGATGCGGATCACGATTCAGATGCGGATCACGATCTTTCCGCGGGTGCGTCCGCGCTCGGCTTGCGCGTGGGCGTCGGCGATCCGCTCCAGGGGGTAGGTCTGCTCGATACGCGGTGTGTAGCGGCCCTGCCGACCCAGTTCCGCGGCCGCGGAGAGGAGGGCGGGGTCGTTCTCCGCGTTGACCACGTGCGTGCCCAGGCGCTGCCCACCCGCGTGGTCGGCGACCGTCGCGACGCGCGCCGGGTCGCCCGCGATTGCGACGAGGTCGTCCAGGGATCCGGAGGCCGCGGTGTCGAGCACGATGTCGACGCCGTGCGGAGCGAGAGCGGAGAGGCGCTGCGCGAGGCCGGGGCCGTACGTGGTGGGCACGGCGCCGAGCGAGGTGAGGAACTCGTGGTTGCGTTCGCTGGCCGTCCCGATCACGGTGGCACCTTGGGCCACAGCGATCTCGACTGCCGCGCTGCCCACGCCTCCGGCGGCGCCCTCGACGAGGAGGGTGCGTCCCGCGAGGGCGCCGAGCGCGTTCAGGCCACGCATGGCGGTCACGGACGCGAGCCCGGCGCCCGCGGCCTGCTCGTCGTTCCACGTGTCGGGGGCGTGGGCCCAGGCCGAGAGGATGACCAACTCCGCGGTCGCGCCGGTGACACCGCCGAGGCCGAAGACGCGGTCGCCGATGCTCACCCCCCGCACTCCGGTCCCGATTTCGTCGACCATGCCGACGGCGTCGCGCCCGGGGATGGCGGGCAGCTCCAGGGGAATCAACTGGCGCAGGGCGCCGACGCGCAGCTTCCAGTCGATGGGATTGACGCTGGCCGCCACGGTGCGGACACGGATCTCACCCGGCCCGGGGTGCGGGTCGGGGGCCTGCTCGACCACCAGGCTCTCCGGCCCACCGTATTCATGGAAGCGTGCTGCACGCATAAGTCCTGCCTTGCCTTTGTAGGTGGAAATGATGACGTTCGTTCGACGCCTGTCATACGGTTCATCAAAGTTGCCGGTTAGGCGGGGCGGACACCCGCATCGACACCCACGGTCCTGCCCGTCGTCGGAATACCTCCCGTTGAGTCGATGCTCTGGAAGGTATCCAGACGGTCGGTTACCAGCTGGATACCAAGACCAGCGACGGGAGACCCGCGTGACACACCGGCCACCGCTGCCACCCGACTTCTTCGACGAGCTGTGCCCCTCCTCGCTGCTGCCTTTCCGCTTCGGTGACAAATGGGCCCCTATGGTCCTGCGCTGCCTGGAGGGCGGGCCGCGCAGATTCTCGGAACTCCGCGTACCACTGGGCCGCGTCACCCCGAAGGTGCTCACCCAGTCGCTCCGCGGCTTGGAGCGGGGCGGGTTCGTGTCACGCACCGTGCACGCCGATCCGAAACTGCGGGTGGAGTACGCGCTGACGCCGCTGGGCCGCAGCCTGCTGGAGCCGCTGACCGCCGCGTGCCGATGGGCGACCGAGCACTGGGACGAGCTCCTCGATGCCCGCGAGACGGCGGCGCCTCCATCGGCTGACGCGCACCTGCGTTGACGCGTGCCGCGCCGGACGAGCCGTACCTCCGCGTGCCTCGGGAGGCGCTGACCGAGGTGTGCGCGGCCCGGGCAGGCCGAGCACGCGCCTACCGGTGCGCGGTGGACCGCGCTAGCGTCCTCCAGTGGCCGACTCCTACGCAGAGCTAGCCCGGCACTACGACCTCATCATGACGTCGGGGTACTACGACTACGACGCCTACGCGCGCGAGTTGGCGGCGGCCATCGGTGATCGCCGGGACGTCCTGGAGCTGGGCGTGGGGACGGGGCTGGTGTGCGAGCGGCTGTTGGGGCTCGCTCGCGCGGGGGTGCGGCTCACCGGCATCGACCACACCCAGGGCATGCTGGCCCAGGCGCGAGCGCGGCTCGGCGACCGGGTGAGGCTCATCGACCAGGACATCGTCAGCGCGGAGTGGGAGCCCGCGTTCGATGTGGCGTACTCGGTCGGCGGGGTCTGGCTCTGGCTCGCCGACCAGGACGGCGCCCACCTGGGCAGCCACCTGCTGCGGGACGACGAGAACAGCGCGGGGCTGGAACGTCTCGCCGCCGCCCTGCGGCCGGGAGGGCTGTTGCTGCTGTCCGTCCAGGAAGCACATCGCTCCGCGGAGCGCTCGCTGCCCGGTGGGCTCCGCTACGTCCAGCACGTTCAGGACGGCGGCGACGGGCGGATCGTCAAGGACTACTTCGTCCTGCGGGACGACACCGTGCTGGCACATCAGCACTCCACCTACCGCGTGTTCTCTGAGGAGGAGGCCGGTCGGCTCCTGGAGCGAGCGGGGTTCCGGCCGCTGCCCGGACCGGGTACGGGCGTGCTGTTCCGCCAGTACGTCCGCAGGTGACCGGCCCGCCGCCCCCGGACGACCGGTCGCGTCAGCGGACGTAACCCCGACACGGCCGCGGCCGGTGGCCGTTCACGCCACGAGCAGGCGGAGGCCGAGATCCGCCGCGTCGAGGTCGGCGAGGTCACCGTTCCGCTCGGCCCACCGGCCGGAACGGAGGTCGTCACCCAGGCTTCGTACCGCCCGCTCTTCGGCCTCCGGCCCGACCCGCGTCCACACCGACACCGCACGGCGCACGTCATCCTGCAGATACGCCGCCGGTCGGCGCCAGTACGCCTCGAACAGGCCGTCAGCGCAGTCCCACGGGACGGGCACCGGCTCGGCGCGGGCGCCGATCGCGTCGGCCATCCCGGCGAGCGAGGGAAACTCCGCGAGGACGGCCGCGAACTCGGGCAGATAGTCGCGGGTGAGCCAGAACCGGTCCGGCCAGCCGGGCTCGTCGGTGTCGAACGTCAGCACCACCACGCGGCGGGCCACGCGGCGCATCTCCCGCAGCCCCGCTATCGGGTCCCCCCAGTGGTGAACGGTGGAGACGGCCATCGCGACGTCGAAGGTCTGGTCCTCGAAGGGCAGGTTCTCCGCGGCGGCGGCCACGCACGGAGCCGCTCCGGCGGGCCGCTGCTCCCGCATGACTGCCGACGGCTCCACCGCGGTCACCTCGCGATCGGCGGGCTCGTAGGAGCCGGTGCCCGCCCCGACGTTCAGGACCGTCCGCGCGTCGCCGAGCGCGTCCCAGATCCGCTCGGCGATGCGCGGTTCGGTACGGCGCGTCGCGGTGTACGCGCCGCCGATCGTGTCGTACAGCCGTGCGCCCAGCATCTCCAGTTGCTCCTCCGGTGTCACCTTCAGTCCCTTCGCCTGTGTCGTGAGTTCCCTGTCGATGGCCGCCACCATGGCGTCGGCGCGGTCACGCCGCTCCAGCAGCAGGCCGCGCAGCCGACGCAGGCGTGCGACCGCGTCGGTGGACGGGTCGCCGACCAGCTCCGCGACCTCCCGCAGCCCGAAGCCCAGCCGCCGATAGGCCAGCACTTCGCGCAGCCGCTCCACGTCGCCCGCCGCGTAGGCCCGGTACCCGGCCGCGGTCCGTGCCGAGGGCCGCACGAGCCCGATCTCGTCATAGTGATGCAGTGTGCGGACGCTCACGCCAGCCAGCTCGGCCACGCGCCCCACAGTCCAGTGATCTTTCACGGCACCGACTATGAGGCCTCACGTCACGTGAGGGTCAAGAGCCGCCTCCACGAGGCGTGGGAGCGCCCTGGACGGACTCCCGTCCGGATGCCGGTCTTGTGCATCGGCTGCGAGGTGGTGACGGTGGGGTCATGCGGCCCGGGCGGGCCGCGTGGGGAGGGACATCGTGAAGCACGATCTTGGTGAACTGGGGCATGTGGGCCGTCTGCTGAGTGAGGTGCTCGGCCTGTTGGAGGGCGAGCGGCGCCGCTTGGAGGAGCGGTACGGGCCGAACCCGGGCGGGGACCACTCCGCGGGTGGTCCGATGCAGACGATGCACGGGATCAGGGACCTGTGCGAGGGCGTACGCAGGGCACTGAAGGGCGTCGCCCTGGGCGTCGGGTACATCTCGCTGAGCCTGGACGCGGAGGCCGACCACACGGTACGGATGGTCCGCAAGGGCATGCTCGCGGTGCCGTCGGGCGTGGACCGCATGGCGCGCCCGCTGGGCGAGGACGTCGTACGCGCTCTGGAGCGGCTCCGTGACCTGGACGGCTTCTTCGACGGGGACCTCGCGCTCGAGGTCGACGTGGCTCTCGCCGCGCCGCAGGCGACGTATCCGCCGGACGACTGGGCGGAGTACGACCGGCAGCGGCGCACCCGGCCGGACTGACCGGTGCAGCCCCGCGCTCACACCCCAGCGGTCGCGTGCCTCCTGGAGCTACCGGCCGAGCGCACCAGGCCCCGCAGGGTGAAGGCGTGGATCACTTCTGTCAGGCCGACCGCGATGAGCCAGATGCCGGTGAAGACCGCCAGGGTGACGATGGAGCCGATGGGCCAGGCGAGGACGATGACGCCGCCGGCGGTGGCCAGCAGGCCCAGGAACACGCCCCAGCCGCTGTGCATCTCGGCGGCGGTCACCATGGTGGCGATGCCGTACATCAGGAAGCCGATGCCGATCCACAGGCTCAGCAGGAGTACCGAGTTGTGCAGCGAGTTGCGGAAGCAGAGCAGGCCCAGGGCCATCGACAGCGCGCCGGTGACGATGAGCAGGACGCGCATCCCGGCGCTGACGAAGGTGCCGAACGCGGCCACGATCTCCACCAGGCCGCTGATCAACAGGTAGATGCCGAACAGCACACCCAGCACCAGCAGGGTCCGGTCCGGCCATACCAGCGCGACCACGCCGATCGCGATCGCGGCGAAGCCCAACAGCATCAGGGCCTGCCACGCGACCTTGCCCAGCCGCTCCAGGGGATTGCCCGGGCCACCCCGACGGAGGTGGCCCACCTCATCCATGCGTTCCATATGTCTAATTATGTACGAATTTCCACTGAATGCCGAGTTATCTCCGCCGAGGAGCCGTGGGCCGCTCCGTGGGCTCATTCCTTCAGGTCGTAGAAGTGGATGGGAGAGTTCGGCGTGAAACCGATACGCGGATACACGGGGGCCCCGGCGGCCGTCGCGTGCAGCGTGGCGCGGGTCAGCCCGGTGGCGCGGGCACCCTCGTGCAGTGCCTTGCGGGTGACGGCCTCGCCGTAGCCCCGGCGCTGCCACCGCGGGTCGGTGGCGACGAAGGCGACGAAGAGGCGCCCCTGCGCTTCGACCGTAGCGGCGCACGCCACCGGCACGTCGCCCCGCATGGCCAAGTAGGCGTACATCTCGCTCTTCCAGCGCGCGGAACCGACCAGGCCCTCGCGGGTCTCCTCCAAGGGGAGGCCGTAGGCGCGCGATTGGAGGTCCGCGTAGGCCCGCAGGTGCTCGTCGGTGTGCACCCGCACGAACGTCAGGTCCGGGTGGACCGGGTCGGGGACGGGCAGCAGGTCTCCGGCCATGCCCCTGCCGGGGAAGGCGTACCGCAGCCCGGCCCGCTCGGCCGCCGGGGCCAGCGCGGCGCGCGCCTCCTCGTCGAGGAGGTCCTCGAAGAGCCACAAGAAGCCCGGGTGCTTCTTCGTACGCATGATGTCGGCCGCCTCGCTCAGGCGCCGTGCGGCGAGATCGGCCCCCGCTCCGGGCTCGGTCAGGGTGACGCAGTTCCAGAACGCGAAGGGGGAGTCGGCCCAGCGGACGGCGATGCCGGGGAGGTCGCGCACATCCGCGTGCGCGTCGCGGTCGAGCACCATGGCACGCCAGGCGACGGCGAGCTGCTGCGCCGATTCGATGGACTCCGTGAGGCCGGTCACCGTACTCCCAGGGATCGTTGAGGTCGTGGAGGTGTCGGGGCCGGGAGCGGACGGCTCCGGCGCCGAGGGGCCGCCGGGGACCGCACCCGCGGCCCGCGGTGTCGCGGCCATCAGATGATGCCTTCGAACTGCTTGTCCTCGGCGGGGGAGCTGGAGCGGGGCACGTGGTAGGCACTGCGTCCGAAGCGCCGCCACAGGGCGGCTATGAGAAAGGCCACCACTACCGCCACAGGCGTGTAGTTGAAGGTGGTGGCGGTGATCGGGCTGCTCTGCGGCAGCAGGAACAGGACCGTGACCGCCCCCGCCCACACCACCGCCACCCAGCCGATCGGCCGACTCCAGCGGCCCAGGTGCCAGGGCCCGGGGGAGAAGCGGTCGCGGTGGAGCAGCCGCAGCAGCACCGGGATGGCGTAGGCCGAGGTGAATCCCACGACCGAGATGGCGGTCACCGCCGAGAAGGCCGTCGAGGAGTACAAGGAAGGCAGCGCGAGCACGAACGCCACGACGACCGCGAGCCAGACCGCGTTGGCGGGGATGGCGGTGCGGCGGCTGACCTTCTTCCAGCGCGCCGATCCGGGCAGGGCGCCGTCCCGGGCGAAGGCGTAGATCATCCGGCTGGCGCTGGCGGTCACGGTGTAGCCGCACAGGAACTGGGCCACGATGATCACGAGGAGCAGGGCCTTGGCCGCGGCCATGCCGAGGGCGTCCAGCAGGATCTGCGCCACGGGCACGTCGGTCGGGCTGTTCAAGGTCGCGGCGTAGTCCTGGATGGCGAACAGCAGCGTCACCAGGAGGACGCCGCCCGCGATCCAGGACACCGTCACCGAGCGGAAGATCCCGCGGGCGGCGGCGACGGAGGCGTGGTTGGTCTCCTCGCTCAGATGGGCCGAGGTGTCGTAGCCCGCCAGGGCGAAGACCGGCAGGAGCATGCCCAGCAGGACCACGTACACCGGGGCGCTCCAGCCGGTGTTGTTGGTGAACTCGGAGAAGACGAAGCCGGCCGACTGGTGGTCGGAGGGCACGAGCGCCAAGGAGCCGATGATGACGACGGCCCCCGCCAGGTGCCACCAGGCGCTCACGGACGTCAGGATGTTCATCAGCCGGGTGCCGAAGAGGTTCAGGACCGCGTGCAGTGCGAGGATGACCGCGTACAGGGCGAGCAGGGAGCCCGGGGTCGGCGTGTAGTCGAACTGCAGGTTCATCCACGCGGCGGTGAACGTCGCGATGCCGTAGTCCTGGGCGGCGATTCCGCCGAGCAGGCCCAGGAGGTTGAGCCAGCCGGTGTACCAGCTCCACCGCTCGCCGCCGAGCTGGCGGGCCATGTAGTACAGGCCGCCGCTGGTGGGGTAGCGAGAGGTGATCTCCGCCAGGGCCGCGGCCAGGCACAGCACCAGCGGCCCGACGGCGAGCCACCCCCACATGATCACCGCGGGGCCGCCCGTGTTCAGGCCGTAGCCGAACAGGAGCAGGGTCCCCGACATGATCGAGATGACCGACAGGGAGGCGGAGAAGTTGCCGAACGCCCCCATGCGGCGGTGCAGTTGCTGGGTGTAGCCCAGCGATTGGAGGATGCGCGCGTCCTCCCCGTCGTCATCGACCGGGTGCGGCCGCTGGCGCCATGCTCTTACCGAAGTCATTGGTTCTCCGCACAGGAAAGCTGAAGGAGCTGGAAGAGGGCGTGCAGGCGGGGCCCTGGCGGGCCGCCGACGGGACGGGGTGGAGCCCGCCGAGGGGCCGGGCCGACGGTCACGGGTGTCGCCCCGGGTGCCGCGGGTGTGCTCTCAGACAGGCGTCGCGGTCCTCCTCGAACGCCTTCTGCCACTGGTCGTTGGGGTACCGGGCGTCGAACTGCCACGGGGCGGGCGTGGCGAAGTCGCCGATGGCGTCGAACACTTCGGATGCCCACTGGACGAAGCCGCCCCTCGCCAGTGCGTACGCGAGGTAGTTGAGATCCAGCTGGGAACTGGTGGCCGGATCGCACGTCCGGAACCAGCCCTCGAACGCCTTCGTGACGGCCCGGGTGGTGTCCTCCCTGGTCCACAGGAGGTTCAGCGTGACCTCGGCGCCCTTGTCCCGTCGCTCCCGGTGCTCCTGGACACGGGCGTAGAGGGGCAGCAGAAGCAGGGGCGAGTCGGGCGGCGCGAACGAGACCGCCCAGCGGGCGAAGTCCGTCGCGACCGCCTGACGGCCCGCGGGGCCCGGGTGGGCCTGGAGCGCCTGGGACATGCGGTGCCACGCCTCGCGGTTGAACGGGTCCCGGCGGTGTACTTCCCCGAGAAGTCCCCATGGCCCGCGGGGCAGCAGGTACTCATGCGGCGGCGGAGGCGTGTGATGCTCGGGGTACCGTCCGTTGGTGTCCGTTTCGGCCAGGGCCAGACGGCAGATCCAGGGCACGGCGTCGTCGGGGTTTCCCTCGCCCGCCCTGTGGCACGCCTGCCGGGCCCGGTCTGCCAGCGTCTCCAGGTCGCGTGCCTGCCGGGGGTCGTGCGCCCGGTGCCCGCGGTGGGCTTGCAGGACCCGCTCGGTGGCGACCCTGGCGTACATCACCCGGGCGGCGAGGCTCTCCGGTTCCTCTTCCAGCCATAACTCCACGACGTTGTTCTGAGCCGCGACGACCCCAAGGACCTGCGTACGGGACGTCCACTGCGGCCAGGTGCCCGTCCGGGCCAGCACCTGCCGCATCTGCATCCAGTAACCCGCCTGAATGTCCTGCACCGCCGCGTACAGGTCCGTGTCACGACCGGCGGGGTTCGAGCTCGCCATCAGCGCGCCTCCCGGCCGGAGCCGTGCGCCTTCGGCTGGCTCTCCTGGGTGGGGCGTCCTGGCGGTAGGAGCTCCTTCACGCGGCAATCGGCCGGTTCACACGGCACTGCCCGACGTCAGCGCTACGGCTCGCCGGTTGGTGTAAGCACGACACCGAATGGTGTGCGCTGGCGGCCATAGGCGGAGGACTCCTCGGACAGTTGGGGCGGGTGACACGGGTCATGCGAAGGGCGGACGAACAGAGCGGAGACGGCCGCTGGCTCATCACCCGCCCGAGGGCTGTCGCTCTTGGCTGGTAGCGACTGCCTGACAGGTACTTAAGTGCCTGGAGAGGCGCATGACCAGAGGATCCCAAAAATTGTCCGGCTGCTCAGCAACAGTTTTGAGCCATGCGGTGAGCGGGCGTCACCATCCGTGACCGGCCCCGCCGACCGCGGCCCCCAGACGGCGCGCGGCCGCGGTCCGCACGCTCACGCTCCTGTACTCGCGGGCACGGCCAACGGGGCCGCCGCCTTCCACGGAAGCGGCCAGACCTCGATGACCTGGGCATACTCCGTGCCCGGCCCTGGGCGCCACGTCCCGCACGCGCGGCGGCGGCGCCGGTCGACGCGGGCCGTGCGCGGACGGCTGAACAGGAGCGGGACCGGCCGTACGGCCCGACGCTGGGGCGCGTGGCTGCTCACCAAGAGCGCGCGGAGGTTCGCCGTGGACCCGCCAAGACTGGCTGGACAATGCAGGTCCTTGAGGGCGACGGCGTGCTCGCGGGTGGGTTTGACGGTGATGCCCGCGGCTTCGAGGAACATGACGCCGGGGGGCGCGTCCACCGCCCGCGCGCGCAGACCGCTGGCGTCCCCCTGGACCAGCCGGGCCAGGTAGTCGCCGATGCTCAAACCCAGGTGCGGTGGTCCGCTCTGACGCCTGCTCGTGGAGGTCACGCGACGTCCCACGCCGCCTCGATCATCCGGAAGATCTCCTCCACGGCGGCCTCCGGGTCGGCCGCCTCGCGGGCCAGGGCGTAGGCCTCGATCACGAACCTGGCGATCGTCCGGCAGGCGGTCGCGCTCTGGGGCAGGTCGGGGGCTGCGATGAGGGCTGTCGCCAGCGCCTCCGCGTGACGCAGGCGCATCGACTCCTCGTACTCCCGCAGGGCGCGCGACTCGTCGATCATGCGGTAGATCGCGGCGGTGCCGTCCGCCGTGCAGTGCCGGAGCATGGCCTGGATCTCGCGGCGCAGGGCGGGGATGAGCGGCTCGTGCGGCGCGCGCCCGGAGACCGCCTGCGTGAGGCGCTGGCGGAAGTCGTCGTCCTGCTCGAAGACCAGCGCCTCCTTCGAGGCGAAGTGGGAGAACAGCGTGGTGACGGCCACGTCGGCCTCGGCGGCCACGTCGCGGATGCCCACCGCGTCGTATCCGCGTTCCAGGAAGAGCCGTAGAGCGGTGTCGGCGATCTTCTGGCGGGTCGCGGCCTTCTTGCGTTCGCGGCGTCCGGTCGGCACGGTCATGAAGCTGACACTACCAAATCCAAAGGCGTATCTGTTTTTAAACACTAACCGTTAGTGTTACGGTCGCTCGCATGAAGAGAGTGAGCTTCGCCGCGTTCGGCGGTCCCGATGTTCTCCGTCTCGAAGACGCCGAGGAGCCCCATGCGGGCCCCGGCCAGATACGCGTCGCCGTGCGGGCGGCGGGCGTGAACCCCGTCGACTGGCGGATCCGCGAAGGCCAGTTCCAGCAGGTCCGCCCGATCGAGTTGCCCGCCGGGGTCGGGCAGGACGCCGCCGGGGTGGTGGACGAGGTCGGTGAGGGGGTCGACGGTGTCGAGGTCGGCGACCGCGTGTTCGGGCGGGGTTCGAGCACCTATGCCGAGCTCGCCGTGCTCACGGCCTGGGCTCCGCTACCGGAAGGCCTGACCTTCGAAGAAGCGGCCGGGTACCCCTCCGTGGTGGAGACCGCGCTGCGCGTCATCGGCCAGGTCGGGGTGCGGCCCGGGCAGACGTTGCTGGTCAGCGGGGCGTCCGGGGGAGTCGGCTCGGCGGCCCTGCAGATCGCCCGCGACCGGGGCATCACGGTGATCGGCACGGCCGGGGCCGCGAACCTGGACTACCTGCGAAGCCTGGGCGCCCTCGCCACGACGTACGGCGAGGGCTGGGTCGAGCGGGTGCGGCAACTCGGCCAGGTCGACGCGGCACTCGACCTCGCAGGATCGGGCGTGGTCCGCGAGCTCGTCGAACTGACCGGGGACCCGGACAAGGTGGTCTCCATCGCCGACCGCGGCGCGCCGGACCTCGGCGTCCGGTTCTCCGGCGTGACCGGGGACGTGCCGCGAGCCCTCGTCGCGGTCGTCGACCTCGTCCGGCGCGGAAAGCTCCACATCCCGGTGGAGAAGTCGTACGCGCTCGCCGAGGCGGCGACGGCACACATGGACAGCCAGGCGGGGCACACGCGCGGGCGCCGGGTCATCGTGGTCTGAGCCGCACCTCCATGACATCCCGGTCACGGTCTACGAAGCGGACCCCTCTCCGGCGGCGCGTGCGCAGGGCGGGATGCTCGACATCCACGACCACACCGGCCAACTCGCCCTCAAGGCAGCCGACCTGACGGACGAGGACGGCACGGACGATCGCCCCGAGGCGCGGCGCGGCGAGCTGCGCCACCTCCTGCTGGACTCACTCCCGTACGGCACCGTCCGTTGGGGCCCACAAGGCCACCGGCGTCCGCGCCCTCGCCGAGGGCCGCCACGAATTGGTCGACTTCTTCACCGGCGGCGAGCAAGCGGGGATCTGACAGGGCCGCAGCTCTGACGGAGCCCCGGAGAGGGAGCGTCGGCCAGCGCTCCTCCTGAACCACTTTCACCAGCTACGGAGGTTGTCCGTGTTCGCTGTGCGATACCACCGCTACGGCGGTTCCGAAGTCCTCCGCGTGGAGGAGGCCGAAGAGCCGCACGCCGGGCCGGGTCAGGTCCGCATCGCGGTGCGTGCCACCGGTGTCACTCCCGCTGACTGGTACTTGCGTACGGGGATGCTGCGGGGCATCGCCACCCTGGACTTCCCCCACATCCCCGGCATGGACGCCGCCGGAGTGGTCGACGAGGTGGGGGAGGGGGTGACCGGCGCCGCCGTGGGAGACGAGGTCTTCGGCCTCGTACCGGTCGCCGACCAGGGAGGCGCCGCGGCCCAGTACGCCGTCCTCGCGGCATGGGCGCCCAAGCCCCGGTCGTGGTCCTTCGAGGAAGCGGGCGGTGCCGCGGGCAACGTCGACACGGCCACGCGCGTCCTGGAGGCCCTGGGCGCCGCCGAGGGCATGACCTTGCTGATCGAGGGTGCCGCCGGAGGCGTCGGCACCATCACCGCGCAACTCGCCCGGGCCCGCGGCCTCACCGTGATCGGCACCGCGAGCCAGGGCAACCACGCCTTCCTCGACCGGCTCGGCGTCGTCCCGGTCACCTACGGGGCGGGCCTCGCCGACCGCCTCGTCCCACTGGCTCCGCGCGGAGTCGACGTGGTTCTGGACGCGGCAGGCAAGGGCTCCCTCGCCGAACTGGTGGCGCTCGTCGGCGACCCGGACCGCGTGGTGACCATCGCGGACTTCGACGCCGACCGCCACGGGGTGCGCTTCTCCCGCTCCCCGGCAGGGGAGTCGCCCGGCTGGGCAGGACTGCCGCTGGCGGCCGATCTCGCCGACCGCGGCGCTCTCACCGTCCTGCTGCACGGCGTGTTCCCGCTGAAGGAAACGGCCACGGCTCATGACGTGAGCGCCTCCGGCCACGCCCGCGGCAAGATCGTCATCACCGTGCCCTGACGGCCTCAGCGACTGCTCAGCGGCTTCCCGTACTTCTGTGCCGTGGAGAGGTCCGGGAGGCCGAGCGTGCGGGGCGAGAAGGCCAGCGAGCCACCGGCCGCACCCTTGGGGAAGAGCCACGCGGCGCCCAAGGAGGCGTTCTCGCCGGGGGATCCGACCGTGACATCCGGTACGCGGTCGGCGTCGTAGTCGCCCGCGGCGACCGCCGCGCCGAAGGCGTCGCCCGCCTCGGCGACGCCCCGGACGCCGGAGGTGTCCTGGTTCCAGGAGACGGACCTGGCGGCGCCGCCCGCGTCGAGCAGGCCCCGGGCGTCGCCGCGCAGCAGCCAGGTGGCGCCCGCCCCCGCCTCGCTGCCGATGGCCTCACCGGGGGCGCCCGCGATCAGGTCGTCGCGGCCGTCGCGGTCGACGTCGGCGACGGCGAGGGAGGCGCCGAAGCGGTCGCCGTCCTCGGCGACGCCCGGGACGCCCGGCGTGTCCTGGTTGAGGGTCTGGGCGCGGCTGCCGAAGGAGCCGCCGCCCGCGCGGCTTCCGTAGTGGACGTGGATGCCGCCGCCCTTGGCGAGTCCTTCGGGCCCGCACGGGTCGTCGATGTTCTCGTCGGCGATCTCACGGCACTCGCCGAGCGCCAGGTCGTCGTGGCCGTCGCCGTCGAAGTCACCGGCTGCCAGGGCGGTCACACCGGCGTTGTCCGTGTTCCAGAAGTTGGCCATCTCGGACCGGTCGGCGTCCCACTTCCACAGGCGTACGTGGGACTGCGTGCTGGGCCGGCCGGCGGTCCAGTACGCCACGCCCAGGTCCGCCGTACCGTCGCTGTCGAAGTCACCGGTGGCCAGCACGGGGGCGCGGCCGCCCATGGGGGCGGCGACGACGGTGGTGACCATGCTGTCCTCACCCTGGATGACACGGGCGACGACCTTGTCCGTGCCGCCGACCACGATCGTCTTGTCGGCGCCGCCGGTGAGGTGGGCCGCCGCGACCGACTTGCCGTACGCGGCCGACGGCGACGGCCCGGTCAGGACCGTCGACCCCGGCCCCGGCCCGTTCCGCGAGCCGCCTATGGCGATGACCGTACCCGCGTCCGTACCGCGGTCGGTGACGTCCTCACCCGGGGCACCGACGAGCAGTTCCGCGATGCCGTCGCCGTTGAGGTCGGTCAGGACCACGGACGCGCCGAAGCGGTCACCCGCCTCCGGGGTGCCGGGGACCTCGGGGGTGGCCTGGGTGACACGGACGCTCCCGTGGGCACCGACGCCCCTCGGACCACCCCAGACGACGTTCACGTACCCGGCCTTGGCCCGGCCCCCGACGGTCCCGTCCGGGACGCCGACGGCGAGGTCCGCGTAGCCGTCGCCGTTGAAGTCACTCGTGGTGGCGCGGGGCGCGGCAGCGGAGGCACCGGACGGGAGCACGAGCCCCGTGGTGACCGCGGCGGCGACTGCGATGGCGTACGTGAGGATGCGGCGGCTGTGTGGCACGGAGGCTCCCCCTCGGTCGACGGGATGAGGACTATCCGGTCTGACCGCCGAGGGGCGGGGCTGGTTGTACGGAGTTCACCGGGGGTTGGGGCCGGGTTCATGGCGGCCCGGCCTGCGCCGGAGCGATTGGTGGGACGCCTGGGCCAAGGGGAACTGCCGCCTGCCGCAGCGCGTTCCTCCGGCCCTAGGGGTTTGTGGCGGTGCGGTGAAGCGGTGTGATGGAGTAAGGGAACAAAGGTCCGAGGGGTTAGAGGGCGGGGAGGGCGCGGAGCGCATCGTGAGTGGGGACAGGAAGATATCGGACGAGGAGTGGGAGCGCTTCCTGCGGGACGCCGAGGCCGGGAGCGCGGGCGCACCGCAGGAGCCGTCGGCGCGGGCCAGGATGGTGGGGCGGCGCATTCGGGAGGAGCCCGGTCCACCGGACGGGTGGCGGACGCACCAGCCCACCTCGCGGCGAACGGGCGGTAAGGCCTGGTACGTGGTCGGGCTGCTGGTGGCGGCCGTCCTGCTGGTGGTGGCGCTGGCTTCGGGACAGGTGTCTGGCTGGTTCGGGAGCGACGACGGGGGCGGAGAGGACAAGCCCCTCGCCGCCGAAACGGAACGCCCGAAGCAGGCACCCGCACGGGAGGCGGAGCAACTGCCCACCGTGGACCGGCCGTTCAGGGGCTCTCCGGCGGCGCGATGGAGCGACGGGGCGGCGGGGATCCACGTGCCGCAGGCGCGGGCGACCGGTTGGATGAGCAAGGACCAGGTCGCGCGGGCGCTCGCGCACAGCCGGGACTTCCTCGCCCTGTCCAGCCTGGACGAGGGTGTGCTGCGGGGGCAGCGGCCCACGAAGGCGATCGCGCTGATCAACCCGCGCCAGCAGGACGTTCAGGACTACCTGGCCACCGCCTTCGACACCCCCAGCCGGAAGAACGACCCCCTGCTGCTCTTCAGCCGCTTCCCGAAGGCCGAGGTGCGGCTCGCCGGTGACGTGGTGAAGACGCGTGGGCGGCTCACCTTCCGGGAGGGCAAGCGCGGCGCGCTGGAGGTCGTCAGCGACGTCACGTACGTCTATCCGGTCGTACGGGCCGCGGGGGGAAGCGACCGGGCCGTGAAGGGCAGCGACGAGGTCGTGCGCACCGTCGTCCGGAGGGAAGTGGTGATGAGCTGGGACAACCCGGCGAAGGTCATCACCGAGCCGGGCACGTTCTCCCTGGTGTCGTACAAGGCGGACTACACCAACGGAGGCTGCGACAACGCCACCGGCTACTTCACCCCGAAGTTCGGCTCCGAACGCACCGCCCCTGGCGCCGCGGACGGCCCCGAGGTCGACCCGTACGACCGGAGCACGTCCATGGACACCCGCATGCGGCAGGGCGGCGGGGACGGATGCGGGGTCGCAACCCGGTCGTGACGGCGGTGCCGGACGGCGCTGCTCCCGTGTGCCATGGTGCTACCTGCGGCTCGCGGTGTCGGAGGGCAGTTCGGCGAACCGGGCGCGGTACTGACCGGCGAAGCGGCCGAGGTGCGAGACACCCCACCGATAGGCGATCGCACCGACGGGATCGGTGGAGGTGAGGATGTCCTCCCGGATCCGGTCGAGCCGCAGATCGCGGACGTACGCCATGGGGGAGAGGCCGAGCCGGTCGCGGAACGCGGAGCTGAGGGTCCGCGGACTGCATGCTGCGGCGTTGGCGATGTCGCCGAGGCTGATGCGCTCGGCGAGGCTCGCTTCGATGAACGCGAGGGCCGCCCGCAGGGAGCGCGGGTGGCCGGGGCGCGGTCCGTCGTGCAGCTGACCGGTGTGCGAGTGCGGCTGGGCCAGGAGCAGGGCGGTGACGAGGCAGCGCAACTGGCCGCGTTGCAGCTCCGCGCGCTGGAACAGGGGGTCCTGCGAGTCCAGCTGTTCGAGCAGGGAGCGGACAAGGAGGCGCACCGCCCGGCCCTTGGGCTTGGCCAGGTCGAGGGCGAAGTCGAAGCGCACGGTGGACACCGGCGGATGCCCGGTCAGCGCGGTGAACTCCTGGTCGACCAGGGCGGCGTCGATCCGCAGGCCCAGGAACCGCGTCCTTTGGCCGCGCAGGGGCCGCAGTTCCTGGGTGTCTCCGGGGTTGACGACCCCCGCCGTCGTCTCGTCGAGGGTCGCCCGCAGCGCGCCGCACGACGCCGAGAGGGCCCCGGAGACACCGATGTTGACGAAATAGGAGCCACGGGCACGGCCCCTGGCCGTGGCGACCCGTACGTCGAGGGGCGAGGCGAAGTAGCCCACCGCGAAGTCGTGCGCGGCGACGCCGCGCAGTTCGTGCTCGCCACCGCACAGCTCGTCCAGGGGCGTTGCGGCGATCGAGCCGCCGAACAGCCGGGTGGCGGCGTTCAGCAGGTCCACGGGGTTCTGGGACCTGGTGATGAGGTGGTGGCGCAGCGGCGTCGGCACGATGGTGGGGCCCTTCCCTAGGGGCCCATTGTCGACCACGGAGGCCGGTCGTCGGCCGCCCCTTGAGCCGGGCGGGCGGAACTCCCGAGGAGCCCTCCGCCTGGTCACGCGGGCTCGGCCATGAGCCGGTGGCAGGAGTCGGCCAGCGGATACGCCTCGTGGTGGCGGCGCGCCTGCTCCAGATCGGCGATCGCCACCGAGGTCTCCACGAGCGTCCGGCACCGCCGCGCGCGTCGGCTGACGAAAGCGTGGAGCCCCTGCTCGACGGACTCGTGCCGCGCGAGTTCCCGGGCCAGGACGAGCCCGTCCTCGACGGCGAGGGCGGCCCCGCTGGCCATCTGCGGTGCGGGGGCGTGCGCGGCGTCCCCGATGACCACGCCGTTGCCCCGGTTCCAGGCGCCTTCCAGGAGCGCCGTAAGGACCGGGCGGCGCACCACCGATGCCGATGCAGCCACCAGGGAGCGGATCTCCGCCACCCGCCCCGGGAACGCCTCAAGGAGTTGCCGCAGGCGCGGGGCGAGCGCGGCGTCGGGCAGGACGCTCCGCTCCACCCTGTTCTCCGTCAGGAACACGTACGCCTGTCGATCCGAGAGGGGGACGAGTCCGGCCGTGTCGGCCCTCCCGGCGAACTGATGGATCCCCGTGGCCCAGCGCGGGCGGCGCACCAGAGCTCGCCAGACCATCTGCCCGTGAAAGTCGAGCGAGGCCTTGAGTCCGAGCAGGCCCCGCACCGCCGAGCGGATCCCGTCCGCGCCCACCAGCAGTGCGACGTGCCGTACCGTCCCGTCCGACAGCCGTACGCGGACGAGCTGCCTCTCGTGATCCACCGCTGCCACGGTCACCCCGTGGCGCACCACCACACCGCACTGCTGGGCTTCCGCGAGCAGGACGCGGTGCAATGCGGGACGTGCGATGCCCACCATCGCGGGCCGTCGCGCACCGATGAGGCGCGGCAACCGGGTCTCACCCGCGGGCTCGCCGTTCACGTCCACGTGCGTGACCGTGCTCATGCCGTAGCCCTCGGCCAGGCACGCGTCCGCGAGCCCCAACTCGTCGAGCGCGCGCAGCGAAGGGCCGGTCAGACACAACCCCCAACCAGAAGTGGCCTCCGGCGGGCCGACCTCGGCGATCTCCACCTGCCATCCGTCCCGCGCCAGAGCGGTGGCCGCCGTCAGACCAGCGATGCCCGCCCCTACGATCACGGCCGTCCGTACCCCGCGATACCTGTTCATGTACGCCTCCAGAGCGCCGATCTCCGCGAAACCGTAGGGCGCGTCGAGGCTCCGCCCTATCCGAATCGGGCAGCGGCCATCCACGGGCGGCAAGCGGTCGTCCGAGGAGGAGGCCGGAGGCGGATCCGCACCACTTCGTCGGCGGACAGTCCCGGCCAGGCGCGTGTGTGGCGGCGGTCCGGACCACCGCCACACACGGGAGGCCATCGTGGAGCCGAGGCGGCCCGGGCTCGGCTCAGACGCCGGAAACCGAGCGCATGAGCCGAGCCCTGTGGTGGGTCACTTCCACGGATCGGTGAACGAGCGCCCGGGCACCGGCTTCGCGATGAGCGCCACCGGGATGAAGAAGTTGACCTGCCCGATCGCGAACATCAGCGTGGCGAGCGCCTTGGGCTCGTAGTGCGCGGCCGCCTCGGCGTACAGCTCGTCGGAGACCCGCTCACCGTCCGCGGACGGCTGGAGCACCGCCTCCGTGAGGGCCAGCGCCGCCCGCTCGGCGGCGGTGAAGTACGGCGAGTCCTGCCAGGAGGCCACCGACGTGATCCGCTCCTCCGACACCTCGGCCTTGCGCAGGAAGCCGGTGTGCAGAACGGTCAGATAGGTGCTGCCCACGATCTGGCCCGCACGCAGCTGCACCAGACTGATCGTGGAACGCGGCACCGAACCGTTGCCGGTGACCTTGAACAGCGCGGCCGACACCGCAGCCAGCTCCGGAACGAGCTCCGCGGGGTCCTCGGACAGCCGCGGCTCCATGGGGATCTCCGCCGTGATCGAACGTGTTCCCATCGCCATCTCCTTAGGTCGTTACGTCGTTATGTCGTTATGTCGTTATGTCGTCTCAAGACCGCGCATCGTGCGGTCACTGCCATGACGGATGGCGGCGGGGAAATGTGACCGGGAGGAGCCTGTCTTTTCTGCTCGACTTCGAAATCGGCCCTCCACCCGATGCGGAAGGCGGCTCGACTTGTCCGCTACGACGGCCCGCTACAGGGACCTGATGACGCGTGAGCTCCTGCTGTGGAGCGCGGTCGCCCTCGCCAGCGCCGCCGGTGCCCTCTGCTATGGCCTGCGGACCTGGCCCGGCTCCGTACGGGCCCAGAGCCTGGCGCTCCTGACCGGGATGAAGGGATGACGGTCAGCGGATACCACTCGGCGGGCCACCGGGCATCACTCAGCGGGCCATCGTGCACCAGGGCGGACGACCGTGCACCGGTTGAGTCTCCCGTCGGGGGAGACCCCAAGCTAGGGGCATGCACAGCGACACCTCATCCTCCCTCTACTCCATCGGCGAGCTGGCGCGCCGGACCGGTCTGACGGTGAAGGCGATCCGGTTCTACTCCGACAAGGGACTCGTTCCGCCGACCGACCGCAGCCGGGTGGGCTACCGCCTGTACGGCCCCGAGGCGCTCGCCCGACTGGGCCTGGTCCGGACGCTGCGCGAGCTCGGGCTCGACCTGGCGACCGTGCGCAAAGTGCTGGACCACGAGGTGTCCCTCGCCGAAGTCGCCGAGGCGCACGCCGACGCCCTGGACGTACAGATCCAGTCCCTGCGGCTGCGGCGGGCGGTCCTGCGGGCCGTCGCACGGCACGGCCCCACCCCCATGGAAGTGGACCTCATGCACCGACTCGCCACGCTCTCCCACGCCGAACAGCACCAGCTGGTGGCCGACTTCATCGACGCCGCCTTCGCGGACGGGGACGCCAACCCCGAGTTCGCGAGCCTGATGCGATCCGTCCTGCCGGAGCTTCCCGACGATCCTGCCCCGGACCAGATAGGGGCCTGGGTGGAACTCGCCGAGCTGTGCCGGAGTGCGGACTTCCGGGCAGCGATACGACGCGTCGCCGAGATCCAGGCCCAAGAGCCTTCCCCGGGCGCGGTCGGTGCCCTGCACGACGACCTCAACCAGGCGATGCGCGAACGCGTCTTGGAGGCCGCGGCCGTCGGCGTCCTCCCGGCCGCCTTGTTGACCGCGCCGCTCGCCGACTCGCTGAGCGACCTCTACGGGTACGCGTTCGAGCACGCGGGCGACGGCGACCTGCGCCGCTGGCTGCTCGCCCGCCTCCTCTTGACCACCGACCCGCACGTCGAGCGGTACTGGCGCCTCCTGTCGACGGTCAACGGATGGCCCGCCTCACCGAGGCTGGCTCCTGTGTACACCTGGTTCACCTCCGCGGTGGGGGTGACGTCGTGAGCTGCCGAGGGCGGCGTCCTCTGGGCCGCGACGCACTGCGGGCCCTCGGTGTGACGCTCGTCGTCCTCGGCGGCCAGGGAGCGATCCGCCAACTCGTCGACCACGACGACGCGGGGGTGCTCGGCGGACTGCCGGGCGGATTCGTAGTCTGCCTCAGCGTCCATGCCGCGTGCGTGATCGTGGGTGCGGCCGTCGCCGGACGGGCTCACGGCTTGACGAAGCAGTCCGGGCGCGGGAGCTGACGACCCGCTGTCTCGGGGAGAGTTCCAGGGGCGAACCAGGAGCCTGCTCCCAGGGCGGATCAGGGGTCGGTCAGGGTGATCACTGATGGACAACGGCGGCTGCTCCCCGCAGAGTTGATCACACCGCTGAGGCACGTCATCGTTGCTCTGGAGGAACCTTGATGCGTAGACACCTCACCCTCGTCGCTCTGGCCCTGGCCGCCGCCGTCACCACGGGCCTGGCGGCGCCCGCGACCGCCGCCCAACGAGACCCCGTGCGGCAGAGGTTGGACACGCTGCTGCACTCCGACCACGCACCGGGGGCGCTGGCGAGCGCGATGGACCGCAACGGCAAACTGCGCACCTATACCGCGGGTGTGGGCGACCGGGACACCCACGCGAAGGTGCCCAGGGACGGACAGATACGGATCGGCAGCGTCACCAAGACGTTCACCGCCGTGGTCGTGCTGCAACTGGTCCACGAGGGAGAGATCGCCCTGGACGCATCGGTCGAGACGTACCTGCCGGGCCTCGTGCGCGGAAAGGAGATCGACGGAGAGAAGATCACGGTGCGTCAGCTCCTCCAGCACACCAGCGGACTCCCCGACTACGAGGAAGACGTCACGAACGACATCCTCAAGCGCCGCTACCTCTCACCCCGCGACGCCCTGGACGTCGCCCTGGCGCACGAGGCCGTCTTCACTCCCGGCACGGAGTGGGGGTACAGCAGCACGAACTACCTGGTCGCCGGTCTCATCGTGGAGAAGGTCACCGGACGGCCCCTCGCCGAAGAAGTCGACCGGCGCGTCATCCGGCGCATCGGACTGCGCCACACCTACTTCCCCGCCCCCGGCGAGACGGCCATCAGGGAACGCCACCCCCAGGGCTACCGCCAGGAAGGCCCGGACGCACCCCTGCGCAACGTCACCGAGATCGACCCCTCCGCGTCCTGGGCGGGAGGCGCGATGGTCTCCACCAACTCCGACCTCAACCGCTTCTTCTCCGCGCTGCTCGGCGGCGGCGAGCGGCTCCTGAAGAAGGACCAGCTCAAGGAGATGCGCACCACCGTCCCCCTGGAAGGCCCCGACGTCCCCGCGGAGAAGCGCCGCTACCACGCCGGACTGGGGATCGTCAGCGTGAAGCTGCCCTCCTGCGGCAAGGTGGCCTGGGGCCACAGCGGTGCGATACCGGGCTACGGAACCTGGGCCGCGGCCACCGACGACGGCCGCGCCGCCAGCGTCTCGATGACCCTCGAACCGAAGAGCGGCGACGCCGTGAAGCACCTCGAAGAAGCCATGGAGGCGGCCCTGTGCGCCCGCTGACCGCCAGGCGGCGCGACAGCGGGCCGCCTCCGGGGAGAGGAGACGGCCCGCTGTGGATCCCAGGGGCCTACGGCCGTGTGCGGCGCACTAGCAGGCCTTGACGTAGCCGACGGGGGCCCAGTTGCCGTTGGCTCCGTAGGGCGCGGGCCTGGTGTGGGAGAGGAAGCGCTTGTTGTAGTCGTACCAGCTGCCCTGCCGCCCCGGCGTCTGGTTGTTGTACCAGGAGCCGCCGCTGCGCCAGGCGCTCGGCTTCTTGTAGAGCACGTTGCACTGGTACCACTCGCGCTCCTGACCGGTGTAGTTCCTGCCGGAGTAGCCGCACAGGCGCTTGTACGTGCAGGTGTGGCGCGCACTGGCAGCGGTGCCCTCGGCCCGGCTGCCGTTCAGCTCCCGTACGTACTTCTCGCCGGGCAGCGGCACCAGCAGCCTGCCGTCCGCGTAACGGATCTCGTTGGCGGCGGTCTGCCGTCCACCCTCCTTGGCCAGAAGGGTGTCGATCGTGCGCTGTAGCTGGGTGGCCTCGGAGGCTGTCAGGCCGGAGTCCATGGCTTGGCTCTGGAAGGCGGGCTGATCGGCCTGGGCCGACGGGGCGGCGAGCGCCACGCCACCGCCCAGGACGATCGACACGGTCACGAGAGTCAGGCTCTTGCGAAGATTCATCTGCTGGCTTCCTGTGTAGACGCTGCGGTCTTGGAATGCCGCGCCCCAGGTACGCCCTGCCCTGCGCGTGAACGGCAGGGCGTACGGAGACGAGAGGGAGGCACGCGGATGCTCCGCGAAAGGGGCTGTCCACCCCCTCGCTGGGACACGGTGACTGAGGCCGTGCACCAGGGATTCCAGCGCCCACGCAATTGTCCGGCAGCCCGTCTCCGCACCTCGGGACAAAAACGTGGTGCGGATGGGGTGGTCGGCGATGCGTGGGGCGACTTCGGCACGCTCGCCGGGGCGGGTCTCGTCGCCCGGTTCGGGGTAGCAGCGTCGACTCCGCGTGGATCAGGAGGAGTTGGCGGCACCCCCGCCCGACCCCGCCTTGTCGAACAGGGCGCACAGTGTGGCGGACTGGAGTGCCTTGGAGGACTTGATCAGTTCGGGGAAGGCCTCCGGGAACTCGGCGAACGCCTCCGTCGAGATGAGGATGCTCGCGGTGCGTCGGCCCGTGGGATCCGTGAGGTGGGCGCTGAGGTAGCCCGGGATGCCGCCGTCGTGAGACCACACCGTGCCGCACTCGGTGGTGGTGGTCTCGATGCCGAGGCCGTAGCCGGGCCCGTCCGGCTGGTCGGGGAAGATCGGCACGGTGGTGCGCATCTGCGCCAGCTGCGCGGCGGGCAGCAGCTTGCCGGACATCAACGCTGTGTAGAAGCGGTCCCAGTCGCGCGCGGTGGACACCACCGCACCGGCCGCGCCGCCCCACGAAGGGCTGTTGGCGGAGACGTCCACGTGCTCCGCGCGGGGCGCCCCGGCGTAGTTCCGGAACTCGGTCGGCACGCCCGGCGGCATGTGCGCCGCATCGGGTTCGTAGCCGCGGGCGTGCGGGCCGCGCCAGGCCGAGTCCTCGGCGTAGTACGTGTGCCGCAGGCCGAGCGGCCGGGCGATCCGGTCACGGACCAGCTCCGCCAGGCTCCGGCCGGTGACCTTCTCCAGGACCGCACCGACCGCGGCGTAGTTCGTGTTGCTGTAGTCCCACCGCGTGCCCGGTGGGAAGAGCGGATCGTGTCGTACGCCCACGGCGAGGAGCTGTTCCGAGGTCCACCGCCTCTGGTCCTTGCCCAGGATGGAGGGCACGAGCTGCGGGTCCTCGGTGTAGTCGTACAGGCCGCTGGTGTGGTTGAGCAGCATGCGCAGCGTGATGGCGCGGCCGTCCGGCACCTGGCCCGGCAGCCACTTGTCCACCGGGTCGGTCAGTGCGAGCTTGCCCTCGGCGGCCAGTTGCAGGACGAGGGTGGCCATCATGGTCTTGGTGTTGGAGCCCATCCGGAACTCGTCGCCCGGCCGGAGTCGGTGCTCGGAGCGGGCCCACGGAGCTTGTTCGGCGATCTCGATCGGTCGACCGCGGCCGTCATCCACCCGCACCACCACTCCGGGAGCCCCGGCATCCACCACCTTCCGCGCCAACTGCTCCAGCTGGTCGCGCTGTTGGGCCCTTGCGTCCTTCCCGGAAGCTCCGGAAGCTGGCGCGTCGTGTGCCGACACGGTAGCGGTCGGCCGGGTCGCCGCCTGCCCCGGCTGCTCAAGTCCGATGCCTAAGCCAGCCACCGTCAGGACGGACACGGCCGCCACCAGGTGCAATCGGTGTCTACGAGGCCGGTGAGTCGGGCGCGTTCGGGAGTGCCCGCGTACGGGGAAGTGGTGCGATCTGGTCGTCATGCCGATCAGCGTTGCGTACGGACCCTGTGCGGGTCACTGGAGCACGCCGGATGTGTGGAGGTGGGGCTTGCCCCCGCATAAACGCGCACCCGCCCAGTTCGTGACCGGCTCGGACGCGTCATGGGCGCCGGTGGCCCCGGGGCAGTGCGACGCCTGAGGACTTCCCGCTGATGAACGAGTCGCCGGTCAAGCCCCGGGCCCCGCGATCAGGACGACCTTTCCCCGGGGATGGCCCCGCTCCTGATGGCGGACGGCGGCCCGGGCCTCGGCCAGGGGATAGGTGCTGTCGACGACCGGAGTGAGCGCGCCGCTCTCGATCAGGGACGTGAGGGTCAGCAGGTCCGCCCGGCGTACGACGGCCAGCAGGCCGAGCAGATCGTGCCGCACGAAGCGGGTCAGCAGGGCCATCCGTAGCTGGGTGCCGGTGTCGCCGAACCACCGGCTGCCGCCCTCGCCGCCGATGCGCACGAGGGTGCCGCTCGGGGTGAGGACGCGGCGCAGTAGGGGCAGGTGCCGGTTCCCGGCGGCGTCGAGGACGACGTCGTACCGGTGAGGTCTTTCGGTGATCTCCTGGCGGGTGTGGTCGAGGACGGCCGTGGCGCCCAAGGAGCGCACGAACTCGGCCGCGTCGCCGCCGCAGACCCCGACGACCTCCGCGCCGTGGGCGACGGCGAGCTGGACGGCGAAGCTGCCCACGCCGCCCGAGGCTCCGATGACCAGCACTTTGTGGCCTGCCCGCAGACCCGCTTTGGTGTGCAGGGCCTGGAGCGCGGTGACGCCGGAGACCGGCACGGCGGCGGCCTGCTCGAAGGTGACGTTCTCGGGCTTCGGGGCGATCCTGTCGGTCTTGGCGAGCGCGTACTCGGCGAAGGAGCCGTCGAGGTGCCCATAGACCGCGTCGCCGGGCACGAGGTCCGTGACCTTCGCGCCGACCGCTTCGACGCGTCCGGCGCCGTCCCAGCCCCGTACGGGATTCCTGGGTCCGCGCAGTCCGAAGACTGGGCGGACCATCAGGGGCAGCCCGGTCATCACGTGCCGGACGTCCGGGCCGACCCCGGCGGCGTACACGCGCACCAGTACCTCGCCCTCGGCGGGGGAGGGGCAAGGGATGTCCCGTACGTGAAGCGTGTCCACGGAGCCGTAGACGTCCTGGACGATGGCCTTCACGGCGGATTCCCCCGGTCGAGGCGAGCGGGCATGGCATGGGCGGGTGCGCACGCGTACGGGCGCGCCGGGGCGCGGCCCCGCAGCGGCCTCCCCAGCATCGCGCGAACGCACCCCCCTGCCTAGGGAGTTGGGGCCAGCGGCCCGGACGCGTACCGCCGGGAGCAGGAACCGGCCACGCACCCATTGACATGATCATGAAGCATGACGAGCCTGGCGTTCGCGCACAAACGTGCCGGACAACTGCAAGGGGGGCTCATGAGACGAAGAACCCGTGCGAGATCGATCCTCGCCGCCGGTGCCCTGCTCGTCGGCGGGGTGGCCGCCGCACCGCAGGCCCAGGCGAGCGGCCCGGCCGGGGCCTCGGCCGACGGCGACGCGGCGGCCGTGAAGGTCTACCGGGCCGAGGTCACCAAGAAGCAGATCCCCATCGTGCTCAAGGCGGGCCAGGACGCCCACGAACTCGCCGGGCAGGTGCCCGAACGCGGCACCGGACGCGTCGAGCTCTATCTGACCGAGGCCCAGGCGAAGTCGATCGAACGCCAGGGCGTCGACCTCGAAGAGCACACGATCTCCCAGGCCACCGAGAAGCGGCTCGCGGCCGCGGGCGACGGCGTCTACCGGCCCTACAGCGGCAAGGGCGGGCTCCAGGAGGAGATCGTCAAGACCGCGCAGGCCCACCCCGGCCTCACCAAGGTCGTCTCCATCGGCAAGACCCTCCAGGGCAAGGACATCCTCGCGCTCAAGCTCTCCAAGGGCGCGGCGAAGTCCAAGGACGGCTCCAAGCCGGCCACGCTGTACATGTCCAACCAGCACGCGCGCGAGTGGATCACCCCCGAGATGACCCGCCGCCTGATGCACCACTACCTCGACAACTACGGCAAGGACAAGCGCGTCACCAAGCTCGTGAACTCCACCGAGCTGTGGTTCGTGCTCTCCGCCAACCCCGACGGGTACGACTTCACGCACGCCGCCGACGGCGACCGCCAGTGGCGCAAGAACCTCCGCGACATCGACGGCGACGGCAGGATCGCGGCGGGCGACGGCGTCGACCTCAACCGCAACTTCGCCTACAAGTGGGGCTACGACAACGAGGGTTCGTCCCCGAACGCGTCCTCGGAGACCTACCGTGGCACCGGCCCGATGTCCGAGCCCGAGACGAAGGCGATCGACCGCTTCCAGAAGCGCATCGGCTTCACGTACGGGATCAACTACCACTCGGCGGCCGAACTGATCCTCTACGGGGTGGGCTGGCAGGTCGCCACCCCCACGCCCGACGACGTGCTCTACAAGGCCCTGGCCGGCACCCCCGAGAAGCCCGCGGTCCCCGGCTACCACCCGCAGGTCTCCTCCGAGCTGTACACCACCAACGGCGAGGCCGACGGGCACGCGGGAAACGTCAACGGCATCGCGATGTTCACGCCGGAGATGTCCACCTGCCAGACCGCCTCGAACATCGACCCCAATGACGCCTGGAAGCCCCAGGACTGCGCGTCCGTCTTCACCTTCCCCGACGACGAGAAGCTGATCCAGCAGGAGTTCGCGAAGAACGTGCCCTTCGCGCTCGCCGTCGCCGAGTCCGCGCTTCACCCCGACCGCCCGGTCTCCGTCACCGGGGCCGACGCCCCCGACTTCACCCCCGACTCCTTCACCACCTCCTACGCGCGCGGCGGTGACCAGGAAGTCGCCGTCACCGCCCGCAGGTCGGTGCGCGACAAGGAGCTGCGCTACCGCGTCAACGGCGGCCGCACGCGGACCGAGGACCTCGCGCGCTGGAAGGGCGGTGAGACCTACGGCGGCGAGGACAACCTGTACTTCGACCAGTACCGCGCCGAGATCGAGGGCGCGCGCGTGGGCGACGAGGTCGAGGTCTGGTTCAGCGGCCGCGCCAAGAAGGGCCGCACCGACAGCGGGCACTTCACCTACACCGTCGCCGAACGCCCCAAGGCGAACACCCTCGTCGTCGCCGAAGAGGGCGCGAGCGTCACGCAGACCCAGAAGTACGTCGACGCCGTGAAGGCCAGCGGCCGTACGGCGGCGGTCTGGGACGTCGCCAAGCAGGGCACCCCGCACCCGCTGGGCGTGCTGTCGCACTTCCGCGCGGTGGTGCACTACACCGGCGACCCGGTGCCCGGCGCGCCCACCCAGCTGGCCCTGCGCGCCTACCTCAACGAGGGCGGCAAGCTGATCGAGTCCGGCGAGCGGACGGGCGGCAACGTCGACCTCGGCGACGCGCTCACCGACGACTTCGCGCAGTACTACCTGGGCGCCTACGAACGCCTGCCCGCGGCCGGAGCCCAGCGCTTCACCGGCAGCGGCGCCCTCGCCGGAGCCGACGGGCCGGTCGCGGCCGCCGAGGGCAACCCGCTGGACAAGGCGGGCCGCTTCACCGTCACCTCCGACAACCTGCCCGCGCGACAGTTCCCGCAGTTCAAGAGCGCGGCAGCGGGTGCCTACCCCGGCCTGACCAACCCCTACGCCCCGTACGCGGGCCAGGGCATGGCCTCCGCGACCCACTCCGACCGGGACTACAAGCGCCTCACCCACACCATCGACCTCACCGGTGTCACGGCCGCCGACCAGCCGCAGCTGCGCCTCGCGCTGAACTGGAACCTGGAGAACGGCTTCGACCACGGCCTGCTGGAGGCACACACTCCGGGCGCCGACGACTGGACCACCCTGGCGGACCGCAACGGCGGCTCGTCCAGCGCCGTGCCCACCCAGTGCACGGCGGGCTTCTTCATCAACGCCCACCCGTTCCTGCGCCACTACCTCACCCGCGGCGCCACCAGCTGCACGGCCAGCGGCAGCAGCGGCAGCTGGAACAGCTTCACCGGCTCCTCCGGCGGCTGGAAGCAGACCGCCTTCGACCTGAGCGCCTACGCGGGCAAGAAGGTCGAGGTCTCCCTCAGCTCGGTCACCGACTCCTCCGACGGCGGCCGCGGCCTCTTCGCCGACAACGCCCAACTCGTCGTCGGCGGCACCGCGACCGAGACCGAGGGGTTCGAGACCTCGCTCGGCACCTGGGCCGTCGCCCCGGCCCCGCCCGGAAGCGCCAACATCACCGGCGACTGGGCCCGCACCGGCGAGCTCTACCGGCCCTACGCCGCGGTCACCGCACGCGACAGCGTCCTGCTCGGCTTCGGATTCGAGCACGTCACCGAGGCCACCGACAGGGCGGCCCTGATGCGCGCCGCCCTGAACCACCTGCGCGACTGACACCCGACGGCCGTACCCCGACTCCGGGCTCGTAGCCCTGACGGAGAGGCACTTCCAGGAAACGCGCAGCCCGCATGACGTCGGCCTCCGGGACCCGCAGTGGTCCCGGAGGCCGATCGCGTGTCCCGCCGCCGCATCGGCGAGACCGCCCGTGTCCTGGCGCGACCCGGCGTCCACGGATCACCTCGGTACTCCGGTGCGCTCCGGGACGAAATAGCGGGGGAGCCCGGTCGCTTACATACAACGATGACCACGGGGCGGATCGCGCTCCACCGCAGGGGAGGGGACGGGAGCCGATGAGCCTTCGTCAGTTCGAGTACGCCCTGGCCGTCGCCGAGGAGGGATCGGTGACGGCGGCGGCCGAGCTGCTGCGCGTCGCCCAGCCATCGGTGTCCCAGCAGATCCGCGGCCTGGAACGGGAACTGGGCGTGACCTTGTTCACCCGTACGCCGACCGGCCTGGTGCCCACCGTGGTCGGCCGGGCCTTCCTGCGGGAGGCGGAGGTCGCCGTGAGCGCGGTGCGGCGGGCGCGGGCGACCGCGCGGGCCGGTGCCGACGAACTGGTCGGCGAACTGGCGGTGGCGGCGCAGATGGGCCTGGGCACGCGGCAGTTGCCGGGTGCCCTGAGCGCGCTGCGGCTGCGCTTTCCGCGCCTTGAGGTCACCGTCTTCGAGGAGCCGAACCCGGCCGAGCTGGAGCGCCTCGCGCGCGGAGGGGTGCTGGACCTCGCCCTGATGGCCGGGCCGTGCGGAGAAGGCCTGTACGAAGGCCACCACCTCGGGGACGAGGAGTTCGTCGTGGTCCTTCCCGCCGGGCATCCGCAGCTCGCCGCGGACCGGGTCGCGCTGCGTGACCTGGAGCGGGAGCCGTGGGTGAGGTTCGACCAGAGCAGCGCGCTCGACGGCGTGCTGCGGGACGTGCTGCGCGACAACGAGCTGACCCCGACCACGGTCGCCCGCGTGTCCCAGACGGCGACGGCCGTGCGCTGGGCCGCCCACGGTCTCGGGGTGACGCTCGTCCCGGCCTCCGCGGTGCCCCACGGCCACGAGCACCTCGTCCGGCCGGTGTGCCCGGTCGTGTCGCTGCCCGTCGTCGCCGCGGTCCGGCCCGGCGCGGGCCCGGCGGAAACGGCCCTGCTCGACCTGCTGCGGCTGGAGACCTGGCACAGAGCCGCCTTCTTCGCGCCGGTGTCCTGACGACCGCGAAGGCACGGCCTCAGCGGAAGGTGAGGCCCGCGGCGGCGTAGCGGTCGAGGTCGTCCTGGGTGGTGGTGGGCGGCCAGCAGCGGGTCGTCGACCCGGAGTCGCCCCGCGTTGGCTCACGGACCGACCTGCTCTGCTCGGTCGCTTCCGTCCCGGCCTCTTACGGTACTGGACAGTCTAGTTCTAGCCCGGCTACTGTGGCGCTCACGCCGCGGGGAGTACTGAGCCGTCTAGTTCCAACAGGGGGAATCACGCCATGTCGCACACGATCGAAGCTCCCGTCGCCGCGGTCACCGTCACCGCCACGGTGACCGCTCGCACCCTCCTGGCCGGAGCCGTCGTGGCCGGTCCGCTGTTCCTGGGCGCGGGCCTGATTCAAGGGCTCACGCGGGACGGCTTCGACTTCACCCGCAACGCGCTCAGCCAGCTGAGCCTCGGCGGACCGGGCTGGATGCAGGTGGCCAGCTTCCTGCTGACGGGCGTGCTGCTGATGGCCGGTGCCGTCGGCATGCGCCGCGTGCTGCGCGGTGGGCCCGGCGGGGTGTGGGCGCCCCGCCTGACCGCTGTCTTCGGCGCGTCGTTCCTGCTCTCCGCGGTCTTCACCGCCGACCCCGGCGCCGGTTTCCCCGCGGGTGCCCCTGACGCCCGTGCCACGTCCATGAGCTGGCACGGCGCCCTGCACATGGTCAGCGGCGTGGTGGGCTACGTCGCCCTGTGCGCGGCCTTCCTCGTGCTGGCCCGCCACTTCGCCGCTCAAGGGCACCGGGGGTGGGCCGTGGGCAGCCGCCTCGTCGCTGTCGCTGTCCTCGTCGGCTTCGCGGGCTCCGCCGCCACCGTCCTGGCGTTCACCGCCGGGGCCGGTCTGGGGCTGCTGGGCCTTGCCGCGGTCACCGCCCGCCTGGCAAGGGCGCACACCCTCGCCAGCCACTGATAACTCCACTTCCTCACCCGCCAGAGACAGGACACCGCAATGGCCCAGACAGGCAATGGCCCGGCGAGCTACTTCCCCTCCATCGAGAAGAAGTACGGGCGCCCGATCGCGGACTGGGTGGACCTCATCCGCAGCTCGCCGCTGACCAAGCACATGGAGCTCGTCACCTGGCTCAAGACCGAACACGGACTGGGCCACGGACACGCGAACGCCCTCGTCGCCCACACGCGCGCCGAAGGCAGCGGCAAGTAGGCCGACGCCCCCCTGCCGAGAGGCCTTCGGGCCCCGCGGCGAGGGGGCGTTCGCGCTTCCCGCCCTTGGCCGAACGGCTGCCGCGCACTCCCTGCCGGGGTGCGGCACGGTCGATGAGAGGCGGTGGGTAGAGTACAGCCGACTTTGCTCACCATTTACTCTCATTGCTCTCACATGACCGAAATCGGCAGGAGTCGCAGCATGCCCCACCCCATACGCCCGGGTCGCACCGCGGTGCTGGCCGCCGCCTCGCTGTTCGCGATCCCCGCCCTCGCGGGCTGCGGCGGCGGGTCCGACGACGCGGGCAAGGGGGCGCGGACGTCCACCGTGACCCCGACCGCGGGGACCGGCGGGGGCGCGTCCGCGCTGCCCGCGGCCCTCACCGGCCAGCGCCTGTCCTGGAGCTCCTGCCCCGCGCCGTCCGCCGCCCAGGGCACCGCGGAGGCGCCCGGCAAGGGATGGCAGTGCGCCACCATGAAGGCGCCCCTCGACTACGCCGAGCCCAAGGGCGAGACCGTCGGCGTGGCCCTCGTCCGCAAGAAGGCCACCGACCCCGACCAGCGCGTCGGCTCCCTCGTCTACAACTTCGGCGGTCCCGGCGCCTCCGGCGTCGCCACGCTCCCGCAGGCGGCCGAGGACTACACCAAGCTCAACGCCGCCTACGACCTGGTCAGCTTCGACCCGCGCGGCGTCGGCAACACCACGCCCGTCACGTGCCTGGACGACAAGACCCTCGACACCGACCCGGGCAGCGGGGACGCGCTCAAGGACGCCAGGCGGATCACGCGGGCCTGCGAGAAGAACTCCGCCAAGGTGCTCCCGCACGTCGGCACCGCCACCACCGCGCGCGACATGGACCTGATGCGCCAGGTGCTCGGTGACAAGAAGCTGAACTACTTCGGCATCTCGTACGGCACCGAACTCGGCGGTGTCTACGCGCACCTGTTCCCCAAGAACGTCGGCCGCACCGTCTTCGACGCGGTCGTCGACCCGAGCCAGGACCCGGTGCAGGCGGGCCTCGCCCAGGCCGGGGCCTTCCAGAAGTCGCTGGAGTCCGCCATGGCCTACTGCGCCAAGGAGTACGCCGACAACTGCCCGACCGGTAAGGGCGCCGCCGAGGGCAACCGGCGCGTCAACGCCCTGCTGGCCAAGCTCGACAAGAAGCCCGCGCCCACCGAGAGCGGTCGCAAGCTCACCAAGGAACTCGCCCTGACCGGCATCGGCGCCACCCTGTACGCGGGTGAGGAGGGCTGGGAGGCCCTGACGCAGAGCCTGGGCGAGACGATGCGGGACGGCACCGGCAACAACCTGCTGATGCTCGCCGACTCCTACAACGGCCGTGACGACAAGGGCCGTTACAGCAACATGCACGCCGCCAACACCGCGATCACCTGCGCCGACACCCGCAGCCGCCACACCCGGGCCGACGTGGACGCCCAGCGCCCGGCCTTCGAGAAGGCCTCCCCGGTCTTCGGCCCGTCCATGGTGGAGGGCCTGCTCGGCTGCTCGCAGTGGCCGGTGCGCGGTGAGGCGGACAAGCCCGAGGTGGCCGCGCCCGGCGCCGACCCGATCGTGGTCGTCGGCAACACCGGCGACCCGGCCACACCGGTCGAGGGCGCCCGGCGCATGGCCCGGCAGTTGGGCAAGGGCGTCGGCGTCACGCTGACCGTCGACGGCGAGGGCCACGGCACCTACGGCGAGAACCGCTGCGCCACCAAGGCGATCGACACGTTCCTGCTCGACGGCAAGGCCCCGGCTGACGGCACCGTCTGCAAGTAGCCCCCGACGGGCACGTCCCACACCGCCGCCCGACAGCCCACCCCACACCCCCTCCCACCCGCGAGCCGCGTTCCGGGCGGGAGGGGGCCCAGGCCCTGCCCGGTCAGCAGCTCTGACACGTTCCTAACAACCGCGCGTTAGCCTGCGGACCCCATCGACGAGGATGTGAGAGGCAGGACCCCGCATGGCGGCGGAGATCCACAGCAGGAAGACCTTCGGCGGACGAGCCGGTGCGGCGACTCTGTGCGCGGGAGCCGCGGTGACCGTGCTCGGGGCGGTCGTCCCCCACCCGGCCACGGCCAGCGCGGCCTCTCCCGGCGCCGTGGGGTCCGGTTCGCCGTCGGTGGGCCGGGTGACGTACGACCTGGGAGACCAGGCATTCGTGCCCGCACCGCCGTACCGGGGGAAGAACGAGATCGCCGCGGTGGTCCACTATCCGAAGGGGCCGGGCGCCAAGGGCGTGGCCCCGGGCAGGCATCCGCTGATCGTCATGCAGCACGGCCTGTGGAACACCTGCGCCGACCGTGCCGCGCAGCATCGGATGGTGAAGGCCAAGAAGGCGCTGGCCGCGGCCGAGAAGGCCGGTGACAAGGCCGAGGCGGACAGGCAGCTGAAGATCATGGGCGAGATGGGCGACCGGTTGTCGGCGTGGCCGTGTCGGCCGGGCATCGCTCCGCTGCCGAGCAGTTCCGGCTACGACTATCTGGCCAAGGACCTGGCCCGGCAGGGCTTCGTGGTGGTCTCCATGGGTGCGAACGGGATCAACGCCACCAGCAGCGGTCAGGCCGATTCGGTGTACCAGGCACGCGCCGCCCTCATCAACAAGCACCTGGATCTGTGGCGGCAACTCGACGCGGGCAAGGGCCCTTTGAAGGGCAAGCTCAAGGACGCGAAGACCGGCCGGGCGAGCGCCGCCTCCTTCACCGAGCGCGTGGACCTCGGACGAGTCGGCACTCTCGGGCACTCCATGGGCGGCGGCGGAGTCATGCAGCACGCCTCCGACAAGCGGCACGGCGACTGGCCCGCCGGGGTGAAGGTGAAGGCGGCACTCGGCCTCGCCCCCACCGCCACCTGGGAGAACGAGCCCGTCACCCAGGTGCCGATGGCCGTACTGTGGGGAACCTGCGACCAGGTCAACACCGGTGAGTACGTCAAGTGGAACAAGGGCCGCAACAAGGCGCCGCTCCACGGCATCACCCTCACCGGCGGCAACCACAACTACTTCAACACCCAGTGGTCTCCCCGCAGCGGGCAGGTAGCCGGTGAGAACGACGCCGTTCCCGGCGGGCGGCCCGGCCGCTGCGTCGCCCAGGACGGCACCAACCAGCAGCACAAAGGGCTCGACGAGACCACCCAGCGCAGCATCGCCACGGGTTACACCAGTGCCTTCTTCCGCCGCTACCTGATGAACGACACCTCCACGCAGGCCCTCCTGACGGGCCGTAAGAAGCTGCCCCGGGTGCCGAACGTCGTGAAGGTCGAGTACGTGAAGCCGCACTGAAAGCGACCCGCGCCGCCGCGCGGCACGCGCCACCCGTGCTCGTGCGAGGTCACCAGAACTGTGCCAGGGGACCCACCTTGTACGCTGCCGTGTCGACGCTGATGTTGCCAGCGAAGGGGTGGTCGAGGGCGACAACGAGCAGCAGGCTGAATCCGATGAGGGCGGCGACCGAGCCGACGAACAGGAGCTGGACGCGGCGGCTGCTGATGCCGTAGAGGAACGTCAGGGGGATGAAGGCCAGCGCGCCGCCGTACACCAGGGTCTTCAGCAGCGTGGGCAGTTCCTGGTCGGCGATGGTCATGCGGGCGCGGCGCTGGGTGACCACCTCGTTGAGGTCGTCGGTCGCCTTGCGGTAGAAGGCCTTCTCCCGCTCCGTACGCGGCTCGTACGTCTGGAGCGAGGTGAACAGGTCCCGCATCTGCTGCTGGGCGACGGAGTAGCGGGGCTTGCCGGTTCGCATGAGGGGCCATTGCACGTCGACCACCTTGTGGGTGTAGGCGCCGACGGCCGCGTGGACGCGGTCGCGTTGGGCGGGTGGGAACACCTCGCTGTCCCAGGTGAGCTGGGCCAGGGACGACGCCTCGTTCTGCACCACCGCGTCGGCGTCCTGCACCTGGGTCCACAGCGTCACGACGACGAACGCGAGGATGATGCCGTAGATGGCGCCGTACATGCCGAGGACGACGCCGACCATGTCGTTGTGCTCCCCGCCCGCCAGCTGCGGGTGCAGCCGGTGCGTCAGGGCGCTGCCCGCCAGCGCCAGGACGACGACGCCGCCGACGATCACAGCGGCGATCGCGGTGGTGGACAGATGGTTCAACAGCCACAGTTCCACAGGCCCCCCGCGGAGTCTCAAGCCGCGTCAGTGACGCAACAAGTGAGCAAGCACGCTCATTTCAAGCACGTTCATTTCAAGCACGCTCATTGGTCGTGCGTCATCGCTGCGACGGATATGCCTGGGAGCCGCATGCACCACTCAGAAGAGGGAAGCGGGGGCTGTGGCACGGCCGGTTTGTCGGCGGGGTGTCTACGAGCGGGCGGCGGTACGCAGGGACGCGTCCAGCACGCTCATCAGCTCTGCGACCCGGCTCTTGCCGGTCGGGGCGAGTGGGTACCGGTGGAGGACGTCGATCAGGACCGGTGTCGCGCGCTGCCGTGTCCGCTCCAGGAGATCGAGGGCCGCGTCGGGATCGTCGGGCGCGGTCAGCTCGGCGACGCGCGCCGCGCACGCGGCGGCACGCAGGATATGGCCCACCTGGGTGGCCTGCGCGAGCGGATGCAGGTACGCGGCGGCCGCCGCGTCACCGGCCGCGCGGGCGGCCAGACGAGCGGCCTCGTCGGCCGCCTCCTTCGCCGCGCGGTGCGCCGCCAGAGAGGTGACGCGCTGGACCTTGGTCCTCCGGGCGCCGTGCGCGAACTCCCACGCGGCAGCGACAGCCGCGCGGGGGCGCGGGTCACCGGGGTGCGCGTCCTCGTACACGGACAGCACCTCCTGCGCGCTCTCCGCCGCGAAACGCGCCACGACCCGCAGCTCGTCCATGGTCAACTCGAAGTCACCGGCCACGCTCGTCACGACGGGGATCCTGCCACGGACGGCCGGTCCCTCGGGCGGTGTGCGCTGCCCCGGCCGTACGCGACCCGGGCGGGGGGAGCTCTCGGATGAGCATGGTGAAGCAATACACTGCGTCTTGCTTCACCCCACTCGATCCGGAGGCCGAAGGCGTGCTGCCGTCCGTCGCCCTGACGACACCCCGGGCCCTGGTCGGCGCGTTCCTCACCCGGCCCGAGGCCGCCGCCGTGCTCAGGCTGTCGCCGAACACCGTCGGCAAGCTCCTGGCCAGCGGGTTCCTGCCCGACCTCGCCGCCGCCCGGGTCCACGCCCTGGCCCGCGCCCCGCAGATCGGCGTCACCCGGGGGGAGCTGCCGGTGCTGCGTACGGGGCCCGCCGGGCCGCCGCCGCACGCGGACGACGACCGGGAGTTCATCGGGGACGCCCCGCACCTGACGGACGAACAGTTCCTGGAGGCCTCCCGTCAGTGGTGGCGGTGCGAACCGGACAAGGTCACCGCCGCCGGAGTCCTGGCCGTGGCGGTCGCGGGCTGGGTCACCGGGGTCCTGGCCATCCGCGGCCGCGGCGGCACCCGGCACGGAGGGCGGGAGGTGCGGCACTCGTTCGACGCGAGCGTCGCCGGGCGGGTCACGGCGCTCGACGACCCCGACGGCTTCCGCGTCCTGACCGAGGACCCCGCCCTGGCCGCACTCACGCGTACGCTGCTGGGCGCCCGGGTCCAGGAGGCGAGGTCGGGCGGCCCGATCGCCTACCTCAAGTCGCCCCCGCGCCCCCGCGACGAGACGGCTTCCCCGCACCCCCACGGAGAGATGGCATGAGCGACTTCGACGCGATCGACGCGCTGCTGGCCTCGGCGGCCGAGCCCGCTCCGCTGCCGCCCGCCGAGCGACGCCGCGCGCTGCGCGAGGCGCTGGGCCTGTCCCGGGCACAGGTGGCCCGCGCGCTCGCGGTGAGCCCGTCCACGGTCGGCGGCTGGGAGGCGGGCCGCGACCCGAGCGGCGAGGTCCGCGGCAGGTACGCGTACTTCCTGGGCCAGGCAGAGGAGAAGGTCCAGGCCCGGCTGAGCGCCGCCGGGCCTGATGAGCGGCGCGCCGAGCCGGTCGGGCCGCCCGCCGAAAGCATGGAGCCGACCGCCGGAGCCGCCCAGTCACCCGCCGAAGCCGCCCAGCCATCCGCCGCAGGCGCCCAGTCACCCGCCGAAGCCGCCGAGCCGGTGGGGCCGCTCGCCGAAAGCCCGGGGCCGACCGCCGAAGCCGCCGAGGCCACCCCTTCCCCGACGGCCACGAGCCCCGCCGCCCCGGCCCGACAGGACGGACTCCCCGAGCCCCAGCCCTGCGTCCTGTGCGGTCGGCCCGCCCGCGACCAGGTCGAGGGCTACCCGCAGCACCTGGACGCCGCCGAGTGCGCGGCCTCCGCTCCCCAGGGCGAGGCCGACACGGCCACGGCCTCGGCGCGGCCTGCGCACACCGCGCCCTCGGGGCCCTCAGCGGCCGAGCCGGACAGCGCGCCCGCCACGGCCACCCGCACCGTCCGCAGCCCGGGCCGGGGCGTGAAGGTCGTCCCCGTCGGCCGCCGCGCCCGGACCGCCGCGGCCGCCTCCCCGGACCTGATCGGCACGGCCGTGGCCGAGACCCTCGCGCAGCACCACGGCGACGTCGAGGCGGCCACCGCGGCCCTGGTCAAGCGCGCCATCCCGGACGCGATGGCACTCCTCGACCACACCCGTACCGGCGGCCGCTACGACATCGTCGCCCACCCCTGGATGCCCGACATCCTGCGCAGGCAGAGCGCGCGCGGCGCCGACCGGATCTGGGAGGCGCGCCCCAAGTGGACCCGCCCCGAACTCCCCGCCGGGCAGCACGAGGTGACCGCCCTCGACATCAACGGCGCGTACCTGTCCGCGCTCAAGACCCATCTGCCGATCGGCCAGCTGGAACACTCCACGGGCACCCCCCACGACCGGCGCCGGGCCGGAGTCCACCTGATCACCCCGCCCGCCTGGGACCACGACCACGTGCTCCCCAACCCGCTCGGCAGCCGCGACGAGCCGGGCCCCCTGTGGGTGACCGAGCCGACCCTGCGCCTGCTGCTGCGCCTGTCCGGACCGAAGTACGGCCTGTGCGACCCGCCCGAGATCCACGAGTCGTTCACCTCCGGTGCCACGGAAGGGCTCCTGGAGAAGTTCCGCGTCGCTCTGAAGGACGCCCGGGACCGGGCGATCGCCGAGGACGACGAGGTGACCCTGGAGTACGTCAAGGCCATGTACTCCAAGTTCGTCTCGACGCTGGGGGAGTCGAACTACAACCGCGAGCTGTACCGCTCCGACTGGATGCACCTCATCCGCTCCCAGGCCTTCGCCAACCTCTGGATGAAGACCTACAAGGCCTACGACGAGGGCCTGATGGTGGTCCGCGCGATGGGCACCGACGAACTCCACGTGATCGGCGACTGGCGCGCCGTCTTCGAGGAGGGCCGCGGCGTGACCCAGGTGAAGGTCAAGGACACCTACACCCTCGGTGAGGACGCGGCCGTGGCCGCGCCCTGACCGTCGTCCGGCGAGGCGGACCCGCACCCGCCGCGGCGGACCACCCGCAGGCGGCGGGCTGCCCCGCCATCCGGGACACCCGGAGCATCCGGGCGTCCCGGACTACCCGGGCGTCCCGGAACCGCCGGGGTCCTGTCCGGGCGCCTTGGCGTCGTCCGACTCGGACGCCCTGGCCGCCTCCTTCTCGGCCCGCTCCTTCTCCGCGAGGGCCTTCTTGGCCTCTTCGTCCTGCCGGGGCTTGTCCCTGCCGCGTTCGTGCTCGCCCATGACCAGTCCTTTCGTACGGGAATGCGTACGGGAAGACGACGGCGCACGGTCGCGCCGTCCCTGCCATGTGCCCACATCCGGCCCGACCAGGCCAGCGCAGAGGGCCGTCCGGCCGGTGGACCGCGCCGAGCGGCAGGCGCGCTGCGAGGCGCGGACTCAGCTCTCCGTGTCCGAAAACCCCTGTGCGAGGTCGCGATGCCTGGCCGCGGCGAGCCTGCCCTGGGCAGGGGTGATCGTGGATCCGAGCATGAGGCTCAGGCGTTCGACCTCCTCCGCGAGACGCAGGTGTTCGCGGCGCGCGTGCGCACGGCAGGCGAGGCAGGTCACACGGTCCGGACGGGCCGAGGCCATCGCGTACGGCACCCGCAGCCCGCACCCCGTGGTGACGACGCTCGGCAGCTCACTGACCAGCCCGAACGTGGATGCCATCATGGTGCGGGCGGCGGCGTCGCCGCGGCCCACCCGCGCCTCGACGTGGACGTGCGGATCGCTGTCGCTCATGAATCCTCCCTGCCTCGGCGACGGTACAGCCCCAGCGTGCTCCCGTTGTACGGGAACCCGGGGCGGCGCCCCGATCTTTGTGGCTTCTGCCAGTACGGCGGCCCGTCGGAATCCGTAGAGACTGCCCATCAGAAATCGCCACGGCGTGTCCCCGGGGACGGGGGTCGTGGCCACGGGCATGTCGAAGCGCAGGGGAGTGCAGTGCGATGAGCGTGCAGCAGTACGACGAGATCGGTGAGGCGTTCGAGGGCTTCAAGGCCCTGCCGCTGGCGCGGTACGGGGAGACGCCGAGCTTCCTGGGCATGGTCGGTGACGTGCGCGGCAAGTCGGTCCTGGACCTGGCCTCCGGCACCGGCTTCTACAGCAGGGAGCTCAAGCGGCGCGGCGCCACGGAGGTGTTCGGCGTCGACATCTCCGGCGAAATGGTCGCCGTGGCCCGGGCGTTCGAGGAGCGCGATCCGCTGGGCGTGCGCTACGAGGTGGGTGATGTGGCCGAACTGCGGCCGCTGGGGCGGCACTTCGACATAGCCCTTGGAGTGCAGCTGCTCAACTACGCCGAAGACATCGCTGCCATGGAGCGGATGGGCCGCAACGTACACCGGAGCCTCAAGCCCGGCGGCGAGTTCTTCGTGTTCGCGCAGAACCCCGACTACCGCTTCGACGGGCCGTCGTTGGCCAAGTACGGCTTCCTCTGCGAGGCGACCGGCGAGGAGATCGAGACCGGGCCGCGCGTCCGGGTCACGGCGCTCCTCGACCCGCCGATCTCGTTCGTCGGCGCCTGCCCGCGCCGCGAGGTCTACGAACAGTGCCTGCGGGCGGCCGGATTCAGCGAGGTGACCTGGGTGCCGGTGACGGTGTCGGAGGCGGGTGTACGCGAGTTCGGGGCCGACTTCTGGGCGGACTGCCTCGCCAACCCGCCCCTGGAGATGCTGCGCTGCCGCGCCTGACGTGCCCGGCTCGCCGTCGGCCAACGCGTGATCGCGATGACCTCTCCTGAACCAGCGCCGGACCGCTCGGCCCGTCGGATCCGAGGGCGCTCGGGGTTCAGAAGCATCCCAGTGGGCACTCAGTGACACGACCGAGACGGCAAACAAATCCGCATAGTTCTCACTTAGTCACCATCTGTGAACGTTCTGGTGGTGAGCGGTGGAGAACCGGCGGATGGTGGGATAAGGCGCCCTCTCGTGGACACCGACCGACGGGAGATGCCGATGAGCGCAGAGACGCACCCGCAGCCGCTTGCCCCTACGCGCGGGCAGCCGATGCCCCCCACGCGTACGTCGTCGGGGACCGCCCGGCTGGCTCGCCTCTTCACGCTCCCCGGCGTCTACGCGCCGCAGTACGACACCGACCTCCTGACCCGTTCCCTGCGCCGTGAGGGCATCGACGAGGACACCGAGGTCCTGGACCTGGGCAGCGGCTCGGGGGCGCTCTCCGTCGCGGCGGCCGCGCTGGGCGCCCGGGTGACCGCCGTCGACATCTCACGGCGGGCCGTCCTGGCCACCCGCCTGAACGCCTTGCGCAACGGGCTGCGCGTCACCGCGCGCCGCGGCGACCTGGCCGAGGAGTTCCCCGACGCCTGCTGTGACCTCCTGGTCAGCAACCCGCCGTACGTCCCCAGCCCGTCCCCCGGCCTTCCCCGGCGGGGCGCGGCGCGCGCCTGGGAGGCGGGAACCGAAGGCAGGGCGGTGGTGAACCGCGTCTGCGACGCGGCGCCCTGCGTACTGCATCCCGGCGGCGCCCTGCTGATGGTGCACTCTGGGCTGTGCGGCGTCACGGCGTCCCTCGACCGGCTCGCCCGCCTCGGCATGGAGGCCGCGGTCATCGACCGGGAGTATGTTCCGTTCGGACCCGTCCTGCGGTCCCGCCGCGCCTGGCTGCGCCGGGCGGGACTGCTCGGCGACTCCGAGACCAGGGAGGAGCTGGTGGTCATCCGTGCCGAACTCCGCTGAACACCCCCGCCGCGTCACCGTCGACCGCGAGGGCCCCCTCCTGGTGGAAGGGCCGGTGGAAGTGGTCGGCGATGACGGCACCGGCCGCGTCTCGGACCGTTTCCAGGTCGCGATCTGCACCTGCCGCCGCAGCCGTACGTCCCCCTGGTGCGACACGAGCCATCGCCGCCGGACCCGACCGGACACGGAACGGGCCTCCGCCCCCGCGACCGAGGACGCCGAAGCAGGAGCCGCCGTCATGCCCTCCGCCCGCACCGAGCCGCCGCGCGACCCTACGTCCGTGGCGCCCGCCCGCTCCCGAAGCGCCACGGAGGTCCCGGAGTCCCGTGGGCGCAGCCCGGAGCTCCCGGCAGCCCGGGGCGAGGTGTCCGACGGCGTCATCGCGGCCCTGCGCGAGGGCGGCACCCCCGCGCCCCACGAAGCGGCGCGGCACGCCGACCCCTACGGGGACGATCTGCAACTCGCCCTCTACGTCCTGTACGAACTCCACTACCAGGGCTTCGCCGGAGTGGACGACGAGCGGGAGTGGGACCCGGACCTGCTGTCCCTGCGGCGCAGGCTCGAACAGCGCTTCGTCCGGGCCCTGCGGGCCGACGCCACCCGGCCCGGCGACGCGGCGCAGGCCCTCGACGCGCTGCTGACCGAGCCCGCCGGACACGACGGGACGAGCGTCAGCCACCACCTCCAGCGTGACGGAGAGCTGTGGCAACTGCGGGAGTACGCCGCCCTGCGGTCCCTCTACCACCTCAAGGAAGCAGACCCGCACGCCTGGGTCATCCCTCGGCTGCACGGCCGCGCCAAGGCCGCGATGGTGGCCGTGGAGTTCGACGAGTTCGGCGCGGGCCGGCCCGAGGGCATCCACGCGCGGCTCTTCGCCGACCTCATGACCGACCTCGGCCTCGACACCTCCTACGGGCACTACCTCGACGCGGCGCCCGCCGAAGCCCTCGCCGTCGTCAACCTCATGTCCCTGTTCGGGCTCCACCGGGCCCTGCGCGGCGCACTGGTCGGGCACTTCGCCGCGGTGGAGGTCACCTCGCCGCCCGGCTCCCGGCGGCTGGCCGCCGCCCTGCGGCGCGTCGGCGCGGGCCCCGCGGCCGAGCGGTTCTACGACGAACACGTGGAGGCCGACGCCGTGCACGAGCAGGTGGTGCGCCGCGACGTCGTCGGAGGCCTGCTCGCCGCCGAGCCGGAGCTCGACGCCGACATCGCCTTCGGCGTCCACACCACCGACTTCGTCGAGGCCCGCCTGGCCGCCCACCTCCTGGCCGCCTGGCGCGAGGGGCACAGCGCATTGCGCGTCCCCCTCCCGTGTGTGACGCCTGCCCCCCTGTAGGTTCCGCTCTACCGCCCGCCGGGCTTCTCACGCATCTCAGGTAGCCGTGCCGACGGCGACCTCGATCTCGATGCGGTGCGATCAAACAGGCACGTTCAGTGATCGAGAAGAAGAGATCAAGGCGGAGAGATCGAGGGAAGCGGCCGAGGCGATGGCCTTCGAGGGATGACTTCGAGGCGCTGACTTCGAGCTGAGGAGAGCGGCGTGACGAGAACGACCGAATGGGAGATCGCCGCATCGAGGCTGCCGGTCGTACTTCCCGGTCGTACTTCATTGACACGGGAGAGCCGTGTTCTGTTCAGGTCCCGGACGACCTTGGTCGATCCGCGTATCCTCCTCGCCGGAAGGCGGCGAATGTCGGCTAGCGGACGCCTGAGCGATTCCGCCGGACCGGCTTGTCCTGAAGATTGAGAAGCGTCTCGGTGCCACATCATCAGGATTACCGCTAGCGGACTCCGCATTCCTCTGAGATGATCCCCAAATGGATTGGGGGGTAGAGAAGTTGTATGCGGACGAACACGCCCCACGGCAGCGAGCGAAACTCGGACAAGCGCGCTGACCGGTCGGCGTGAGCGTCAGCGGATAGCGGCCACGACAAGCCCGGTGGCCGGTAGGCCGCCCCTCATCGGCGCACCCCTTTACGAAAGGCACAACCATGGCACAGCGCGTTGAAATCAAGCTGATTGACGACCTGGACGGCAAGACGGCCGACGAGACCGTGACGTTCGGCCTGGACGGCAAGGTGTACGAGATCGACCTCAGCACCAAGAACGCCGACAAGCTGCGCGGCCTCCTCGAACCGTACCTGAAAGGCGGCCGCAAGACCGGCGGCGGCCGCGGCGTGAAGCAGCCCGCGGCCAAGGGCAAGAGCGCCGCCGGACAGGACACCGCCAAGATGCGCGCCTGGGCGAAGGAGAACGGCTTCGAGGTCAACGACCGCGGCCGCGTCCCGGCGAACATCCGCGAGGCCTATGAGAAGGCCGCCGCCTGATATCGGCCGCTCGGAAACAAGGCAAACGGTGCGGCCGCCGCGCCCGGGGGAGTCGCAGCCCGGCTCACCCCGACCGGCGGTCGCCGACGGCCGGGTCCCCTTGCACGGGAAACGCGGCCAGGCCATCCCGCGCGGAGAAGCGGAGCTTGACGCCCCGCCAGGAGCCACGACAGCCGCCCCCGGCGCCCCTCACGAGAAGGCCGCCCAAGACCGTGCTTGCCCTGGAGCGCACTTGATTTCGTAAGGTCGCCGAGGTCCGAGAAGGCGGTCCCCTAGGAGAGCGGCATGCGCTGCCACGTCCTGGGCAGAACCGGCATAGAAGTCAGTGCGTACTGCCTGGGCACCATGATGTCCGGCTTCGTCGGAAACGCCGAGTACGGAGACTGCGCCCGCATCGTCCACGCCGCCCTCGACGAGGGAATCAACTTCGTCGACACGGCCGACATTACTCGGCGGGCGAATCCGAGACGGTCGTCGGCAAGGCCCTCAAGGGGCGGCGCCACGACGTGGTCCTCGTGACCAAGGTCCACTTCCCGCTGGCCTCGGGCTTCCTGACCGGGTGCTACCGCAAGGGCCGGGCACTCGACCTGAGCGGCGGCCGCCCCACCCTGAACCGGGACCGCTCTCGCGCTGGCCCTCGGTCACCGGCCGGGACACGAGCGAGTCCAGCGTCACGACGGGGCCGCCGGTCTCGTCCGCCGCCGTGAGGCGGGAGGTCGTATCGGTTGGATGACCGATGTGCGAGGGAGAGCGGCGCGGCCATAGTCCTCGGGAGATCGTTCGCGGGCGCCCGCAGCGCGCCCGCCACCCGAAAGGACCCTCTGTGGACACGTATGCGGACCTGGTGTTTCTCGACGGCCAGGTGGTCACGGTCGATGCGGAGTTCTCCATCGCCTCGGCCCTGGCCGTGACCGGTGGGGTCATCAGCGCCGTCGGCGAGCGGGACGACGTCGCCCCGCTCATCGGACCCGACACCCGCGTCGTCGACCTGCGCGGGGCGACGCTGCTCCCCGGAATCAACGATTCCCATCTGCACGGATGCGCCTTCGGTATGTCGACGCCGCCGCTCTCCGTCGAACTCGGCCACCCCGCCGTGTCCTCCCTCACGGACGTCGCCGACGCGGTACGGGGAGCCGTCGGGCGCACCCCCGCCGGACAGTGGATCACCGGGCACGGCTGGGACCCGGGCTACCTCGACGAATGCGTCGCCGACCCGTCGCGGACGCCCTCGCGGCACGACCTGGACGCCGTGAGCCCCGACCACCCCGTCGTCCTGTACTCCTTCTCCGGCCACGCCACTTGGGTCAACTCCAAGGCCCTGGACCTCATCGGGATCGACCGGCACACCGTCGCCCCGCCCGGCGGAGCCATCGTCACCGACGCCGCGGGGGAGCCGACCGGACTGCTCCACGAGGGCGCCCAGGCCCTGATCCAGAACGCGCTGCCGCCGCTCAGCCGCCAGGAGCGGACCGAAGCGATCCGGTCCGCCCTCGCCGCCCTCGCCCGGCTCGGCATCACCAGCTACACCGAGCCCGGGCTCGGCCCCGGCGGCGACGGCATCATGCGCGGCGCCCTCGGTGCCCAGACCCTGGAGGTCTACCGGCAGCTCCTGGCCGACGGCGAACTGACCGCCCGCGTCGGCGTCCTGCTCCTGCCCACCGGAATGGCCAGCACCGCCGAGGAGTTCGCCCGCACCCTCACCGCCATCGGCGCGCAGGGCGACGCCGACCCGCGCCGCCTCGCGATCCACGGCGTCAAGGTCTTCGCCGACGGCGTCGTCCCCAACAAGACGTCCTGGATGCACGAGCCGTACGTCGGCGGGGGCTGCGGCTCCCTGTGCGTCGGCGGCGCCAGCGACACCGAGCGGACCGCCGAGATCGACGCCATCATCCGCCACGCCCACGTCGCCGGGCACCAGCTGGGCATCCACGTCACCGGCGACCGGGCCTGCGACACCGTCGCGGACGCCTTCGCCGCGGCCATGGCCGAACACCCGAGGACCGACGCCCGCCACTACATCATCCACGGCGACTTCCTCACCGCGCACAGCATGAAGGTCCTCGCCGCGCACGACTTCGGCGTCAACATGAACCCCACCATCAAGTGGACCGTCGCCGACATGGAGGAGGACTTCGTCGGCGCCGAGCGCGCCGCGTACGCGTGGCCCTACCGCGACGCCATCGACGCGGGCGTGCGCGTCGCGAGCGGGTCCGACGCCCCCGTCACGCACCCGGACTGGCGCCAGGGCGTCGCCACGATGGTGCTGCGCGAGTCGAAGGCCGCGGGCCGGGTCAGCGGCCCCGAGCAGCGCATCGGCCTGGCCGAGGCCATTCGTACGTACACGATCAACGCGGCCTGGCAGGACTTCGCCGACGACTGGAAGGGCTCCCTGGAGCCCGGCAAGGCCGCCGACCTGTGCGTGCTCGACGGGGACCTGCTCGCCGCGGATCCGCATGACATCCCCACGATGCCGGTCGTCCTCACCGTCGTGGACGGGCAGGTCGTGCACGACACCCTGCGCGTTTGACGTATTCCAGACACATGATCATCCTTGGGGGATGGCAGCGCGGCGGAGCACGGCGGACATCCTGGACGCGGCCGTCCACGTCCGCGAGGCCGCCAGGAGCGCCTCGACCGGCGCGAGCGGTCTCGATCCGGTCCTGACCGCGCTGTCCGAGGTGATGGAGTACGACCACGCCTCGCTGACCCGGTGGGATCCGCTCCACCGGCGCCACACCACCCTCGCCGGGAGCTACCCGGACGACGCCACGGCCTACATCGAGAACCGCCTCCACCGCGACCCGGTGTTCCCCGTGCTCCGCAGCCCGGAGCGGGGCGGCCTCTGGCTCAGGGACGTCCCCGGGCAGCTCCTGGCGGCATCCCCCGGCTTCCAGGACGTGCTGTCCCCCCTCGGCATCGAGGACGGCGTGGCCCAGTGCCTGTTCGCCGCCGACGGCCGGTACGTCGGCATGCTGAACGTCAGCACCCGCCGACCGCGGCGCGCGCCCGACCCGGCGCGCGCCGTGGTCACGCTGCTCACCGAGTCCCTCGCCGCGGCCGTCGCTCCGCAAGTGGAGCCGCAGGCCGCCGCGGCCGCCGGGCGGCCGGGCGGACTCTCGCCCCGCGAGCTCCAGGTCCTCGCCGAGCTGACCACGGGCCGCACCAACCGCGAGATCGCCGAGCGCCTTTACGTCACGCCGCGCACCGTGGGCACCCACATCGAGCACATCCTTGCCAAGCTGGACCTGCCCAACCGCGCGGCGGCCGCGGCGCGCGCGGTGGCCTGGGGCATCGAAGCCTCCGACTGACGCGAGGGCCCGGCCTCGGCTGTGGAGCGTCCCCCAGGCCCACGCGCCCCCGGTCAGGGAGCCGGGACGGGACCGCCGGGCCGGAAGCGCTCGACCCCGACGATGTGCCGGACCTTGGTGGGCCGCACGATCACCGCGACCCGTTCCTCACCGGGCATGAGCCACTCGAAGCGTTCGCTGCCCAGGTACTTGCGGGCCAGCCGGTCCATCATCGCGTGCGCCTCCTCGCCTTCGACGAAGCGGTCCACCACGCCGCTGATCTGTACGCGGTCGAAGGGGTCGGCGGCGTCCGCGTGGGAGAGGTAGACGCGCGGGTCGCGGCGCAGGTTCTCCTCCTTCACCCTGCCCACCGACGTGTTGAACATCAGCTCGTTGTCTCCCTCCAGGTCCACCCACATCGGGCTGACCTGCGGTGCTCCGTCGGCGAACACCGTGCCGACGTACCAGATGTGAGCGGCTCGGAGCCGCGCGCGTACGGAGTCATTGAACGTTGCAGTCATCAGGGGAGGCTACCAACCATGATCATCGGGTGACCGCGGCGGTGCGGGCCGCTCCAGGTGCCAGACCACGTTGATCCCGCTGCCGGAGGGGGCCGTGGGCAACGGCGCCTGCTCGCGGCGGACCTCGGTGAAGCCCAACCGGCGCGGTATCGCGGCACTTGAGGTGTTGGCGGAATCGTGAATGATCTCCAGATACGCCACGTCCGGCAGGGCGAACATCTCGGTGACCACGGCCGCCGCCGCCCGCGTGGCGAGGCCACGGCCGGTGGCGGCCGGGTGCAGCCAGTACCCCATGAGCCGACCCCGGGGCTCGGGGCCCCGGTAGGACTGGCACATGCCGACGAGCGTGTCGCCTTCGGCGATGGCGTAGTTGTACACGTCTCCGCTCGCCCACTTCGACTCGGCCCTCGCGAGGAAGTTCCGGGTGTGCTCCGCGCTGTGCGCCTCGACCCATGGTTCCCAGGGCCGCAGATGCTCCACGGACTCCTCGATCAACGTGAACGCCCGCTCGAAGTCGCGCTGCCCCCGCCAGCGTCGCAGGACGAAGTCTCCGCACTCGATGAGCTGCCTCGGTCGCTCCATGGCGGCCATGATCGTTCGTGGCGCGGCTCCGTGCAATGGCGGGTCGGCAGGCCTCATGTGCCCGCCGCGTCCCGGAACGCGTTCATGGCCACTTCCGTCCCGTAGTTCTTGACCGCCCATCGCCGCGCGCTATGGTCCGGACCAACAGTGGAAGGAGTTGTCATGTTCGCGAAAAAGAGCCTGGCCGCCGCCCTCGTCCTGGGCCTCGCACCGCTGATCGCCGTGAGCCTCCCGGCCGCTCCTGCCCAGGCGCACGGCTGGGTGACCTCGCCCGCCAGCCGGCAGGACCAGTGCTTCAGCGGGAGCGTGGAGTGCGGCCCCATCAAATGGGAGCCCGACGCGGTCGAAGGGCCCAAAGGCCTCAAGAGTTGCAGCGGCGGCAATGCCCAGTTCGCCGACCTGGACGACGACAGAAAGGGCTGGGCCGTCCACGGCATCACCAACTCGACCACGTTCACCTGGCAGTTGACCGCGCAACACTCCACCACTACGTGGCAGTACTTCGTGGGCGCCCGGAAAGTCGCCGAGTTCGACCAGGGCGGCGCGCAACCGCCCCAGTTTGTCCGCCATACCGTTAATTTCGGCGGCATCCGCGGCCCGCAGAAGGTCCTGGCGGTCTGGAACATCGCCGACACGGAGAATGCGTTCTACGCCTGCATCGACGTGAACATCCGCGGCTAGGCGGCTTCCCCGGACCGCGGCGGGCGTCGGCTGTCGCATCCGTGCCCATGGTTGCCCATTCCACGGGAGTACGGCACAAAAGCCCGCCGCAACGCTTCTGCCCCCTGATGCAACCGGCGCATCCGTACCGTGGAGGGCACGCGACACATTGACCTCCTGGGCTGCACCGTGTTCGCTCGCCTACGGTGCGCGGGGCCAGGGACGAACTCCGCAGCGACGGATATCCGGGTGTCCGGGGTATCCGGCGCGGCCCTCGTCAGTCGACGCGTGCCCGGACAGTACACGGAGACCGCCGTCCACACAGGAGGAACCGGATGCCCGTCCATCAGCGCGTGACGGCTGTCGGCGCCGCGCTCGCCGCCCTCTGCGCCATGGCCGTCCTTTCGCCGGGTGCCTCCGCCGCCCCCGCCGCCGTGCCGCACACCGAGCGCCTCAGCGTCGGTCCGACGGGCGGGCAGGGCAACGCGGCGTCCAGCGGGCCCACCATCAGTGCCGACGGCCGCTACGTCGCCTTCGTGTCGGCGTCCCGCAACCTGGTCGCGCACGACACCAACGGCACCCCCGACGCCTTCGTCCGCGACCTGCGCACCGGGACGACGGAACGCGTCAGCGTCCAGAGCAACGGAAAGGCCAGCCACGGCGTCGTACGGGAAGCCTCCCTCAGCCCCGACGGACGGTACGTGGTCTTCACCTCCACCGCCGACGACCTCGTCCGCGGCGACCCCAACGACCTCGACGACGTCTTCCTGCACGACCGTCGCACCGGCAGAACCGAACGGATCAGCCCCACCGGCGCCTCCTACGACGGGCTGCGCGCACCTCTGACGTACGACCCGGCGGTCAGCGGCGACGGCCGGTACGTCGCGTACGCCTCGGGCGCCGAGGATCTCGTCGCGGGGGACGCCAACAAGCGGGATGACGTCTTCCTCTACGACCGCAAGAAGAAGACCACCGAACTGGCGCAGCTCGGCAACGACGGCAAGCACGGCGAGGGCGACGCGTTCGGGCCCGCGTTCGCGGGTGACCTGGGCGGCCGCTACGTCGCCTTCACCTCGAACGCCTCCGGCCTGACCGACGCAGAGGACCACCTCTCCGCGACGGACGTCTTCCTGCGCGATCGCCAGAAGCACACCACGGAACTGATCTCCGTACCGCACGGCTACAACCGCAAGACCCCGTCCTGGGGTGCCGCCCTCAGCGGCGACGCCCGCTCGGTGGCGTTCACCTCGACCTCCAGCGTGCTCCGCCCCGAGGGACCGGCCCCGAAGAGTCGGCACAACGTCTTCCTCTACGACCGCGAGGCCCAGCGCATGCGCCTGGTCAGCGCCGCCGCGGACGGCACACCGGCCGACGGCGACAGCGATGACGTCTCCCTGAGCCGCACCGGCCGCTACGCGGTGTTCACCTCCGCCGCAACCAACCTCGACCCCGGCAACGACGGCGACAGCAGCAGGGACGTCTTCCTGAAGGACATGCGGACCGGCGAGGTGACCCTCGTCAGCGTCGAGACCGACCTCGCCTCCGAGGACACCGAGCCGGGCCCGCGCACCGGGGTCACCGAGGACGGCAGCGCGGCGGTGTTCGACTCCCCGGCCGGAAACCTCGTCCCCGACGACACCAACAGCGCGCCCGACGTGTTCCTGCGCCGTCTGCGCTGAACGCGCGTTCCCCTGGCCGGAGTACGGGTTCGTCGTACTCGTGGGTCCCGAGGGGCGCCTGTTTCCCGGGCATCCCCCTTATGGGTACGAATCCTCAGGCCAGGGCCGTATGTGACGGTCAGATAGCTACTCTTTTCGGTGCCTCGGCCCGCGAGCCGGTCCGAGGCAAGCGCCATTCGGTCGTTCCAGATGGCATCGAATCGAGGGGCCTCGTCCGTGTTCCGCTGCTGCGCCCGGCGACTGACCGCCACCCTCTTCCTGGTCCTGGTGGCGGTCGGCTGCACCTACCTCCTCGCCGCACTGAGTCTGGACCCGCGCTCCACCTACGTCGACCGCAACCCGCCGCCGTCCCCGGCGGAGGTCGAAGCCGTCCTCGACGCCTACAACCTCAACCCCGACACCCCGGTCGTCGAACGGTTCGCCCGCTGGGCACAGGGGGCCGCCCACGGAGACCTGGGCCGCACGGTGTCGGGCACACCGGTGAGCCCGGAGTTCCTGCGGCGGGCGGCGACCAGCGCCCGGCTCGTGCTGGTCGCCACCGCCATCGGTTCGGCCGGAGGGATCCTGCTGGGGTCCTGGAGCGCCTCGCTGCGGAGGCGCCGGAGCGGCCGTGCCCTGACCGTGGCGGCCTTCACCGTCCTCGCCACCCCGGTCTTCGTCCTCGCCCTGGCCCTCCAGCTCTGGGCGCGGAACATCAACGACCTGGTGGGGAGCACCGTCTTCGAGTACACCGGCGAGTACGCGCCCGGGGCGACGGGGACCTGGGACAGGCTGGTCAGCAGAGCCCAGCACGCGGTCTTCCCGGCCACCACGCTGATCGTGTTCCAAGCCGCCCTCTTCAGCCTGTACCAGCGCCAGACGATGCTCGACGTGGTGCACGAGGACTTCGTGCGCACCGCCCGGGCCAAAGGCCTCTCCCGGCGCACGGCGCTGCGCAGACACGCGCTGCCGGTGGCGGTACTGCCGCTGCTGCCGCTGCTGACCTACAACGCGGTGTTGACGTTCACCGGAGCCGTTTTCATCGAGAAGATCTTCGGCTGGCACGGCATGGGCGAGTGGCTCGTCGACTCCGTCCTCGCCCAGGACGTCAACGTCGTAGCGGCGGTCGGGCTCTTCACCGCGGTCCTGGTGCTCTGCGCGGGCCTCGTCGCCGATGTCCTGCACCTCATTCTCGATCCGAGGAGCAGGACGCCATGAGCGTCTTCCCGGACCCCGGCGGCCTGCTGACAGCCGCTCAGGGCGGCCTCCTCGGCGGCAGGAGCGCAAGCCGTCGAGTCGCCCAGGTGGTGCGCGGGTGGGGACGTCACCCGGCGGCGCTCTTCGGCGCGGTGCTGCTCGTCGGGCTCGCCGCACTGGCCTGCTGCGGACCCTTGTTCCAGCCCTGGGACCACAGCGATCTCGATCCGCTGGCCCTGCGCCGACCCCCGGGCGGCAGCCATCCGTTCGGCACCGACGGCGCGGGAGCGGACGTCTTCGCCCTGGTCCTGCGGGGCACCCAGAGGTCCCTCGTCGTCGGCCTGCTCACCGCGCTCCTCGCCACGACGATCGCGGTCACCATCGGGACCGTCGCGGGCTACGCCGGTGGCCGGACGGACCGCGCGGCACTCGGCTGCGTCCATCTGTTCCTCGTCCTGCCCGGATTCCTGTTGGTCACGGCCCTGTCGCCGGTCGTCGAGGACACGACGTGGCTGCTCCTTGTGGTGTTCCTGGCGGCGTTCGGTTGGATGATCACTGGACGGGCGGTACGCACGGCCACGAGGTCGCTCAAGCAGCGCGACTTCGTGCGGGCGTCCCGCTACCTCGGGGTGCCCGGCCGGACGGTGATCCGTCGGCACGTCGTTCCGTCCCTGGCGTCCTTCCTCATCATCGACGCGACGCTGCAGTTCGGCTCCGCCGTGATCGCCGAAGCGGGACTCGCCTACCTGGGCTTCGGGGTGCACCCGCCGGAGGTGTCGCTCGGGACCCTCATCGCCACGGGAACGCCGAACGCGCTGGCGTACCCCTGGCTCTTCTACTTTCCCGCAGGCTGTCTGCTGCTGCTGTGCTTGTCGCTGTTCCTGATCGGTGACGGCCTGCGCGACGCACTCGACCCGGGATCGGTGGCGCCACGAGGCCCGCGCGGCACCGCGAGGCGCGTCACGCCCGTCGCCGACGCCCCGCCCGCGAGCGAGCAGACGCACACGCGCGTGCCACCGGTCCTGGAAGTGCGGGATCTGCAGGTCTGCCTGCCGAGCTCCGGCGGGACCGTGCACGCGGTGCGGGGCGTGTCCTTCGCGGTGCGCCCGGGCGAGGTACTGGCCATCGTCGGCGAATCCGGGGCCGGGAAGTCGGTCACGGCGGCAGCGGTCCTCGGCCTGCTCCCCGAGCACGCCGAAGTCCGCGGCTCCGTGAGGCTGCACGGACGGGAACTCCTGGCCCTGGACCAGGCGGGCTTGTGCCGCGTCCGCGGCAAGGACCTGTCCATCGTCTTCCAGGACTCGCTCTCCTCGCTGACTCCCGTGTACTCCGTCGGGAACCAGATCGTGGAGGCCCTGCGCGTCCACCAGCGGCTGTCCCGGACGGCGGCGCGACGGCGGGCGATCGAGCTCCTGGACACCGTGGGCGTGCCCGACCCGGAGCGGCGGATCGACGCCTACCCGCACGAACTCTCCGGCGGGACGCGGCAGCGCGTCGCCCTCGCGATGGCCATCGCCAACGACCCGTCGGTGCTCGTGGCCGACGAACCCACGACCGCCCTGGACGTGACGACCCAGGCCCAGATCCTGGACCTGATCGGCAAGGCCCGTACGGCCACGGGAGCAGCCGTCGTGATCATCACGCACGACCTGGCGGTGGTCGCGGGCCTCGCCGACCGGATCCACGTCATGTACGCGGGCCGCTTCGTCGAGGAAGGCCCCGTGGACGACGTCTACGAACGGCCTCGGATGCCGTACACGGCCGGTCTGCTCGGCGCGGTGCCCCGTCTGGAGGCCCCTCGGCGCGCACTGACACCGATCGAGGGCAGTCCGCCGAGCGCCCTCCGCCTGCCTCAGGGGTGCCCCTTCGCACCGCGCTGCCCCCTGGCCGACGACGTCTGCCACGAGGAGGAACCCGCCCTGAAGGTCCGCGACGGCGTCGGCCACCCCACCGCGTGCCTGCGCGGCGAAGAGCTCGGGCGCCGGCACGCGAGCGCACAGCACCAGGGCCCGGCCCGCACGGCGGTCGCCCGGGAATCCGTCACGCCCGGTCCGGGAGCGCCTGGGGAACGCACGCCCCGCGCGGAACGGCCCGTCGTGCTGCGGATGGACGGGGTGGTGCGGCACTACCCGGGCCGCCGCTCGACGTCGGGGTGGTCCAGGACGGACCCGGTACGGGCCGTGGACGGCGTCAGCCTGGACATCAGGGAGGGCGAGACGCTCGCCCTCGTCGGTGAATCGGGCAGCGGCAAGACCACGCTCCTCAGACAGGTCGTGGAGCCGCCGCAGCGGCAGCGGCACGCGACCGGCACCGTCCTGGTGGCCGGTCAGGACAGCCGCCGTGCGACGCCCGGCCTGCGGCGGCGGCTGAGCCGTGAGGTGCAGATGGTGTTCCAGGACCCCGTGACATCGCTGGACCCGCGCATGACCGTCGAGGACATCGTCAGCGAGCCGCTGCTCGCGCACGGCTGGACCCGCGAGGCGAGCACCCGCCGGGCCGGCGGCCTGCTCGACCTGGTGGGCCTCGGCGCGGAGCACCAGGACCGCTACCCCGCACAGCTCTCCGGAGGCCAGGCCCAACGCGTCGGCATCGCGAGGGCGTTGGCCCTGCGGCCGAAGCTGCTGCTGCTCGACGAACCCGTAGCGGCGCTGGACGTCTCCGCGCAGGCGACCGTGCTCAACCTGCTGCACCGGCTGCGGGCGGAGCTGGGCATCAGCTGCCTCCTGGTCACCCACGACCTCGCCGTGGCCGCCTACCTCGCCGACCGCGTCGCGGTCATGCACCGGGGACGCGTCGTCGAGGCCGGTGCCGCCCACGCGGTCCTCACCCGGCCCAGCCACCCCTACACCCAGGTCCTGCTGTCCGCCGTGCCCCGGCCCGAGCCGAGACGGGAGCGGGCCCGGGCGCGCCTCCCGCTGGCGGGCGAGGCCCAGGGGCCGGACGAGGCCGACGCCGGGTGCCGCTTCCGCCGTCGCTGCCCCCGCTACGCCGACCTACCGCCCGAGCGGCGAAAACGCTGCGAGGCCGAGGACCCGACGCCCTCGGCACAGGGGGAGGACCACACCGCGGCCTGTCACTTCCCCGGCCCTCGCGAGGACTGGGGCTGAGGGCCACCAGCAGCAGCCGCCCACGGCCGAAGAGCCCGACCGGCGCGCGGGGGCGGAAGTCGGTAGTCACGTTCACAGGAAGGCGGCCCCATGCGCCCTACCCGCACGGCAGTCACATCGGCGGTCGCAGCCGCTGTCTGCGCCTCGCTCGTCAACGCGTGCGCGACCCGCCACGACAAGCCCCCGTCGGCGGGACCGGCCGCGAGCCAGGTCAACCGCGTCGACCGCGCCGACCTGAGGAAGGGAGGCGTACTCGACTGGCCGCTGAGCGTCATCCAGGACAACCTCAACGTCCGCCATCTCGACGGCGGGAACATCGACACACGCCGCATCATGGAGTCGATGATGCCCGTCCTCATGAAGAGCGACGACCGCGGCCGGGTGGCGCCGGACCCCGACTACCTCGTCTCCGCCGTGTCCCGCACGAAGGCGGGGCGGCAGCGCGTCACCTACCGCGTCAACGACGACGCGCGATGGTCCGACGGGACCCCGATCACCTACCGGGACTTCCAGGCGAGCTGGCGCGCGCAGAACGGCAGGGATCCGGACTTCCACGCGGTGTCCCACACCGGCTACGACCTGATCGCGAAGGTGTCGAGGGGGCCCGGGGGAGACCGGGAGGTCACCGTCGACTTCGCCAGGCCCTTCGGGGAGTGGCGCTCGCTGTTCACGCCCCTGTACCCGGCGTCCGTCATCCGTACGGCCCGCGGCTTCAACGACGGATTCAAGGGCACAGCACCCGTCACGGCTGGGCCGTTCAAGTTCGCCCAGCGAGACGAGACCGCCAAGACACTGACCGTGGTGCGCGACGAGAAGTGGTGGGGCGACACTCCGATGCTCGACAGGATCGTGTTCCGCGCGCTCGATCCGGCCGCTCACGCGGGGGCCTTCGCCAATGGTGAGGTCGACTTCTTCGACGTAGGGGTGAGAGCCGCCGCGTACCGCTCCGCCCAGGACACACCGCACGCGCGGCTCCTGAGGGCCGGGTCGGCGAGCCACCACCAGCTGACGATGAACGGGCAGAGCCCCATCCTGCGGGACGCCCGCGTGCGACGGGCTCTGGCGCGGGCCATCGACCGTCGGCGGATCGCCGAGGTCGCCCTCCAGGGGGTCGACTGGAAGGCACAACCGCTCGGCAACCACCTCCTCCTGCCCCAGCAGGCCGGTTACCAGGACAACGGCGGCCGGATCGGCAGCTACGACCCCGCGGCCGCCCGGGCGGCCCTCGCCTCCGCCGGGTGGCGGCTCGACGGCGCCGTCCGCGAGAAGGACGGCCACAAGCTCGAACTGGACTACCTGGCCATGAGCGGAGACGCCGAGGCGCAGAACGAGGGGCGGGTCATCCAGGCCATGCTCCGCACAGCTGGTGTCCGGCTGAAACTCACGCTCGTGCCGGGCAACGTGCTCTTCGAGCGCTACATCATCCCCGGCAACTTCGACCTGACGACGGTGAGTTGGACCGCGAGGCCCTTCCCGGTGTCGGTCAACCGCAGCCTCTACGTGAAGCCCAAGGGGAAGGATACGCAGTTGAACTTCTCGCGGACCGGGACGTCGCGGATCGACGCGCTGCTCGACGAGGCGGCGACCGAGACGGACAAGCGGAAGGCCGTCGACGTCATCAACCGGGCCGATCGCCTGATCTGGCAGGAAGCGGCGGACATCCCTCTCTACCAGGATCCGGGAATCGTCGCGTCGAAGCGTTCGCTCGCCAACCTGGGAGCCCAGGGCTTCGCCTCCATCGTCTACCAGGACATCGGCTTCACCAGGTGAGAGAGGGGACGTCACTCGTAGAGCGCTTCGAGCATGGCACGGAACCGCGCGTGCACCACGTGCCGCGCGACCTTCATCGAGATGGTCAACTCCCCCTCCTCCAACGACAGATCACGCTCAAGAACCGTGATCGCCCGGGCTCGGTAGTACTCCTGCAAGGTGGCGTTCGCCTCCGCGAGCGTCCGCTCCAGTTCCTCCCGCAGGACCGGCTCCCGCGTCAGTCGCGGGATGTCGGTGGGCAGGCTCCGCTCGGCCGCCCACTTCCGGGCGTACCGCTCGTCGAGCGTCAGGAGGACCACGAGATGCGGCTTGCCTTCCCCATAGGCGACCGCATGGGAGATCAGCGGGTGCCTACGCAACGCGCTCTCTAGGGGGTGCGGTGTCACGGCCACACCGTGGGAGAGCTGGATCAGCTCCTTCTTGCGTCCGGTGAGCGTCAGATATCCGTGCGCGTCGATGCTGCCGAGGTCGCCGGTGTGCAGCCAGCCGTCGCGCACGCTGCCGAACGCGTCCTCGCGAGAGCCCCAGTAGCCGCTGAAGACGTTGGCGCCCCGAATCAGGACCTCCCCGTCGGGCGCCGTGGCGACCTCGACGCCGGGCAGGGGCCTGCCCACGGTCCCGAGGCGGTAGGCGTCGGGGGTGTTGGTGGTGGCCACCGCCGCCGTCTCCGTCATCCCGTAGCACTCCACGAGGGGAACTCCGCAGCCCAGGAAGAACGAGAGGATCTCCTGGGACACCGGCGCGCCCGATACCGTCGCCCGTCGCAGCGCGCCCCCGAAGTGCCCGCGCACCTCGGCGAACAGGGACTCCTCCATCGCGTCGAACCACTCCTGGAGGCGGGGCGGCAGGGCTTCCCCGCGCTGGACGCGCTCACGTGCGTCCAGACCGGCCCGCGCCGCCTGCAGGGCCAGGGACGCGTCCGCCTCGGACCAGGTGGCGAGGACCGCGCTGTAGATCTGCTCCAGCGCCAGCGGGACCAGCGGCAGGATCTGCGGGCGTGCGGCACGGATCTCGTCCACCAGGCTGTCGTCGGGTCCGCCCCGGCGGAAGGCGAGCGTGTACCGCGACCACCAGGCCAGGACCTGCATGAGCATCGCGATCGTGTGCGGCCCCGTGACGACGAAGATCGTCCCGTTGCTGTGGTCCCGTCCGGCCCCGGGGCAGTGCGGTGGCCGGGGGTGCGCCCGCAGGACGCTGACGTAGTTGCCGTGGGTGAGGGCACAGCCCTTCTTGGGGCCCGTGGTGCCCGAGGTGTAGATGATGGCCAGCAGGTCCTCGGCCCGGACCGCGTCCGAGAGCCGTCGCAGCTCCGCCGTGCTGACGTGGGCCCGCCCCCGGGCCCGGAGTTCGCCGAGGCTCACCGTGCGCGCCGGGTGCTCCACGGGACCGGTGTCCGAGACCTCGGCCGGGGCGTCCATCAGGACGGCGTGGCGCAGGTGCGGCAGCCGGTGCCAGGCGGCCTCGACCTTCGCCAGCTGCGCCGCGTTCTCGCACACCACCACGCGGGCGCCGCAGTCACCGAGTACGTGGACGATCTCCTCGGGGACGGTCGAGGGCAGCAGGGACACCACGACGAGGCCCGACGTCGCGGCGGCCATGAGCGTCGTCGTCCACTCGGGCCGCAGCCCGCTGAGCACCGCCACGCGATCGCCCGGTACGAGGCCCAGGGACAGCAGACCGCGCGCCGTGCCCTCGCTGTCGCTCCAGGCCTCGGCGTAGGTCAGGTGACGCCGGTCGCCGACGGTGTCGCGCCAGCGCAGCGCCGCCGCCTCGGGCCACAGTGCCGCGTTCCGGCGGGCCAGGTGCGCCAGCGTCTCGCCGGGGTCGGTCGGGCTGTCCCAGCCGTCACCCCGGTCCAGCGGGCCGAAGCGCGCGATCGGGGTGGTGCCTTCGGCGTTCATACCGCTCCTTCGTCGAGCTCGGCGTGGAGCAGATAGCCCCGCTGCCGCACCGTGCTGATGATCAAGCCGAGTGGGGCGACCCGGCGGCGCGTGCGCAGGATCCTGACGTCCAGCGCGTTGCGACGGCCGCTGTCGTCGTCGGGCCACAGCCGGGCGGCCAGCTCTTCACGGCTGACCACGGAGCCGTAGGACTCGGCGAGGTGGCGCACGATCTCCGCCTCGCCCGCCGCCAGCGGCAGGTGCCGCCCGGCGAAGCGCAGCACGTCCTGCGCGTCGATCACCGGTTTGCGCAGCGAGGCCCTGGCCCGCAAGGTCTCGCAGCGCACCTGGAGTTCCCGCTCGTCGACCGGAAGCCGCGCCCAGTCCTCCAACGGGTCCACGGTCGTCGGCGGCTGCTCTCCGGGGAGCACCAGGAGGAGCCGTGGCACCTTGCGCAGGCGCAGCTCGTGGACCACGGCGGCCTGCTCCGGCCAGCGCAGCGCCGGAATGCCCCCGGTCGCGCGGTGGATGCTCCGGCGTCCTGTCGCGGCGGGGGACACGGCCTGCGGCGTGTGCCTCGGCGACCCCGTCGAGCGGCCGGGGTGCGGGGGAAGCGGTGCGGGAAAGCGGCTCATGTATGCGTCTTCCTGTGGCGCTGGGGGACGTGTGCTCTTCGTGAGGCCTCATCGCCCGGCCGAGCGTCCCCGGGGGAGGGGAGCCGGGCATCGCGGAGGCCTGGGCGTCGCCGCCCTCGGCGGCCGGGCCCGCCTCAGCGGAGCCCGGAACCGGCCGGGTCCAGCAGGAACCACGTCCTGGTCCCCTTCCGGGTCCGGCTACAGCCCCACGCGGAGGCCATGGCCTCCACCAGCAACAGCCCCCGGCCGCTCTCCGCGAGCTCGTCCACGCGGGAGTCGGCGACCGTGGGAGTGCCCTTGGACCCTGAGTCGTCGACCGTGACGATCAGGGAGGCGTCTCCTTGCCGGACGCTGACCTCGACCGTCTCCTCGGTCCGGGAACCCGTCGCCGCGTGCTTGACGGCGTTGGACAGCAGCTCGCAGAACAGGAGTTCCACGGTGTCTGCCTGGTCGCCCCAGCCCCACTCGATCACGGAGCGGCGCACCCGGTGACGGGCGCCGGGCACCGCGTCGGCGACAGCCGGAAGCCGGAGCCGCAGGGCGCGGAAGCCCCCCGGCTGTCGCGTTCGGCGATCTCGCCGGTCGGTACGGGCGTCCTTGGTCTGCGGCGCCGGATCCGGCGGGGCGGCCACCGGAGGCTCCGCGCCGTGCGGGCGCCGGGGCTGCCCGGTGTCGGTGCGGGCGCTGAGCACGGGCCTGGTCTCCAGTGCCACGTTGCTGCGGTTGTCGACGAACGGAGTCATCTCTGTCTCCTCGGTCCGCTGAGCGGAGCTGGGCGGGATCGCGCCTGTCGACACCCAGAGGACCGTGCGGATAGATGCGCGTTCAATGCGGGGCACCACCTATTGCGTGGCGGGGAGCACGGACTGCGTGGTGTGGAGCTGGATGGGGGGTGTGCTCGTGTGCTCGTGGATGGATGGGGGCTCGTGCGCTCGTGTGCCGTTTCGCTGGGCGCCAGGGGCGCTGTGGCCCGCCCGTTCCACGCTTCGCGCGCCCCCGGCGGCCGGGCGTACGAAGGGGGCAGCGCTGGCTAAACTGGCTGTCTGGCCTGGTGTTTCGGGTAGGCCGTTCACACCCTGCAGAGGACGAGAACCGGTGGCTCAGGCGGTGACTTCCGCGGACATCTCGGGGATGCGGAGAGACGGCTTCACCCTGGTCGGCCGTGAGCGCGAGCTCGAAGACCTCGTCACCTCCCTGCGCAGCCTGCCCTCGGTGGTGATGATCGAAGGCGAGGCGGGCTCCGGCAAGTCACGCCTCGTCCGCGAGGCGGAACTGCTCCTGACGGCCTCCGGTACGCAGATCGCGACGGGGCTCTGCTACCCGCTGCGCGAGCCGTTCCCGTACGGCCCCGTCCTCCAAGCCGTCGGCAAGGCGGCGGAGCACTTGCCCCGGAACTGCCTGCTGCCTCCCGAAACCGGCACGCTGGCCGCCTATCTGCCGGACCTGGCCCCCCACCTCGACGACTCCCGACAGGCGACGTCGGCGATGCCCGAGCGCCTCCGGCTCGTCCTGGGCATCCGCGCCGTACTGCGCGCGGTCGAGCCGGTCGTGCTGGTCATCGAGGACATGCACTGGGCGGACGAGGCCACGCGTGAACTGCTGTTCCTCATCGCCCGGGAACCCCCCGGAGGCCTCGGCCTCGTCCTCACCTACCGCGCGGAGGACCTGCCGCCCACCGAGCCGGTCCTCGGCAACGCGTACCGGCGGCCGATCGGCGTGTCGGGCGGCGAGATCCGGCTCCAGCCGCTCAGCGCGCGCGAGGTCACGGCCCTGGCCTCGGGCGTCGTGGGACGCGTGGCGGGCCACACCCTGGGCCGGGTCCTGCACCGGCGCAGCGCCGGACTCCCCCTGGTGGTGGAGGAGGACCTGCTCACCCTCCTGGACCGGCGCAAGAGGAGCACCGCGCAGGACGCCGCCCAAGGGCTCGAACAGGAAGTGGAGTTCCTGGGCCGGTCACCGGCGCCGCGCTCCCTGCGCGAAGCCGTCCACGAGCGCCTTGCCGAGCTGCCTGAGTCCGCCGCCCGCCTCGTGGAGGCCGCGGCCGTCCTCGCGGTCCCCGCGCCGCAGGACGTCCTTGCGGAGGTGGCGGGCCTTGAGGCCGAGCAGGCCACCGCCGCCCTCACCCAAGCCCTGCACCGCTCCCTCCTGCACGAGTCGGAACCCGCCAAGTACGCCTTCCGGCACGTGCTCGCGCAGCAAGCCGTCTACGGAGACCTTCCCGGCCCCCAGCGGATCCACCTGCACCAGCGGGCCCACGGCGTCCTGCGCGGACAGCGGCGGCCCGCCCTCGTCCAGATCGCCCACCACACCAAAGCGCTGGGGGACAAGCAGGCGTGGCTGCGCGAGGCGGAGGCCGCGGCCCGCGAAGCCATCAGCATGGGGGACGACGGCATCGCCTCCCAACTCCTGCACGGCATCCTCGGCGAGGACGGAGTGCGGCCCGAGGTGCGCTCACGCGCCGCGCTCGCCCTGAGCGACATCGCGCACAAGTTCACGCGCTTCGCACACCACCTGGCCATCATGCGGCGGCTCGTGGACGACGCCACCCTGCCCGTCCAGACCCGCGGCCGCGTGCGGCTCACGCTCGCCGCGGTACTCGTGAACCACGCGGGCGACAAGGCCTCGTACCGCGAGCTGATGAAGGCGGTGGAGGAGCTCGGACCGTGGCCCTCGCACGCTGCGTCCGGAATGCTCGGCGCGATCTTCTACGAGCGCACGCAGACGGCCGCCGAGCTCGATCAATGGGTGGTCCGGGCCGAGCACGCCCTGCGGGGCTGCCAGGACGAGGCCCGGCTGGCCGAACTCGAAGGCGCGAAGCTCTTCTTGATGTCCCGCAAGGGCGACGCCCGCCTGTGGGAACTGGTCGACGCCCTGCCGCGGTCCTCTCCGCACCCCGAGGCGCGAAGACAGCGACTCATCACCCTGTACAACGTCGGGTCGAACGCGTTGAACCGGGGAGAGGACGCACGCGCGGCCGCGGTGCTCCACGAGGTCGCGCGGCTGACGGCCGACGGCGTCAACCCCTCCCTGGAGTGCTACGCCCGGACCCAGCTGTTGCGGTGCGACTGGTTCGCCGGAGCCTGGTCCGGCCTCGAAGAGCGCCTCGACGAGCTGAACACGACCTGCCCCGACATGGCGATCGCCCAGCGGGAACAGGCCCTCATCGGCGGTAGCCTGGCGGTCTGCAAGGGGCAGTGGGGCACGGCGATGGAACACTTGGAGTTCGCCCGCCGCGCGGCCGAACGCATCGGCGGGACCGTGTGCTTCCTGCACGCCGCCGCCGCGACCGCCGAGCTCCATCTCGCCCGCGACGAGCCGGACAAGGCGTGGGAGGCGCTCGGGCCCGCGCTGCGGCTGCTCCGGTCCGCCGAGATCTGGTACAAGCCGCTGGGCACGGTCCAGGCGGCGGTCCGCGCGGGCCTGGCGACCGGTCACCGTGCCAAGGCGCAGGACCTGGTGGCCGAAGCCCTGGCGGCGCGGGGAAGCTATGTCGCGCCTGCCGCGGACGCCGAACTCTGCGTCGCCCGTGGCGTACTGGAGCAGAGCACCGACCCCGCGAGCGCGGCCCGGTGGTTCCAGCAGGCCCGCGACAGGTGGCGGACCATCGGCAGGCCCTACTTCGCCGCCCGGGCCGCCGAACTGCTCGCGCTGTGCCACGGCGGTCCGGAGGAGCAGGCGGAGCCCGCTTCGCTCGACGAACCGCTCGACACTTACAGCAGGCTGGGGGCCACCGCCGACCTCGCCCGGTGTCGGCACGCCCTGCGGCGGGCGGGTGCCAAACGCCCCGCCACACCCGGGAGGCGTGGCTATGGGGAGGGCCTTTCGCCACGGGAGGTCGAGGTGGCCCGGCTCCTCGCCGAAGGCGCCAGCAACCGCGACATCGCCCAGGCGCTCTGCCTCTCGGTGCGCACGGTCGAGCACCACGTCGCCAGGACCCTGAAGAAACTGCGGGTCGTCAACCGCGCCGACGTGTCCCGGGCCCTCGACGCCCACCTCGGCGACGGTCCACTTCGGTGAGGCGGCCGGTCGCCACGGGAGGCGCGGGCACACGTGAGCCCCTGCCGGAGGTTTCCCCGGCAGAGGCCGCATCCGAGCTGGTATCCGCTATCCCCGGGCCTGGATCCGCTTCGCGTACCACTCGCCGTTCACGAAGGTGGCCTCCACCAGCGCGTAGACGCCGACGCGCATGGGGCCGCAGTAGTCGGCGCCGTGCCGGAGGCTGAAGCGCATCTGCCCCTTCTGCGTGGCGAGTTCGAGGTAGTCGTCCTTGAAGGCGGTGATCCGGCCGAAGAACTGCGTGACCTCGGCCGGGTTGGCGGCCCGGGTGCTGACGGCCCTCACGGGCGACGGGTCCGCCGAAGCCGCCTGAGCTGTCGAAGCGAACGCACCCATGATGCCGACCAGCCCGACGACGACTGACGCCAGCTTGACCGAAAGGTTCCGGTATCTGTTCATACTGCACTCCACGATGTTGGTTCCGGATTCCCTTGCGGGAAATTGAGCAGGTATCCGGAAAGGCGATCTGGCATTCCGAACGATATTCTTCCTGTGCTTCAGCGATTGGTTTAATTTCGTTGATCTTTCGGCGTTTTGGATTTCCTTCTCCGGGGCGGGCCCCGCTCCCGGGCAAGAAGAACCGCCCGGGGTCCGCTGGCGCGGGCCCCGGGCGGGCGGAGCGGCGGGGGTTACCAGGTGACGATCACCTTGGCGGTGTAGACCCCCTCGTCGAGGGCGGCCGTGACGTCGGCCTGGGCGCCGACCTTCAGGTCGCCGATCCAGTAGGCGTCACCGGTGAGCAGCACGGTCACGACCGTCCCGCCCGTGGCAACCTTGACGTGGTCGTCCGCCACGGCCGTGAGCTTGCCCTGGAAGTGCACGTACTGCCCCTGGGGGGCGGCACTGGTCTGCGAGGAGGGGGCCTGCGAGGCCGCCTGCGCGGGACCCGCGACGGCGACGCCCGCCGCGCCCACAAGGGCGGCGGAGCAGAGGATCCGGGCGATCTTGCTGGGGGTGTTCGACATGGAAGCCCTTCCTTCTCGATGTGCTGTGAAATGTTCCGGGAATTGCACGGCGGGGCTTTTTTCCTTTCTGCCCCCGATCAGATTAGAGACTCTTCGAAGGGTGAGGGATTTTCTTTCCTTTTCCTTGCGGTGGTATGGGGAGAGGGGATTCAAGGGGCAGGCGTCGGCTGAGTACGTAGCAGAGCAGCAGGACACCGACGGGAAGTGCCATCGTGGTGCGCCAGGCACTGATGAACGTCTGTTGGAAGACGGCGTCGGTGAAGTCCCCGAAGAGGCCTGCCTCGCGCGGGGACAGGTCGGCCGGAGCCGCGGGCCGCGTGAGGCTGTCGCCCGAGAGGCGGAGCAGGGAGTCGGTGAAGGGCGCGCGCAGCCGGGACGGCAGGTCCTCCGCCGCGGCGCGGGCGTGCCCCGGCAGGTCGGCGGAGAGCCGCAGGCGCAGCAGGGAGCCGACGGCGACCCCGCCCAGGACGCCACCGATCTGCCGCGCGGTGTTGAGCACCCCCGACGCGCCGGATGCCAGGGAAGGAGGCACGCTCTGAAAGGCGATGGCCGTCACCGGGGCGAGGGTGCAGCCGATGCCCGCGTCGGCGAGCAGCATCGGCGGGAGCAACTGCCACGCGTTCATGCCGGGCGGGGCGCACAGGACGGTGAGCGCCAGTCCCGCCGCGTAGACCAGCACGCCCACGCCGAGCAGTCGAGCCGTGCGCGCGCCCTGGCTCCACCTGCCCACCACGACGGCGACGACACCGACGGCGAGGGCGGAGGGAGCGGTGATCGTCGCGGCGGCCAGCGGATCGTTGCCCAGGATGTTCTGGAGGTAGAGCAGCAGCGGCAGCGCGGTGCCGACCACGGCGAAGTGGACACCGGCACCGACGACCGCCACCCTCACGAAGACGCGGCGCTGATAGAGGGCCCGCGGCACCAAGGGCTCGCCCCGCGTGCGCCGTTGCTGCACGACGAGGCCGACCAGCAGGGCCGCGCCGACGCCCACCCAGGTTCCGGAGCGCACCGACGCCGTGCCGCCGGGGCGGCCGTACTCCAACAGCCCGCAACAGAACACCGCGAGACCGGCCGTCACCAGGAGCGTGCCGGTGACGTCCCAGCCGTGCGGGACGCGCGAGCGGTGGTCCGGCACGACCACGGCCGCCAGGACGAAGGCGACGCAGCCGAGCGGCACATGGGCCAGGAAGATCCACTCCCAGCCCGCCCACGCGATCAGGCCCCCGCCCGCGAGGGGCCCCGCCACGGCCGAGAGGCCGATCACACCGCCCCAGACGCCGAACGCCGTGCCCCGGAGCCGGGGCGGGAAGAGGACGGTGATGAACGCGCTGGTCTGCGGCGTCAAAAGAGCCGCGCCCAGGCCCTGCACCACGCGCAGGGCGATCAACTCGCGGATGCTGTCGGCCGTCGCGCACCAGCCCGCCGCGGCCGTGAAGACCGCGAGGCCCGCCAGGTACAGCCGCTTGGGGCCGAAGCGGTCGCCCAGCCGTCCACCGGTGATCAGCAGCGCCGCGTAGGTCAGGACGTAGGCGTTCACCACCCACAGCGCCTCACCGAGGCCAGCCTCGAACTCGCCGATCATGACGGGGATCGCGGCGTTGACCATCGTCGTATCCATGACGATCGCGAAGAAGCCGGTGCACAGCACCGCGAGGACCGACCACGGTCGGCGACAAGACGCAAGGGACATGAGCGCTACGGCCCTTCATGAGTGCGGTACTGCCGGTCGGACAGGCCCTAGCGGGCGGTGTAGCCGCCGTCGACGACGAGTTCGGCGCCCGTGACGTAGGAGGCCGCGGGCGACGCCAGGAAGCCGACCGCGGCCGCTACCTCCTCCGGGCGGGCGGCACGGCACAGCGGTGTCGCGTCGACGGCCCGCTGCACGAACCGTGCCGGGGCGGAGCTCGTCATGGAGGTGGCGACCATGCCGGGATAGACGGCGTTCACCCGGATCCCGCCGGGAGCGAGCTCGACGGCCGCAGCGGTCGTCATGGACCGGACGGCGCCCTTGGCCGCGTGGTACGCGAACGAGGCGCCCGAGCCCACGAGGGCGTACACCGAGGCCACGTTGACGATCGCGCCGCCACCCGCGGAACGCAGGCACGGGGCCACGGCCTTCATGCCGAGGAACGTGCCGCGCTGGCAGACGCGGACCACGCGGGCCCACTCCTGCTCGCTCGTGCCCTCCAGCGGCTGGTGCCCCAGGGCTCCGGCGTTGTTGACCAGGACGGTGAGGCGGCCGAAGCGGCGCCGGGCCAGCCGGGTCGCCCGGTCCCACGCCTCGGGCTCGGTGACGTCGAGGCCACAGCCCAGCGCGCGGCCGGGGCCGCCCGCGCCGTTGAGGTCGAGTGCGGCCCGGCGGCAGGCCTCGCCGTCCAGGTCGGTCACCAGCACGCCCATGCCGCGCGCGAGGAAGTGCTCGGTGACGGCCCGGCCGATGCCGCCCAGCGCGCCCGTGACGAGGGCGACCTGGCTTCCCGCGGTCATCGCGCGGCCGCCTGCGGGACCGGCAGCCAGGCGAGCGCCGCGGCGTGGCCCCTGGCGTGCGTCAGGGAGACGCGGGGGTGGGGCAGGCCCTTACTGCGCAGCTGGTGTGTGGCGGCGGCGCCGAGCCGGAGGACGGGTCCGGCACCGGGCGCCCGGAGCACTTCGAGCGCCCGGCAGAGCCGGGGGTCGGGCGGCAGGCCCAGGAGCGACGCGACGGCGGCCTTCGCGGCCCTGCGTGCCGCCAGGTGCTCGTGCGCACGGTGGAAGCCGTGGCTGAAGGAGATCTCTTCGGCGGTGAGCCAGTTGTGCCAGCGGGCGTCGTCCGGATCGGGGATCTGCGCGGGTGAGAGCAGGGTGAGGGCGGGTGCGGGTGCGGCCATCACCCCACCGCCGTCCGGGCCGTCGCCGCCGGGCCGGTGTACGGCGCGAGGACGAGGGAGGCGTACGTACCGCCCCAGTTGGCGGCCGTGACCAGGCAGGCCCGGCCCGCCTCGGCACCGGCCCGGAGGTACGGGGTCACGTTCCCGGGCGCGGACGGAAGGGGGACGTCGGGACTCCAGCCGGTGCGTACGGTCTCGGTGGCGCAGACCGCGGACATCAGCGAGGTGGTGCTGTGCACGTGCCCCACGTACGGGCTGAGATTGCTCAGCCGCACCCGCCCGGGCTGCCACACCCGGCTCACGGCGGCGACCTCGGCGGTGTCGATGGCGGCCGTGCCGCGCGCGTCGCCGTACACCGTGCCGATGTCGTCCGGAGCCATGTCGGCGTGGTCGAGGGCGCGGGTGAAGCTTTCGGCCCAGGCCGCGCCGGAGGGGTCGTTCCCGGCGACGCGGTAGGCGTCCGAGGTCACCGCGTGGCCCTTGACCTCGGCGAGGATCGTCGCCCCGCGCCGCAGGGCGTGCTCAAGCGACTCAACGACCAGCGCGGCGCCGCCCGCGCCCAGCACGGTGCCACCGGCCGAGGCGGCGTAGGGGCGAAGGGCGTCGTCGGAGAGCAGGCCCAGGCGGTCGAAGCCGCAGTGGAGCAGGGGCGTCAGCTCGTCCGCGCCGACCGCGAGCATGACGTCGGCCTCGCCGCGCCGCACCAGGTCGGCGGCGTAGGCCAGGCCGCTGAGGCCGGAGACGCAGCCGGTGGCCAGGGTGGACAGCGGGCCGCGGATCTGCAGGGCGAGACAGGCGTGACCGGCCGCCGCGTTCATGACCGAGTTGGGGAAGAGCCGGGGGTTGACCCGGTGCGGGCCCGCGGTGCCGATGGTCTCGCTGAGCTGGGCGACGGTCTGCATGGGCCCGCTGAAGGTGCCGAAGACCATGCCGGTGCGCTCCGCGTCGGCCTTCGTGATCCGCAGACCGGCGTCGCGTACGGCGAGACGGCTCGCGGCGAGGGTGAGCAGGCCGATCTGGTCGAGGCGCCGCGCGTAGGCCGGGTCCACATGGCGTCGGCACTCGGCGCTGTCGAGCTCCGCGGCCCGGCGGGTGCGGGACAGGGACAGATCGGTCAGCCGGGCGGCCCCGATGGCGCTGGTCCCCGCGCGCAGCGCGTCGAGGAAGGCCTCACGGCCGCTGCCCAGCGCGGTGACGGGACCGGCGCCGGTGATGACCACGCGGTGGTCGGGCACCTCCGCGGGGGGTGCCGGGCGGCGGCCGAGGACGAGGGAGCAGTTGTTGCCGCCGAAGGCGAAGGAGTTGGAGACGACGACGTCCAGGGCCTGCGGGCGGGCGTGGTTGGCGACGACGTCGCGGGAGAGGCCGCTGGGCTCCGCGACGTTGACGGTGGGCGGCAGGACCCCGTCGCGCAGGGCCAGGACACAGGTGGCCGCCTCCATGGCACCGGCGGCCCCGAGCATGTGGCCCACCTGGGACTTGGTGCTGCTCATGGGCACCGGGGGCGCGGGCGAGAAGAGGTCGGCCACCGCCTTGGTCTCGGCCTTGTCGTTGGTCGGAGTGCCCGTGCCGTGGCCGTTGACGTAGTCGACGTCCTCGGGGGTGAGCGAGGCCTGGGCGAGGCTGCGGCGCATGGCGCGGTAGGCGCCGTTGCCCGCCGGGTCGGGAGCCGTGGCGTGGTAGGCGTCGCTGGTGGTCGCGTAGCCGAGGACGTGACCGAGGACGGCGGCGCCGCGGCCTTGGGCGAGGGACTCCGCCTCCAGGACGAGGAAGGCGGATCCCTCGCCGAGGCTGGTGCCCGTGCTGCGCGAGTAGGGGGCGCAGGGCTCGGTGTCGAGGGCGTGGAGGCTGTCGAACCCGGCGAGGGAGAGGAGGTCGAGCACGTCCACACCACCGGCGATCATGATGTCCGCGCGCCCTTCACGGATGGCGTCCACCGCATAGCCGATCGCGTTGGACCCGGCCGCGCAGGCGTTGGAGAGCACCACCTTGGGGCCCCTGAGCTGGAACGCCACGCTGATCGCGTCCGCCGAGGTGTACAGCGGATAGCTGGTGAGCCGGTGCCGCCCGGCCGCGCCGGGGCCGCCCTTGAGGATGTCCCAGTGGAACCGCTCGCCGTGTTCCAGGCCGCCGACGGACGTGCCGACCGCCACGCCCACCCGGTAGGAGTCGTGGTCGGCCAGGCTCAGGTGCGCGCCCTCGACGGCCTCCTGCACGGCGGCCAGGGCAAGGCGCGTCGCGCGGTCGGGGCGCATGCCGACGCGCCGCACCCCGGCGGGCACCGACCGCACCTCGCCCGCGTAGCGGCAGCTGAGGGCGGAGACATCGAGGCGCTCGGTCTTGCCGATGCCGTGGGCGCCGCTCTGGACGGCCCGCCAGACCTGCTCCGCGCCGGTGCCGAGCGCGCAGCTGATGCCGATCCCGGTGACGGCGACGCTCTGCGCGCGCCGTGTGCTGGAGCTCATGGTTTCTCCTGTTCGCTGCGGCCACGGTCGTGGCCGGGGTGAGCCGCGTACGGAAAGGGGCTCAGTCGAGCGCGACGCCGAGGCTGGTGGCCGTCAGGAAGGGCGCGGAGACGGTCCGCACCACCGCACCGGTCCCCGCCAGGCGGAACTCCTGGCCCGAGGCGGCCACCTCGGGGTCGACGGCGGCGGTGCCGATGAAGCGGCCGAGCCGCGGGGACCACACGCAGTGCGTCACGGCACCCACCTCGGCGTCCTCGACCGCGACCGGGGTGCCCCGGCCGGGCGCCGCGTCCAGCTCGGGCTCCGCGGCCCAGCACACGGGGGAGCGGTGTTCGTGCGGGCGCCGCTCGTCGAGGGCCTCACGTCCCACGTGGTCCTGGTCGGGGTCGAGCATCCACTGCAGGCCCACGTCGAAGGGGGTCACCGGGCCGCCGGTGTGCTCGTGCTCGTGGCTGGCGAAGCGGACCTCCATGCGGCAGATGTCGAGCGCCTGCCTGCCGCACTCCACCGCGCCCCGCGCGCTGAGCTCCGCCCGCAGCGTCGCCGCGTGCGGGGAGGGGACGAAGAACTTGTAGCCGTACTCCCCGGTGACACCGGTGCGCGAGAGCGTCACCGCGTTCCCCGCCCACTCGACGCCGACGCAACTGCGGTACGACAGCGAGGCGATGGGGAAGTCGAGGTACGCCTGCGCGATCGTGAAGGAGGAGGGCCCTTCGATGCCGAGGACCGTGCAGCGCGTGCTGATGTCCTCGACGGTGACATCGGGGTGCTCCGCGGCGGCCGCCAGCAGCCGCGCGGTGGCGGCGGGGGCCTGGTCCGGCCAGATCTCCACGAGGTAGTCGGTGCCGCGGCAGTGGATGAGCGCCTCGGCGACGATGGTGCCGTCCTCGCGCAGGAGCAGCGAGGAGGTGCTCTGGCCCTCCAGGAGGAAGTCGACGCCGCGCGTCCCGACCCGTCCCAGGTAGGCCGTGGCGTCGGGCCCGGTGACGGTCAGCAGGCCCGCGCCTTCGTAGTCGACGAGACCGACCCCCTCACGCAGGGCCGTGTACTCCTCATCGGTGGTGGTGGGGAGGTCAGTGGTCATGGTGGCGTCTCCAAGGGGGGTCGACAGATGCGGTCGGTACGGGAGTCAGTACGGGAACCGGTACCGAGGGAGGGATGAGGTGCGGCGGGGCGGGAGGGCGCCACGGCGGTGTCACGGGGCGAGTTCGGTGACGGCCAGACGCGCGGTCATCACCAGCTCCCGGCCCACCGCCGCCTGGCCGGTGACCGAGATCAGACCACCGAGGCGAGGACCGCTGCGTGCGCGTACGGTCACCTGGTCGCCGGGAAGAACGGGTTTGAGGAACTTGGCCTGACGGATCTCGGCGAGATAGCCCACCCGGTCGGCCACGTCCGCCACGAGGTCTCCCGTCGCCGACCGGGCGGCGGCGCTGCCGTAGATGACCGCGGCGAGCTGTGCCACGCACTCGACCAGGAGGACTCCCGGGTAGAGCATGCGGCCCGGGAAGTGACCGGCAAGGACGGCGTCGGAGGCGGTGACGTTCTTGACCGCCTCCGCGCTCGTGCCGGGTTCGAGGGCCGTGACGCGGTCCAGCAGGAAGAAGGGGTAGCGGTGCGGCAGCAGCCGGGCGATGTCGTCGGCGCCGAGCACCGCGCCGCCGGGCGGCAGGGGGAGCGGGCCGGTCATGCGCGGGCGCCTTCGATGTGGTCGACCAGCCGGTTGAGCGACAGCAGGCTGTGGGTGTCGTCGTCGGTGACGGTCACGCCGAAGGTGTCCTCCACGGCCATGGCCAGTTCGAGGGTGTCGATGGAGTCGAGTTCCAGGCCGCGGCCGAACAGCGGCTGGTCGTCGCCGATGGAGCGCGGGTCGACGTTCAGGGCGAGCCGTTCGACCAGCAGCGTCTTGACCTGTGCGCACAGGTCCTGCCGGGCGGCCGCTCGGCGGGTCGCCTCGGCGAGTGTCATCACCATGGTGTTCTCCCTTGGGTGGCTGGGGTGAGGGGTGGGGTCGGTCGCGGGGCATGGACGGCGGGGCACGGCCCTCGCGCGGCGCTAGCAGATGAGGCCGCCGTCGACGACGACGGAGGACCCGGTGATGTACGCGGCCGCGTCACTGAGCAGGAACCGCACGGCGGACGCGACCTCCTGGGGCTGGCCGATGCGGCCGAGCGGCACGTGCCGCAGGTGCTCCGCGAGGCGGTCCGAGGGGATCTGCCGCGTCATCGACGTGTCGATGAAGCCGGGCACCACGCAGTTCACCCGGACGCCGTAGGGGCCGAGTTCCTTGGCGAGCGCCTGCGTCAGGGCGACGCTCCCGGCTTTGGCCGCCGCGTAGTTGGCCTGGCCCACCGGGGGGCGTACGGCGCTCGTCGAGCTCACGGTCACGATGGAACCGGTGCGGCGCCGCGCCATGAGGCGGGCGGCGGCACGCGTGCACAGGAACGCGCCCGTGAGGTTGGTGTCGATGACCTTGCGCCACTTGGCCTCGCCCATCATGAGCGCGTAGCCGTCCTGGGTGATGCCCGCGTTGTTGACGAAGGCGTCGAGGCGACCGTGATCGTGCCTGATGGAACGGAACATGTCCTCGATGGCGGCGCCGTCGGCGACGTCGGCCTGGAGCAGCCGGGCCCGGGGCTGGATCGCCTGCACCCGGGCGAGGGCCTCGCGGGCCTGCTCGGGCTTCCCGCGGTGGTTCATGAGGACCGTGGCGCCGACGCGGGCCAGCTCGACGGCCACGGCAAGTCCGATGCCCCGGGTGGCTCCGGTGACCAGGGCGACGCGCCCTTGGAGATCGCTCACGTCACTGTTCCTTGCTGGAGGGGGATGCGGTGCGGCGGGGGGCCACCGGTTCGGGCGGCGCGGGCGTGCGACGCAGCGCGTCCCCGGTCGTCAGGTGCTGGGCCGTGCGGGCCATCTCGCGGGCGAGGCCGTGCAGGACGCGTCCCGGCCCCGCTTCGACGTAGGTGTCCGCGCCGCACGCGGCCAGGGTGCGCATGACGCCCAGCCAGCGCACCGGGGAGACGATCTGCGCCTGGAGGTCCTGGCGGTAGGCCTCGACGTCGGTGACGCGCAGGCCGGTGATGCTGGAGACGAACGGGATGGCGGGCGGGGCGAGCGGGACATCGGCGAGGTGCTCGGTGAGCCGCTGATGGGCGCTGTCCATCAGCGGCGAGTGGTACGCGCCGCCGACGGGCAGCGGCCGGGCCCGCAGGGCACCGGCGGCCCGCGCGGCGGCGACGACGTGCTCGATCGCGGCCCGGCTCCCGGCCACCACCAGCTGGCGCGGCGAGTTCCAGTTGGCCACGACCGCGACCTCGCCGTCGACCGAGGCGGCACGGCACAGCCCTTGCACCCGCTGCGGCGCGAGGCCGACGATCGCGGCCATGGCGCCCCTGCGGGCGGCGGCCGCGGCCGCCATCGCCCTGCCGCGGCGGGCGACCAGGGACAGCGCGGTCTCCTGGTCGACGCAGCCGCACGCCACCAGCGCCGTGTACTCGCCCAGGCTGTGGCCGGCGACCACGGCGGGCCTCCAGCCGTGCTCGCGCAGCTGCTCCAGCGCGGCCAGGGACCAGGTGAGGACCAGCACTTGGGCCACCTCGGGGTCGGCGAGCGCCGCGGCGTCGGCGCGCTTCATCAGGGCACGCACCGGCAGCCCGGTGACATCCTCCGCCTGGCTGCCCAGGGCGTCGGCCCGGCGCCCCCACCGCTCCATCTCGTAGCCCATGCCGGGGAACTGGCTTCCCTGTCCGGGGAAGACGAAGGCCACGGTCGGGCTCATGCGCGGGGCCCCGCGTCCTGAGTCGCCGCCCAGGCGAGAGCCATGCCGGACCCCAGGGGCGTCGACGCCCCGACCACGTCGAGCCGCTCGGCCCGGGCCCACTCGCCCAGGGGGCCGCTGAGCCGCACGGTCCAGGGTTCCTCGTCGTCGCCGTCGGCGGCGATCTCGACGTGGATGTCCGCGAGGCGCGCGGTGGGCGGCAGGCCGCCCACCGCTTTGACGACGCTTTCCTTCACACCGAAGAGGTGGCCGAGGATCTCTACGAAGCCCCGCTCGGCGGTGGCGAGTTCTCGTGCGGCGCGCCGTTCCTGAGGTGCGAAGTACCGCCGCGTCAGCCCCTCCCCGCACCGTGCGAGGGCGAGCTCCCAGCGGCGCAGGTCCACCAGATCCACACCCGCTGAATGAAGGGCCGCCGGGATCCGCCCGGCTGCGTGAGGAATGTTCATGGCTTGGTGTCCGCCCGTTCGGAAGGGAGGCGATTTCGGAGAAGGAAGAGGGCCCCGTGCGGAAAGGGCTCCGGATTCTTCGGGGCGGCTTCTCAAGACGCCCTGAAGCTAAGGTCGACGCCGATCTCCTGTCAACGGACGTGCAATATTCCCGTCAGGCTCCGGAGAGCCGCGTGCGGCCGCCGAAAGATTCGCGCAATTGAAGAAACGAAGCGGAAAGATTCGGTGCCCGCGGCCTCTTCCTGCGTTTGTCTGGCGGCGGACGGCGCAGCGCTGACCGCTGCGTTGCGGCCCCGAGGTGCGAAAGCGCCTGAGGAGAGGAGCGAGGAGACCATGCCACGTCTCGTGCAGTCGGCCACCCACATCATGCGTGACGTCAGCGTGGCGGCCGCGGCGCGCGTCCGCTGGGGGGAGTGCGACCTTCAGGGGCACGCCTACTACGCCAGCTACATTCCCTGGTTCGACCTCGGGCGCGAGAAGTTCGCCCTGGACGTGGGCGCCGACTACCGCAAGTACCAGATCGCCACCACCGATCTGTACGTCCGTTACCACCAGCCCGCCAAGTACCTCGACGAGTTGGTGATCAGGACGTGGGCGGCCGCGCCCGGCACCCTCACCTATTACTACGAGATCTACCGGAAGAACGGCGGGCAGTTCATCGCCGAGGCGCGCACCGTCCATGCGTTCGTCGATGCGGAGCGCGGAGTCCTGACCAAAATTCCCGACGACATGCACCACGCCTTCGTGAAATTCCTGGAGAACTACCGGAAGCGGCGCAAGAACCCGAATCCGGGTGAAGGAGCGGACGCGCGCTCCGTAGGTGCGCAGGACATGTCCGCGGTTTCGCCTCGAAAGTCTGGAGAGTCGTCATGAAGGACGGTGCGCTCGACCGCCTGCGCGGCAAGCTGCTGGGCGAGGTGGTGGGGCCGGGGGACGCCGGGTACGACACGGCACGTCGGCTCTACAACGCCATGATCGACAAGCGCCCCGCGGCCATCGCCCGGTGCCTGGGCACTGCGGACGTCGTCGCGGCGGTGCGCTTCGCCCGGGAAGAGGGCCTGCTGATCGCCGTGCGGGGCGGCGGACACAGCGTCGCGGGGCACGCGATGTGCGACGACGGGCTCGTCATCGACCTGTCCCTCATGCGCGGGGTGCACGTCGACCCCGAGCGCCGCACCGCGCGCGTCCAGGGCGGAGCGCTGCTGGGCGACGTGGACCGGGAGACACAGCTGTACGGCCTGGCGATTCCGACGGGGCAGATGTCGGAGACCGGCATCGCCGGGCTCACCCTCAACGGCGGCGTGGGCATGATGCTCCACAAGTACGGCCTGACCTGCGACAACCTCCTGTCCGCCGACGTGGTCACCGTCGACGGCGAGCTGGTGACCGCTCGCGCCGACAGCCACGAGGAGCTCTTCTGGGCGTTGCGCGGCGGCGGTGGCAACTTCGGCGTGGTCACCTCCTTCGAGTTCCAGGCACACCCGGTCGGGCCCATGATGCTGGCGGGCTTCCTCGCCCACCCCGTCGAACGGGCCGAGGAAGTCCTCACGTTCCTGCGGGACTTCAGCGCGACCAGCCCCGCGCACCTGAGCGCGGACGCGCTGTTCCTCCACGCCCCCGAGGCGGACTTCGTGCCCGAGGAGTTCCAGGGCCTGCCGATGGTGACCCTGTTCGTGCGCTACTTCGGCCCGATGGAGGACGCCTGGCGGACCGTGCAGCCCCTGCGGGACTTCGGCAGCCCGCTGTACGACAGCATCGGCCCGATGCCGTTGGTGGCCGTGCAGTCGATGCTGGACGCCTTCACCCCCGCAGGCAATCTGCACTACTGGACCAGCGAGTTCCTGCCCGCCCTGGGGGCGGAGCAGATCGCGGCCATCGCGGCCATCGGCGACGATCTGCCCTCGACACTGACCACCCTCAACGTCCACCCCTTCGACACGGCCGCCACCGATGTCCCCGCGGACGCCACCGCGTTCGCGCACCGCGAGGACAGCTGGCTGATCCATGTGATCTGCCAGTGGCAGGACCCCGCTGACTCGGACCGCTGCCGCGCCTGGGTCAAGAAGGTGAGCTCGCTGCTCAAGACCTTCGGCCACGGCAACACCTACCTCAACACCACGTCCGAGGACGACGAGACGGACCGCGTCCGTGCCTTCTGGGACGAGCCCCGCCTCGCGCGCCTGGCCCGGGTCAAGGCGGCGTACGACCCGGAGAACGTGCTGCGGTTCAACCACAACATCGCGCCCGCCCCCCGACGGACCACGCCGTGAACCGCGCTCGCCGCGCTCGGCGCCGCGGCCGTCCGGTCCAGGTGGTCATCATCGGAGCGGGCATCAGCGGCCTCGGCCTGGGCATGGCCCTCAAGCGGGCGGGCCACCACGACTTCACGATCCTGGAGCGGGCCGCCGACATCGGCGGCGTGTGGCGCGACAACACCTACCCCGGCGCCGCCTGCGACGTACCGGCCCCGCTGTACTCCTACTCGTTCGCGCCGCACGCCTGGTCACAGCGGTACGCCGGGCAGCAGGAGATCCTGCGGTACCTGCACGGCTGCGTCGACGACCACGACCTCTACGACCATCTGCGCCTCGGCACCAAGGTCCGCGAGGCCCGCTTCGACGAGCACACGCGACGCTGGCACCTGCGCACGCACGACGGCGACACCTACGAGGCGGACGTCCTGGTAGCGGCCTGCGGCCAGCTGAGCACCCCCTTCTCGCCGCGACTGCCCGGCACGGAGCGCTTCGCGGGACAGATCTTCCACTCGGCCCGCTGGGAGCACGGCCTGGACCTGACCGACCGCAGGGTCGCGGTGATCGGGACCGGCGCCAGCGCCCTGCAGATCGTGCCCCAGGTGGCCAAGCAGGCGGCACACCTCACGGTGTTCCAGCGCTCCGCCCCCTACGTGGTGCCCCGCTGGCAGCGCACCTACCGCCCCGTCGGCGGGCCTCTGGGCCGACTCGGCGCCAAGACGGCACGGCTGGGGTGGTGGCTGTTCAACGAGCTGACCGTGCCCGGCCTGACCCGGCGGTGGCGGACCCGGGGATTCACCGCCTACGGCTGCGCGGCCCAACTGCGCAGGCAGGTCCACGACCCCGCGATCCGCGAGCGCCTCACCCCGCGTGACGAGGTGGGCTGCAAACGGATCGGGATCTCCAGCGACTACTACCCCGTCTTCAACGAACCCCACGTCGAGCTCGTCACCGACCCTGTCGCGGACCTCACCGAGGGCGCGATCCGCACCGAGACCGGCAGCGAGCATCCGGTCGACGTCATCATCCAGGCCACCGGCTTCTCGGCCACGGACTTCCTCGCCTCGCTGCACGTCACCGGCCGCGAGGGGCGCGCACTGGCCGACCACTGGCGCGACGGCGCCAGGGCGTACTTGGGGATGACGGTGCCCGGCTTCCCCAACATGTTCGTCCTGTACGGACCGCACACCAACGTCGGCGCCGGGAGCGTCGTCCACATGGTCGAGAGCCAGATCCGCTACGTCCTCGACGCGCTGCGCGTCATCGGCCGAGGCACCCGACCGCTGCTCGACGTGCGCGCCGACGCCGAGGACACCTTCACGGCGGAGATGCGCCGCCGCCTGCGGTCCACCGTCTGGTCGACCTGCCGCAACTGGTACCGGGGCGACAACGCCTTCGTCACCACCAACTGGCCCGGCCAGACGGCCGAGTACCGCCGTCGCACCCGCCGCGTGAACCTGGCCCACTACCGGCCCGCGGGTCCCGCGGACCTGAAGCCACCCGCGCACCCTCTCACGTCACCGTAGGAGTCCCCATGCCCTTGCACCCGCAAGCCGCGGCGTTCCTGGACCACCTCTCCCAGCAGCGCGTGCCCCCTCTGGAATCGGTCGGCGTGCCCGCGGTCCGCGAGCTGATGGGCGGCCTGCGCCGGGTCCAGGGCGAGGCCGAGCCGGTCGGGGCGATCACCGAGACCCGTGTGCCGGGTCCGGCCGGAGAGCTGCCGGTGCGTGTCTACCACCCTTCCGCGCGCCCCGGCCCCCGCCCGCTGATGGTGTTCTTCCACGGCGGCGGCTGGATCGCCGGAGACGTGGAGCTGGTGGACAAGCCCCTGCGGAAGCTGGCCAACGCGTGCGGCGCGGTCGTGGCCAGCGTGGAGTACCGGCGCGCCCCGGAGACCCAGTTCCCCGGCCCCGCCGAGGACGCGTACGCCGCGATCGCCGCCCTGGCCGAGCGGGCGGAGGACCTCGGCGCCGATCCCGCGCGCCTCGTGGTCGCGGGGGAGAGCGCGGGAGGCAACCTGGCAGCGGCGGCGTGCCTGATGTCCAGGGACCGCGGCGGGCCAGCGATCGCCGCGCAGCTGCTGATCTGCCCGAGCCTCGCTCCGGCGGCGGACTCTCCCTTCGTCTCCTACCGCCAATACGCGACGGGGTACCTCAACACCCGTGCCGCCATGGCCCACTTCTGGGACCTCTACCTCGCCTCCCCGCAGGACGCGGCCCATCCGTACGCCGCACCGCTGCTCGCCGAGCGGCACACGGGGCTTCCCCCCGCTCTCATCCTGGCCGCGGAGTACGACCCGCTGCGCGACGAGGCGACGGCCTACGGCCACTACCTGCGCACCAGCGGCGTACCCGGCACCGTCCGACGCTACGACGGTGCGCTGCACGTCTTCTTCCTGATGTGCGAGTCGTCCGCTGCGGCTCAGGCGCGGGCCGACATCACCGCGTGGCTGCACGACCGCTTCCCCGCCGAGGGCGTGGCCCCGAGCCGTGCCAGCTGAGGAGATACACATGCCCGCCTACGACCGCCTGTACATCGACGGGGCCTGGGTGCCGTGCCCTCACACCGGCTCGCTCACCGTCGTCGACCCCACGACGGAGGAACCGCTCGCCGCCGTGCCCGACGCCACCGCGCGGGACGTCGACGCCGCAGTGCGCGCGGCACGCGCCGCCGCTGACGGGTGGGCGGCCACACCAGTGCGGGAGCGGGCCGGGTGGCTGCGCGCCATCGCCGCGGAGCTCGGCCGCCGCGCGGAGACCCTGGCCCGGCTGATCACCCAGGACGTCGGAACCCCGCTGTCCTTCTCCCGGGCCGTACAGGTCACGTTGCCCGTCAACAGCTTCCACCACGCCGCCCGTACGGCCCTGGAGTACCCCTTCGAACAGCGACAGGGGCCCTCACGGCTCCTCCGCGAGCCGTACGGAGTGGTCGCGGCCATCACCCCGTGGAACTATCCGGTGCACCAGGCGGCGGCGAAGGTCGCCTACGCACTGGCCGCGGGCAACACCGTGGTGCTCAAGCCCAGCGAGGTCGCGCCCCTGAGCGTCTGGGAGCTGACCGACGTCATCGCCTCCGCCGGGCTGCCTCCCGGGGTGTTCAACCTCGTCAGCGGCACCGGACCGCAGGCGGGCGAAGCCCTGGCGGTCCACCCTGGAGTCGACGTGGTGTCCCTGACCGGCTCCACGCGCACCGGCCGCAGGGTCAGCGCCCTGGCCGCGCAGACCCTCAAGAAGGTCACGCTCGAACTCGGCGGCAAGAGCCCCGCGCTCATGCTCGCCGACGCCGACCCGGCCCGTGTCGTGCCCGCCGTCATGGCGTCGGCGTTCCTCAACAACGGCCAGACCTGCTCCGCCCTCACCCGCCTGATCGTGCCCCGCCCCGCCTTGGCCGAGGTGGAGGAACTGGCCCGCCACACGGCCTCCGGCTGGGCACCGGGAGACCCCAAGGACGAGCGGACGCGGCTGGGGCCACTGGCGTCCGCCGGGCAACTCCAGCGGGTACGGCGCCACATCACCGACGCCCGGGCCGCCGGAGCCGTCCTCGTCACCGGGGGAGAGGACCCGCCCGCCGACCTGCCCCGGGGGTTCTTCGTGCGCCCCACCGTGCTGTCGCGGGTCTCCCCGGACATGGCTGTGCACCACGAGGAGGTATTCGGTCCCGTCCTCGCCATCGAGGCGTTCGACACTGAGGAAGAGGCCCTCCGGATCGCCGACGACACGGTGTACGGCCTGGCCGCAGCCGTGTGGTCGGCCGACGGGGACCGCGCCTTCGCCATGGCCCGCAGGCTGCGCGCCGGACAGGTGCAGGTCAACGGAGCGCCCTTCGACCCCAACGCGCCCTTCGGCGGCTACAAGCAGTCGGGAAACGGCCGCGAGGGCGGCACCGCGGGCCTCGAGGAGTTCCTGGAGACCAAGGCCGTACAGACCTGATCCACCCCACACCCCCGGGCGACCTCCCCGCGCCGGAACACGTACGAGAAAGGCAGACGCCATGTACTACCGCACCCTGTTCAAGTCCAAGGTCCATCGCGCGACCGTCACCCAGGCCGACCTGCACTACGTCGGCTCGCTGACCCTGGACCGCGATCTGATGGACGCGGCCGACCTCCTGCCCGGGGAGAAGGTCGACATCGTCGACATCAACAACGGCAGCCGCCTGTCCACCTACCTCATCGAAGGCCCGCGCGGCACCGGAGTCGTCGGCATCAACGGCGCGGCGGCCCGGCTGATCAGCCCCGGCGACCTCGTCATCATCATCGCCTACGCCCATGTCCCCGACGAGCAAGCGGCCCGCTTCGCGCCCAAGGTCGTCCACGTCGACCAGGACAACAACATCCGCGCACTGGGGTCCGATCCGGCCGAGCCGCTCCCCGGCAGCGACACCACGCGGGGCGACCACGTCTTCGTCGACTGATGGCCGGGCCCCCACCACCCGGCACGCGTCCCGGATCCAGCACCGAACGACGAAACGGGGAGACCTGATGTGCGGCATCGCAGGATGGATCGCGTTCGACGCCGACCTCACCCGCCAGGAAGAGACCGTCATCGGCATGATCCGGTCGCTGCGCGCCAGGGGCCCCGACGCCTCGGGGACCTGGACCGACCGGCACGCCGCGCTCGGACACCAGCGCCTGGCGGTCATCGACCTCGACGGCGGCGCACAGCCGATGACCGCGGCGACGCCGGACGGACCCGTGGTCATGACCTACAGCGGAGAGGTCTACAACTTCGTCGCGCTACGCCAGGAGCTGCGCGGCCGCGGTCACCACTTCCGTACCACCGGCGACACCGAGGTGGTCCTGCGGGCCTACCTGGAGTGGGGGGACGGCCTCGTCGAGCACCTGAGGGGCATGTACGCCTTCGGGATCTGGGACGGCCGCACCGACCGCCTCCTCCTGGTCCGCGACCGCCTGGGCATCAAGCCCCTCTACTACTACCGCACGCCCCACGGCCTGCTGTTCGGCTCCGAACCCAAGGCCCTCCTCGCGCACCCGTCGGTCGAGGCCGCCGTCGACCACGACGGGCTGCGCGAGATCTTCCTCGGCGTGAAGACGCCGGGCGCGGCGATCTGGCGCGGGATGCGGGAACTGCGCCCCGCCTCCCTCCTGACGCTCGACCGCCGCGGCGCGCGCGAGCGCACGTACTGGAGCCTGACCGCCAGGCCTCATACCGAGGACGCGGACGCGACCACCGCGCACGTCGAAGAACTCCTCAGCGGCTCGGTGCGCGAGCAGCTCGTCGCGGACGTGCCGCGCTGCCTGCTCCTGTCCGGAGGGCTCGATTCGAGCGCGATCGCCGGGTTCGCGGCCGACGCCCTGAGCGGGCACGGAGAGCGGCTGCGCACCTTCTCCGTGGACTTCCAGGGCCACACCGACCACTTCACGCCCGACCACCACAACGTCAGCCCCGACGCACCCCACGTCCGCGAGGTCGTCAAGCACCTCGACACCGACCACACCGACATCGTGCTGGACGCCAGCGACCTCGCCGGACCCGACGTACGCCGCGCCGCCGTCCGCGCCAGGGACCTGCCCATCGGGCGCGGCGACATGGACCACTCCCTGATCCAGCTCTTCACCGCGGTACGCGAGCAGTCCACGGTCGCGCTGTCCGGGGAAGGCGCCGACGAGATGTTCGGCGGCTACTGGTGGTTCCACGACACCGGCCTCCGGCAAGCCGCGGGGTTTCCCTGGCTGACGGCCGCGCTCGGCCAGACGCGGCAGGAGCGCGCCTTCCTGCCCAAGGACTTGGCGCCGGTCCTCGACCTGCCCGGGTACGCGGACCACCGCTACCGCGAAGCCCTCTCCGCGACCCCGGTGCTCGACGGCGAGAGCCCCGCTCAACGTCGGTCACGCGAACTGCTCCATCTGCACCTCACCCGCAGCCTCACCGGCATGCTGGAGCGCAAGGACCGGCTCAGCATGGCCGTGGGCCTGGAAGTGCGGGTGCCGTTCTGCGACCACCGCGTCGCGGAGTACGCCTTCAACGTCCCCTGGTCCCTGCACACCGCGCAGAACAGGGAGAAGAGCGTGCTGCGCGCCGCGGCCCGCCACGTGGTGCCCGACGGCGTCCTCATGCGGCGGAAGAGCCCCTACCCGATGACGCAGGACCGGCACTACGTCCCCGCGCTCCAGAGGCAGGTGCGCGAGGTCCTGGCGGACCGGGACCACCAGGTCTTCGCCCTGTTCGACAGGGCGGCGGCCACCCGTGCCGCGCATGTCGGCCCCACGGGCCATCCGCGCCCGCAGGCGCTCCGAGCCGCGCTAGAGAAGTTCCTCGACCTGCACACGTGGATCGACCTCTACGGCCCGCGGCTGCTGCTCTGACCGAGCGAGGCAGCGGGTGGGCGCGTAGGGTGCCGAGCCTGCGTGGCTGAAAATGATCGCTCGCTGTCCGGACTTGAGCGGGACGTTCTCCTACGTGGCACGGGGGAGGGGCATCTGACGGAGTGCAGAAACGTTCGACTCGACGGTGCGGGACGGCCCAGATGTCGAAACCCAGCGGCGGGTCCTATAACACAGGCCCGGCACCCGAGGCTCCTTTCGCGACGAACGCCGCTAGGCGGAGGCTCCAGTTCAGGGTGCTTGCCACAGCCACACGATCTTGCGATTAGCATGACCCTGCGCAGCCGTCGGAGGGCCGCGGCCCGAAGCGGGCCTCCTTCGCGACGGCACCGATGTGAGGGCGGGCCGACAGCCTGCATCCCCGTGCCGAGACCGAGGGGTCACGGAATGACTTTGTCCGCTGATGGGCGTCCGTCCGGCATAGCCGGCACTCCGCGAACGGCGTCCTCGCTACCGCTGCTCCTGCTCGGGGCGGCCGCCGTGGCGGGAGCCGTCGCGGCGGGGCTCGCGCCGTCGGCAGCCCGCGGCTGGGTGGCCGCCGTTGCCGTGGCCGGCTGGCTGCTCCTCGCCGTCGTCGTCTGGACGGGGCGCGCGGGCGCGGCCCGGCTGCGGGCGCACGCCGCACAGCTGGAGAGCCAGCTGACCGGCGCCCAGACGCAGTTGGGCGCCCGGGGCGCCGAAGTGATCCACATGTCCCAGGTGACCCTGCCGACCGTGGCGCGGTCCCTGCGCGACGGCGCGGGCCCGCAGGACGCCCTGCACCAGACCCGGCCCCCGGCCGAACCGGCGTACCGCGAGCTCCTGAACGTCTGCGTCACCCTCCTCGCCGACGCCGAGGGGCGCGCCGCGGGCGCGGCCGCCGCCCAGCACCACACGGCCGGTGACCTGGCCCGGGTGACCGACGACGTACGGCTGCTCGGCACCGAGACCCTCCCCGCGGTCGTCGGCGCGCTGCGCGGCGGCGCCTCGGTGGACCGCGTCCTCGCGAGCGTGACCTGGCCCGCCGACCCCGCGCTGCGCGACCTGACCGAGGCCGCCGTGCGGGAACTCGCCCTGAGCGAGCGGCGCGCGGCCGCGGCCCAGGCCGCGAGCGCGAAGGCGCTGAGCCGCGTACAGGCCAAGTCCGTGAGCATGCTCGCCGACCTGCGCGAGATGCAGGACCGCCACGGCGAGGACGTCTTCGGCGACCTGCTCAGGCTCGACCACAGCACGTCCCAGCTCGGCCTGATGACCGACCGGCTCGCGCTCCTGATGGGCGGCCGCTCCAGCCGCGCCTGGAACAAGCCCATCGTCATGGAGAGCATCCTGCGCGGCGCCGTCGGCCGCATCGCCGCCTATCAGCGCGTACGGCTGCACAGCTCCACCAAGGCCGCCGTGGTCGGCTTCGCCGCCGAAGGCGTCATGCACCTGCTGGCCGAACTGATGGACAACGCCGCGAACTTCTCGCCGCCCATCGACGAGGTCCACGTCTACGTCGAGGAGTCGCGCACCGGCGTCGTCATCACGATCGAGGACAGCGGCCTGCGCATGTCCGAGGCGGCACTGCGCCGCGCCAAGGAGTCCGTGTCCGGGCAGGCCGCCGACCTCGCGCTGCTCCAGGGCACCCGGCTCGGGCTCGCCGTCGTCGGCCGGCTGGCCGTCAAGTACGGGGTCAGCGTGAACTTCCGCCCCTCCTCGCGCGGCGGCACCGGCGTCGTCATCCTGCTGCCCCCGCAGCTCCTGGCACAGCAGCCCCAGCCGGACAGCGCCCGCACGGCGGCGGCCCCTTCGACCGAGGCCCCCGTCACCGAGACCCCGGCTCTTCCGGCAGCCGGGCAGACCGCCGAGCCGCAGGCCACCGAGGCGAGCCGTCCCGCGTCGCCGCCGTCGACGCCCTCCTCGTCGGCCCCGGTGTGGCCGACGCCTCCGGAGGACGACCCCGCGGACGGCCCCGAAGCACCCGTTGCTACGGAGGCCACCCCCGGCGGCCTGCCCGTGCGGCGCCCCGGCCGCACGATGGCCGCCGCGCACGCCGCGACCGAACGGCGCACCGCCGAACGCAAGATGGGCGATCGGCACTCCGGCGATCCGCACGAGGACCGGCGGACCGGCCCCGACGCCGAGCGGACCGGCGCGAGCAGCGCCTCGCAGGACGAACGGCATCGCTCCGGACAGAGCATCGGGGACCGGTTCGGCGCGTTCCACCGCGCCCGCCGGGCCGCCGCCGACGACACGGCTGAGAACCCCCAGCCGCCGCGGGCCGAGTAGCCGCCCGACCCCGCGCTGACCGGCCCGCCCCATGGGACCGCAAGGACCGCTTCTCTACCCCCGCCCCGCACACCGAAAGGGAGGCACGGGCGTTCGCACCCCCCGGTGACGGCCCCGACACACGATGACGACCACCGACAACAGCCTGAACTGGCTCCTGGAGAGCCTGCTCGACGGCACCCCCGGCACCCGGCACGCCCTCGTCCTCTCCCGGGACGGCCTGAAGCTGTGCTGGAGTCCCGGCCTGACGCTGGACCAGGCGGACCAGCTCTCCGCGATCTGCTCCGGCATGCAGGCGCTCGCCCAGGGCGCGTCGATGGAGTTCGGGGACGGCACGGGCGGCGTACGGCACTCCATGACGGAGTTCCACGGCGGCCTGCTGTTCGTCGTGGAGGCGGGCCAGGGCGCGCACCTCGCCGTGATAGCCGACGAGGACGCCGACCCCGGCGTGGTGGGCAACCAGATGTCCCAGCTCGTGGCGCAGATCGGGGACCACCTGAGCGCCGAGCCGCGCGGCCAGGGCCTCACCAACCCCGCGTCATGACCCGGCGGCCCGTCGACGTGGGCGACCCGGACCGGCTGTACACCATCACCGGTGGGCGCAGCCGGTCCGACGGCGGCGCGTTCGACCTGGTGACGCTGATCGTGGCCGAGTGCGAGCCGTCGCCCGGCCAGCAGTCGGAGCACGCGCGCATCCTGGACCTGTGCCGCCACCCGACGGCCGTCGTCGAGATCGCCGCCGAGCTGTCGCTGCCCGTCACGGTCGTCCGCATCCTCCTGGAGGACCTCCAGGACACCGGCCGCATCACGGCCCGACACCCGCGCGTGGCGGCGTCCGCCGCGCTGCCCGATTCCGCTCTTCTCACGGAGGTGCTCCATGGGCTCCGCAACCTCTGAGCTGCCGCCCGAGGCCCGGACACCGCTGCGCGACACGGCCGAGTCCGGTCTGAAGATCGTCGTGGTGGGCGGCTTCGGGGTCGGCAAGACGACCCTGGTCCGCTCGGTCAGCGAGATCCGCCCCCTCAACACCGAGGAGGTGATGACGCGGGCGGGCGAGGACGTCGACCAGGTGCCGACCCAGTCGGCCAAGACCACCACCACCGTGGCCTTCGACTTCGGCCGCATCAGCCTCAACGACCGCCTGGTGCTCTATCTGTTCGGCGCGCCCGGCCAGAAGCGCTTCTGGTTCCTGTGGGACCGCCTCTTCTCCGGCACGCTCGGAGCGGTGGTGCTCGTCGACACCCGCAGGATGGACGACTCCTGGTACGCCATCGACCGGCTCGAACACCACGGCACGCCCTTCGTCGTCGCCGTGAACCGCTTCGACGGCGAGCACGCCTACCACTCCCTGGACGAGATCCGCACCGCCCTGGCGCTGCCCGCGCACGTCCCCCTCGTCGACTGCGACGCCCGGGTCCGCTCGTCCGGCAAGAACGTGCTCATCACCCTCGTCGACCACCTCCACCACCTGGCACGGGAACGGGAACTGACAGCATGACCGAAGCCACCGGACCGGCGGCGCCCGGCACCCCGCCGCCCGGCTGCCCCGCACACAGTGACGCGGTGCCCCTCAGCGGCCTGGAGTACCAGCAGACGCCCTTCGAGCTCTACCGCGAGCTGCGCGGCCGGTACGGCTCCGTGGCCCCGGTCCTCCTCGACGGTGACGTGCCCGCCTGGCTGGTCCTCGGCTACTCCGAGGTCAGCTACGTCACCGCGCACGACGAGCTGTTCGCCCGCGACTCGCGGCGCTGGAACCAGTGGGACCGGATCCCCGCCGACTGGCCGCTGCTGCCCTTCGTGGGCTACCAGCCGTCCGTCCTGTTCACCGAGGGCGCCGAGCACCGGCAGCGCGCCGGTGTGATCACCGAGGCCCTTGAGGGCGTCGACCAGTTCGAACTCGGCCGGGAGTGCGTCCACATCGCCGACCAGCTGATCGCCTCCTTCTCCGGGCGCGGCGCCGCCGAGCTGATGAGCGCCTACACCCACCCGCTGGCCATGCGGGCCGCCGTGCACATGGTCGGCATGCCGCCGGGCACCGCCGACACCGAGGGCCTCGTCGAGGACTTGCGCATGTCCCTCGACACCGCCGAGGGCGACGACCCGGTCGCCGCGTACGGGCGGGTGGGCGAGCGCGTGCACCGGCTGGTCAAGGAGCGGCGTGAGCGGCCCGCGGCCGACGTCACCTCGCGGATGCTGGAGCACCCGGCCGGGCTCACCGACGAGGAGGTCGTCCAGGACCTGATCTCGGTGATCGCCGCCGCGCAGCAGCCCACCGCCAACTGGATCTGCAACACGCTGCGGCTGCTCCTGACCGACGAGCGGTTCGCCCTGAACGTCTCCGGCGGGCGCCTCAGCGTCGGCCAGGCCCTGAACGAGGTGCTCTGGCTCGACACCCCCACGCAGAATTTCATCGGGCGCTGGGCGGTGCGCGACACCCAGCTGGGCGGCCGCCAGATCCGCGCGGGCGACTGCCTGGTCCTCGGCCTCGCCGCGGCCAACTCCGACCCGCAGCTGTGGCCCGGCGCCCACGTCGGCTCGGAGAACTCCGCGCACCTGTCCTTCAGCAACGGCGAGCACCGCTGCCCCTATCCGGCTCCGCTGCTCGCCGACGTCATCGCCCGTACGGCCGTGGAGACGCTCCTGGAGCGGCTGCCCGACCTGGTCCTCGGCGTCGACCCGGCGGAGCTGACCTGGCGGCCTTCGGTGTGGATGCGCGGACTGACGGCCCTGCCCGTCCAGTTCACGCCGGTGGCCCAGTAGCGTCGGCGTTCCGCCCGCCGGGGCGGAACGCCCACGCGGCTCAGCTCGGCAGAACGTCCTCAAGTTCCGCCAGTTCCTGCGTGTCCAGCGTGAGTTCCACGGCCCCGGCGGAGTCGGTGATGGTGGCCGGGCGGCTCGCTCCGGGCACCGGGATCATCGCCGGGGAGCGGGCGAGCAGCCAGGCGAGGGCGATCTGTTGAGGGCTGACGCCGTGGTCGGCGGCGACGCGGTGGAAGGCTGTGCCAACGGAGGTGTGGCCGGAGGGGCCGTCGAGGGAGCTGCGGGAGATGCCGCCGAGGGGGCTCCAGGGCAGGAAGGCCAGCCCCAGCTGTTCACTGAGCCGCAGCTCGGGCTCGCTGTCGCGGACGGCGGGCGAGTACTGGTTCTGTACGGAGACGAGTCCGTCGCCGAGGATCTGATGTGCCTGCCGGATCTGGGCGGTGGTGACGTTGGAGATGCCGGCGGCGCGGATGGTGCCGACGTCGAGGAGCTCGCGCAGCGCGCCGACGGACTCCGCCCAGGGCACGTTCGGGTCCGGCTTGTGCAGCTGGTACAGGCCGATCGCGTCGACGCCCAGACGCTTGGCGGAGGCTTCAGCGGCTCGCTTGAGGTGGGCGGGGGTGGCGGTGACGGTCCAGCTGCCGTCGCCGGGGCGGCCGCGCCCGCCCTTGGTGGCCACCAGGACACGGGAGGTGTCGCCGCCGTAGCGGGCCAGGGCGCGGGCGATCAGCAGCTCGTTGTGGCCCGCCTCGTCGGCGTGCCAGTGGTAGCTGTCGGCGGTGTCGACCAAGGTGACACCGGCGTCGAGGGCGGCGTGGACGGTGGCGATCGCCCGCGTCTCGTCCGGGCGGTGCTCGATGGACAGCGGCATGGCGCCCAGGCCGATGGCGCTGACGGCGGTGTGGGCGAGGGTGCGGTACTGCATGGTGGCCTTGTTCCTTTTACGCGGTGGGAGCGGCGGATGCGGCGAGGGCTTCGGCGGCGGCGCCGGGCAGCCAGTCGCTGGTGCGGGAGAAGGAGAAGCCCAGCGCCTTCGCGCGGGCGTTGCTCATGGCGTAGTAGCGGTCGAAGGAGAACGGCGAAGCCTTCTCGCCCGCCGGGACGGTCCGGTAGCCGGCCTCCCGGCCGGCCTGCGTGGCGACGATCTCGGCGAGATCGCGCACGTCGAGCGGGCCGTCGGAGCAGGCGTTGACCGGGCCGGTGAAGTCGGCCGCGGCCGCCCACAACAGCAGGTCCGCCAGCTCCTCGTAGTGGATGAAGACCGTGGGCAGTGCCTGCGCGTGCACAGTGACCTCTTCGCCCCGGGCGATGCGCCCGGCATAGTGCGTCAGTCGGCCGGTGAACTCCCTTGCGCCGCCGCCGAGCACATGGGCGCTGCGCACAGCGGCGAAGGCGAAGCCGTCGGCATGGGCGAAGACGGCCTCGGCCTGCCGCTTGCCCTCGGCGTAGTGAGCCTGCAGGTAGGCGTCGTCGTGCCAGGGCAGGTCCATGGCCACCTGCCAAGTGGTCGGGTCCACGCTCTCCTCGGGCACGGGCGTCCCCGAGGGCACGGGCGGCAGGGCGGCGGTGTCGGGGTCGTAGACCTCGATCGTGGAGGTCATGACGTAGCGCCGGGTGCGGCCGGCAAGGGCACGAGTGGCGATGGCGGCCTGTACCGGGGTGTAGCAAACCTGGTCCACCACGGCGTCGAAGACGCGGCCGTCGAGCGCGGCCGTCAGGGCGGCCTCGTCGTTGCGGTCGACGACGAGGTGGTCGACGCCGACGGGCGGCGGGGTGGAGCCGCGGTTGACCACGGTGACCTGGTGGCCCGCGGCCTGTAGGCGCTCCACCAGGAGCTTTCCGAAGTACCGGCTTCCGCCGATGACGCAGATCCTTTGCATGCCCCCATCCTGGATACCTATCGTCATCAGTAGAAGTCCCGACTTACTTGATACGCATTAAGGAAAACTGTTGATCGATGTGCAGCGGCTCCGCGTCCTGCGGGCGGTAGCGGAGCACGGCAGCTTCAACCAAGCGGCCGCGGTGCTCCGCCTCACCCCCTCGGCCGTCTCCCAGCAGGTGGCTGCGCTCGAACGCGGTCTCGGTGCCCAGGTCGTCGCGCGCAGCACCCGAGGCGTCACCCTCACACCGGCAGGCCACATCATGGTCGGCGCGGCCGAATCCGTCGCCGCCGAGCTCGAACACGCACAACAGCAGATCGCCGAGCTCAGCACCGGCCGCACCCAGCTCACCGTCGCCACCTTCACCAGCGGTGGCAGGCTCCTGCTGCCATCCGCGCTCGCCCAGCTCATGGCAGCCCATCCCCGCACCGCCCTCCACGTCAGGGAGGGCGAACCCGAAGACACCCTTCCCCTTGTCCGGCAGGGCGCCGTGGACCTCGCCCTCGCCTACCACTTCGACGGCCCACTCCCCGTCGGTCCGCGTCCCGGCACCAGCCTGGACTGGACGCCCCTGCTGGAAGACCCCCTGCACGTCGTCCTGCCCCAGGGGCACCGACTCGTCGGCCACGACTCGCTCGACCTCGCCGAACTGGCCGCGGAACCCTGGGTGCTCGGCTGTCTGAAGACCGAGTCATACCTGCGCCGCTACGCAGAGCGGGCCGGCTTCGATCCGGACATCCGCGGGACCACCACCGACTACTTCTTCGCCCGCTCCCTCGTCGCCGCAGGCATGGGAATCTCCCTGATTCCCTCGATCGCGCTCACCCCCGAGATCCCAGGGCTGAGCACCGTCTCGCTCAAGTCGCCGGCCCCGATCCGGCACATCGGCGTCGCCGCGATCAACGGCCGTGACCGGCCCCACGTCACGACGCTCATGCACGCCCTTCGCGAGCAGGCGACGCAGCACAGCGGGCGTTGATCCGCCATGGGGCCCGCCGAACGCCGACGGGGTGGCGTTTCACATTCCGTAGGTGTTCGCCTGTGAAACGCCTCGCCCGGCGGCCCGGGGCCGCTCAGCGCGGCGCCGGGGTGAAGAGCACCGGCAGCGTCCGCGGCCCCCGGGTGAAGACGCCGTGCTCCTCGGGGGCGAAGCCGTCCGGGAGGCGCAGGTCGGGCAGGGCGTCGAGCAGGTCGTTGACGCCGGTCTCGACCTCCGCGCGGGCCAGCAGCGCGCCCACGCAGAAGTGCCGGCCGAGGGCGAAGGCGAGGTGGTCGGCCGCCGCGGAGAAGGCGGTCGTGGTGGTGAGGTCGTCCCGGAAGAGGTCGAAGCGGTCCGGGTCGCCGTAGCGCTCCTCGTCGCGGTTGGCCGAGCCGATCAGGCAGGTGATCGTCGCCCCGGCCGGGACGGTGCCCCCGGCGAGCTCCACCTCCGCCGCGGTCTGCCGCATGATCATGTGGACCGGCGGGGTGTGGCGGAGCGTCTCGGCGAACGCCCGGTCGATCAGGGACCGGTCGGCGCGCACCGCGGCGAGCTGCTCGGGGTGCGTGAGGAGGTTGGCGAAGATGCTCGCGATCGCCTTGTCCGTGGTCTCGCCGCCCGCCGCGAGCAGCAGACTGCAGAACGCCTTGATGTCCTCGTCGCTCATGCGCACCCCGTCGACCTCCGCGGCGCACAGCCGGGACAGCAGATCGTCCCCGGGCTCCTCGCGGCGCCGCTGGATGACGGGCAGCATGTACGCGGCGAACTCCACGCGGGTGCGCTCGCCTGCGGCCCGCACCTCGGGGTCGCCCGCGAGGTTGCCGAGGAAGGCGATCACGTTCGTGTACCAGCCGTGGAACCGCGCGTGGTCCGCCTTGTCCAGGCCGAGCATGTCCGCGATCACGTTGACCGGGAAGCGGGTCGCGTACTCCGCCACGAGGTCCGCCGAGCCGCGGTCCCTGAAGGCGTCCACGAGTTCGCGGGAGTTGCGGCGGATGACCGGCAGGAAGGTGTCCTGGAGCTCGCTGCCCCGGAAGGCCGGGGCGACCAGGGCCCGGCGCACCGCGTGCTCGCGCCCGCTGAGCTGGAGGATCGTCCGGCCGTGCACGGGCTCCAGCTGCCAGTCGTAGTTGTCGGTGGTGAACACCGACTCCTTGTCCTTGAAGACGCGTGCCACGTCCTCATAGCGCGAGACCACATAGCTCTTGGTGGGCTCGTGCCACAGGAGCGGGGCGTGCTCGCGCAGCGCGCGGTAGACGGGGTAGGGGTCGGCGGCGAACTCGGCCGAGAGGATGTCCGGTATGGACTGAGCAGTGGACACGGGGCTCCTTAGGGGAACAACTGCGTGGCGGGGCCACCCTATTGATCAAGAAAAGGAACCGACAGGGTGCGCGGGGCGGGATTTCCCGGGAGACGCCCGCGCGAGCCGCGCCTCACCGCGTGGGGGAGACCTTGTGAACCGTGGTGTCGTCGGGGTCAAGGCGCCGCCCGTCCGCGGCCAGCACTTCGAGCGGGCGCAGAGGGCGCTCCTGCCGACGGTCGACGAGCCGTGAGTGCGGCTCGTCCGGGGCGAAGAAGTTCTGCTCGCCCCACTGCCGCAGCGCCACGATGACGGGGAAGAGGGCCTTGCCCTTCGGAGTCAGGACGTACTCGCGGTAGGCGCTGCCGTCCGACGCGGGGACGGAGGCGAGGACGCCCCCGGCGACCAGGGCGCGCAGCCGCGCGGTGAGGATGTTCTTCGCCACGCCGAGGCTGCGCTGGAACTCCCCGAAGCGCCTGCTCCCGTCGAAGGCGTCCCGCACGATCAGCAGGGACCACCAGTCGCCGATCGCGTCCACGGACCGGGCGACGGGACATTCGCTGTCGTCGAAACGCGTCCTGGTCACCATGGTGTCCCTCGCTCTCACCCGGTCTCGTGCCCTCGCAGGCTGGTTGCAACATGCTACCAAAAAGGCCTACCGTCACCGTCGTCATTGGTAGCAAGATGAAACCAGATTGCGGAGGGGTAGCCATGCCCGGAAACGGTGAGGCCGTGACGCGCGGAACCGGAGCGGAGGCCATCGAAGAAGGGCGCGTGAGGGGCGGACCCGCGGGGGAGGGGCCCGTGTTCGCCCTGACCCGGGGCGTCGTCATCCTCTTCGCCATCGCCTGCGGGGCCGCGGTGGCCAACGTCTACTTCTCCCAGCCGCTCCTGGTGACCATCGGCGAGGACCTCGCGATGAGCCCGGCCCTCGTCGGCAGCGTGGTCACCCTCACGCACGTCGGATACGGCCTGGGCCTCTTCTTCCTCGTACCGCTGGGCGACATGGTGGACCGCAGAAAGCTCATCGTGGCCCAACTGCTGCTCCTCGTGGCGGCGCTGACCGTGGTCGCCGTCGCCCCCACGGCGGCGCTGCTGCTCGCGGGCATGGCCGCGACCGGGCTCCTCGCCGTCGTCACGCAGACGCTCGTGGCCTTCGCGGCCTCCCTGGCACCCGCCGCCGGGCGCGGCCGGGTCGTCGGCCTGGTCACCAGCGGCGTGGTCACCGGCATCCTGCTCGCCCGCACCGCGTCCGGCCTCATCGCCGACCTGGCGGGCTGGCGCGCCGTCTACCTCGCGTCGGCGACGCTCACCGCCCTGCTCGCCCTCGTCCTGTACCGCGTCCTGCCGCGCCACGGCGCCGCCGCGCCGAGCGCCCTGCGCTACGGACAGCTCCTGCGCTCCACGGTCACCCTGTTCGTACGGGAACCGCTGCTGCGCCTGCGCGCCCTGTTCTGCCTGCTGATCTTCGCCTCCTTCAGCACCCTGTGGAGCAGCGTCGCGCTCCCGCTCAGCGAGGCCCCGTACTCCCTGTCGCACAGCGAGATCGGGGCGTTCGGCCTCATCGGTGTCGTCGGCGCCCTGGCCGCGACCGTGGCGGGCCGCCTCAACGACCGCGGCCGCTCCCGGCACACCACCGGCATCGCCCTGGCCCTGCTCGCCGCCTCCTGGCTGCCCCTGGCCTTCACCCGCAGCTCCCTGTGGGCCCTGGCCGCCGGAGTGATCCTCCTCGACCTCGCCGTCCAGGCGGTCCACGTCACCAACCAGACCCTGATCTACGCCCTGCACCCGGACGCGGGCAGCCGCCTCATCGGCGGATACATGGTCTTCTACTCGATAGGCAGCGCCACCGGCGCCATCGCCGCGACGTCCCTCTACGAGGCGGCGGGCTGGGGCGCCGTCTGCGTCCTGGGCGCCACGTTCAGCGGCCTCGGCCTCGTGGCGTGGGCCTTCACCCGGGACGGTACGCCGGGATCGGCGTCCAGCTCGACCGCGGGGCGGTGCGGCTCGCGCACGTGATGTTCTTCCGCAGCCCCGAAGGGCGGGACCGCGTGGGCTGGTTCTTCGCCGTCGAGCGGGACTGGGAAGCGACGACCTGGTAGCGCACGGCGGCACCGCGAGCGGCTGTCACCGGGCGGGGCCCGTAGGGGAGAATCCCCGGGTGACCACGCCTTCCTCCCGCGAGCGCGCGCTGGGGCGCGGTGCCGGTGCGCCCCAGCGGGGTGTTCAGCCGCTCAGCGGGTGCATCTGATCGCGGCGTTGGCGCCGTAGTACCCGGGGGCGAGCCGGTAGGAGTCGGCGTAGAGCAGCACGCACTGCTCATTGAGGTAGCCGGTGATGAGCGCCTGGTGGCGGGCCTGCTTCTCGGCCTCACGCTTCGCTTCCTTGGGGCTGTTCTCGTACGCGGTGCCCGTGAACGACTGCGTCTCCTGCGCGCTGACGTCGGCGTGCGCGACGGTCGGCGTGAGCGCGGCGAGCCCCGCGAGAAGCATGGCGGCCCCGCCCCGGACGAGCATCGAGGTCATGTCGGTATCTCCTTCGGTCAGTGGTACTGGTCGGTGGGCAGCGGTGTGGTTCAGCGCTGGCAGTACAGGCTGGCGACGGCGGCGTACACACCGCCGCCGACCGACCTGACGTCGGTGCCGCGGACATGGCACTGGTTCGCCTGCCAGCCAGCGGACTGGGCGACGGTGTACGCCACCCGAACCGCGCCGTCCACGGCCTGGGACGGCGAGGTGCCGGTGCCGTTGCCGGTGAACGTCCTCACCTCGGGCGCGGTGAGCCGCTGGCCGAGGTCCGGGGCCGCCTGGGCGGAGGCGATGCCTCCGATGAGGCACGCCGAGGCGACGAGGGCCACGGCGGCGCAGCGCGTACGCCACGCGGACGGGCGGGCCTCGGCGACTCCTCGGCGGCCGTTTCGACGGTGGGGCTTCATGGTGGGCCGCTCCCTGGTGCGTCGGTTTGTCCGTGACGGTCGGCAGGGGCCCGGCCTACACCGTGCGGCGGCGCCGACCGGGTCCTCCCCCCTGTACGTGAGCCAGTCTCGCCACCGCCCCATCAGCCGCTCAAAGCCCTTCGAGGCACATCGAAATCGGACATTCCATAGACCTGGGGAGAGCACTTTGGCCAGATGGGGCACGCGGCCGTCCCGGTCGGCGCCGCGCCGGTTAGCGTGATCGCGCGGCTCGGCCGACGACGGCCGGACCGACCGCCGCCGGGCGCGCGCCCCGACCCGCCGAGCGCCTGGAGACACGACGGTGCTACGCCTCCACCTCACCGCCGACGACCTGTCCCGGATACGCGTCGCGGACCGCCCCGACCCCCTCGCCGAGACCGTCCTGAGCCTGCCGCTGCTCCAGGTCGAGCGGCCCGACCGGGCGGCGACCGCGGCCCTGTCCGGCTGGCGCGAGCGCACCCGCCGCGCCCTGCGGCCCGAGATGGGGCTCCTGTTCGACCTGGCACCCGCGGGCGTCGGCGAGTACGTCCCCGAGGTGTTCACGCACGCCGTCACCGGCAGCCTCACGGACAGCCTCGACCACACCTGGTCCCTGCCGGGCAGCCAGTGGGCCGCCGACTGGCGCGCCACGCGGATGCTGCGGCCCCGCGCGCCGCGCTGGATCCACGAACTGCACCACGGGGACCGCACCTGGGCGGCGCTCGTCCGCCGTGAGCTGCGCTCCTACCACGCCCTGGCGGTGGCGCCCTACTGGTCGCAACTCCTCGCGTGCGCCCACAGCGACCGTGCCCAGCGCGCCCTGACCGCCGTCGACACGGGCGTCGAGGGACTGCTCGGCACCCTGCACCCCGAGATCTCCTGGGTCCGGGGCGTCCTGACCGTGCCCTGCGACATGGACACCGACCTCGAACTGGGCGGCCGCGGGCTGCTGCTCGTCCCGACGTTCTTCTGCCCGAGGCCGCTCGTCCTCGTCGACAACGCCGAGCCCGAGCGCCCCTTCGTCCTGCGCTACCCGCTCGCGCGTTCCCTCCTCGACTGCGCCTCCGTGGTGACGTGTGAGACCGAGGCGGCCGAGGGCGGCCTGAGTGCCCTCCTCGGTGCCACCCGGGCCCGGACTCTCCAGGAGGTGCGGAGCCCGGTCGGCACCGTCGAGCTGGCCCGGCGCATCGGCACCTCCGCCGCGACGGCCAGCCACCACGCCTCGGTGCTGCGGGCCGCCGGGCTGCTCACCACCCGCCGGGAGGGCCCGGGGGTCAGGCACGCCCTGACCCCGCTCGGCCGCGCCCTGCTGGACGCGGGGCCGCCGCCGACCGGCTAGCCCTCACTTGCGGGCGTGCAGCACGTGGCCGTCCAGCGGCAGCGGCCGGTGCCCGGCCAGGGTGAGGCCCGCGTCGGCCAGCAGTCGGCCGTAGTGGTCGGCGGTGCGCTCGCGGCCCCCCACGTTGCACCGCATGTGGAGGTCCCAGGCGGTGGCGAGGGAGGGCGAGTTGTCGGTGGGCAGTAGGCGCTCGACGATGAGCAGGTCGGCGTCGGCGGGCATGGCACGGGCGCAGTGCCGCAGGATGTCGCGGCACCGCTCGTCGTCCCAGTCGTGCAGCACGCGACAGAGGAGGTAGACGTCCGCGCCCGCCGGTACGTCCGCGAAGTCCCCCGCCACGTACGCGCACCGGGTGGCGCCGAGGCGACGGCGGGCGGCCGCGACGACGTGCGGGCGTTCGAGCAGCACGGCGTCGAGCTCCGGATGGGCGGCGAGGACGCGGCTGAGCAGCTCCCCGTTGCCGCCCGCGATGTCGACCACGGTGGCTCCCCGCGGCTTGCGGGCCGCCGCGGTGAGCACCGGGTGGGTGGGAAGCGGCTCGAACATGCGCCAGTTCGCGGCCATGGACTGGTCGAAGAGCTCGGCGAGGTGGGGGTCGGCGGCGAAGTGGTCGAAGTGGTGGGCGCCGAAGAGGTGCTCGAAGGCCACCTGCCCGGTGCGCACGGTGTGTGCGAGGGCGGCGAAGGACTGGTAGAACGGCCCGCCGTACAAGAGGGCCAGGGGCCGCATGGAGCCGGTGCCCTCCGTGCGCAGCAGCGCGCCGAGGGCGGTGAGCCGGAAGCTGCCGGGAGCCTCCTCGGCCACGACGCCGAGCGTGGCGAGGTAGCGCAGGAGCGCCGTCAGGCTGTCCGGGTCCGCGGCCACCTTGCTCGCCAGGGCCCCGGCGTCGACGGGGCGGTCGGTCTCCATCGCGTCGGGCACCCGCAGCTGGGCGGCGGTGGTCAGGGCCTGCGTGGTCCAGGCCCCGGTGAGCAGCCGCAGCAGCTCCTCGGGCGGCTGCCGGCGCTGGAACTCGGCCAGGTGCGCGGCGAGTTGGCGGCGGTGGTCCCCTGGGGCGTACAGCTCGATGCGGCGGTATCCGGCCCGGGACGCGGTGGGCGCGGCGAAGTAGAAGACCGTGCCGTTCTCGTGCGGGTTGTATCCGCCGCCGTCCGGGAGCGCCCCGTGGAAGGCGAAGGACGCGCGCAGCCCACGCAGCACCAGCGGGTCCGGGGCCCGCACTTCGAAGGCGACGTGCGCCTCGTCGTGCCGGGCGAGTTCGAGCGCCGCGACCTCCTCCAGGTCCGAGCCCGGCGGCACGGTCAGGGCGAACACCTCCACCGTCCGGCGCTGCCCGTCGCGGCCGACCACCACTGGGCGCAGGATGCGCACGTCCAGGTCGTCGGCCATGCGGCGGTGCCGCAGCGCCAGGCGTTCGCGTACGACCACGCTCGGCTGGGGCGGTGCTGGGGCGATGAGGCCGCACTCGGCCAGCGTGGCCTCCAGGGCCAGCGCGTGGACGGGGAAGACGAGCAGCGCGGCGTGCGCGAAGCGGCACCGCTCCACGAGCGCGCGCAGTTCCGGGCCGTCGAGCCCGGGCAGCAGGAGCGGCAGGAGGGACTCGCTGTCCTGCTGGGTGACAAAGTCGACCGTCGCGCGCAGGCGCGAGGTGTCGTCCGACAACGCCGTGATCAACGGGGCGTCCTCATTCCGGGGAGAGCTGAGGCGGGGGAGATCCGAGGGGGAGTGAGCGGCCTGAGGGGAGAGCGGTCTCAGGCGAAGGTGGGGTGAGGCGGGAGTGGTCGAAGGCGAGGGTTCCTCACACGCCGACGTAACGCTCGGCGAACCAGTCCTGCTGGCTGCGCGAGGTGCGCAGTGCGGCCAGGCGGGAGCGGCGCGTGCGGTTGAGGAAGCGGGACGCGTCGTCCCTGCCGGGGGCGCCGTGCAGCAGCTCGATCATCCAGTGCGAGAACTCCTGCGCGCTCCAGATGCGGGCGAGGCAGCGGGCCGAGTAGCTCTCGACGCCGGTGGGGTCCTTGCGGGTGAGGTCGTCGATGAGGGCGCGGGCGAGAAGCTCGGCCTCCAGGACCGCGAGGTTCGCCCCCTTGGCGGCGGACGGGCTGATCAGGCTCGCGGCGTCGCCTGCCAGGAAGAGCGCGCCGTACCGGAGGGGTTCGAGGACGTCCGACTCCAGGCCGATGACGCTGCGCTGGACGATCCTGCCGCGGTGCAGCGGGCCGTACTCCTTGGCCCCCATGCGCAGGTCCAGTTCGTCCCAGATCCGCTCGTCCGACCAGGAGTCGGCCGGGGTGCCGCGCTCGCACTGGAGGTAGTAGCGCGTGACGGCGGAGGTGCGTGCCATGTGTCCGGCGAAACCCCGCTCGTGGACCGCGTAGCCGACGGCGTCGAGGCTGGGGGGCGCCTCGGCGAGCAGGCCGAGCCAGGTCACGCCGTGATCGCGGTGGAAGCGGCGGACCGAGTGGTCCGGGATCGAGCGCCGCGCCGCCCCGTGGCGGCCGTCGCATCCGGCGACGTACCGCGCCCGCCACCGCCCGGGCCGCCCGTCCGCCGTGCGCACGCTCACCGACGGCTCCTCGCCGTCCGCGTCCCGTACGGCCACCGCCTCCGTGCCGAAGCTGATCCGGCCGCCGCCCGCCAGGTAGTGCGCCAACAGGTCCTCGACCAGGTCCTGTTGGGGGTAGACGGAGTGCACTTCCCCGCGGCCGAGCGTGCTGTAGTCCAACTGGAAGCGGCCGTCCTCGGTACGGAACTCGCACGTGCTGTGGGTGTGCCCGCGCTGGAGCAACCCGTCGGCCAAGCCGTGCCGCTCCAGGACGCGTACGGTGTTGGCCGCGAGGAATCCCGCCCGGGCCCGCGCGTGGAGGTGGTCGAGTCCGGCCCGCTCCAGCACGACGCAGTCGACGCCGCGCGCGAGCAGCAGATTGGCGAGGACGAGCCCCGCTGGGCCTGCGCCGAGCACCACCACGTCAGCCGAGCCGTCGACGGTGGGCATGTGCTGATCTTCTGTCACAAGGCAGATCTTATGCAGGGAAATCTCTGTCTCTGGCCGAACTATCACCCGGTCGTGGCACTGGCCTGGTGAGACATGGCCAGGAGGGCGCGCGCGGAAGCGCCTTCACGCCGACAGGAGTTGGGAGAGGAACGTACGCACGGCGGTGGCGAACGCCGCGGGGGCGTCGCAGTGCACGAGGTGCCCGGCCGGAAGCTCGATCAGCTCGGCCCGACCGGCCCGGTGGGCGACCATGTCACGGGCATGGCCCTGCGGCAGCACGACGCTGTCCGCTCCCCTGATCAGCAGGGTCGGGCAGGTCACGGCATCCCAGTCGCTCCAGTAGGAGCCGGTGAGGGCTTGATGGGACAGCACCGTGTGCTCGATGTCGAACGAATAGCCCCATCTGGCGTCGGAGGAGCGGAAGGCGCAGGCGAGATAGGGCGCCATCGGACCGAGAGCCGTGGCCAGGGCCTCGCGTGACGGTTGGTTCAGAGGCAGCTGTGTGGCCATCGACCAGTCGGCGTCCACCACCGCGCCGACGTCCTCGACGATCAGGGCGGTGACCTGGTCCGCGTGCCGGGCGGCGTACTGATAGGCGTTCACGCCGCCCATGGAGTGGCCGAGGACCGGCACCGGGCCGAGCTCCAGATGGCGGTGGAACGCCGCGACGTCAGCCACGTAGTCGGCTCTTCGATAGCTCTCGGCGCGGTCCGACTCGCCGTGCCCGCGCTGGTCCAGGGCGATGACGCGCCACTGCGGCGCCAGCGCCTCGGCCAGCGGGGCGAACGCCGACGCCTCGTTGTAGTGCCCGTGAAGGGCCAGCAGTGGACGGCCTGAACCACCGGAGTCCAGAAAGGACAACTGCTGCTTCCCTGCTGTGAAGTACCCCCGCATGCCTCGAATGCTAGCGCCGACGCCTGTGAGCGGAGGCCGAGTACCGTCTGTCCAACCTCGGCCAAGTGTCGCCTGGTTGGAAGGTTGCAGGTCATCGCCGCAGCAACTGCGGGGGTACGATTGCTTAGACTTGCATAATTCTGCAATTCGTTAGTTTCCTTGGATGTTAAGTGACGGAGGGGGTGGCTTTGGCGTGGGCGTGCTTGCTCAAGAGGGGCGGGAGCGGGTGCGTGTGGGGCGAAGCGACCGACGATGAGAAGGGCACGGTCCAGGAGTGAATCGGGTGCCGGATTCGCTGTACGAGGCGCAGGCGGATTTGTTCCAGGTGCTGGGGCACCCGGTGCGCATCCGGGTGCTGGAGGTGCTGCAGGGCGGACCCATACCGGTGCGGGAGCTGTTGGCCGCTCTCGAGCTGGAGATCGAGCTTGCGGAGCTGTCGCGGCATCTGACGGTGTTGCTCGGCTGCGGGGTCGTTGCGGTCAATCGCAGGGGAGCGGCAGCGGTGTACGAGGCCGTGGGCGGGGACGTGGCGGAGCTGCTCGCGGTGGCGCGCCGAGTCTCGGCGGTGCGCCTGTCGGGGGTGTGGTGAAAACCTGATAGCCGCAGGTCAGAGGCGCGCGGGCGGAGCCCCGAAGGCTCTCTGTCGCTGTGGAGCGGCTGGCGGTGGCGTATGACTTTGGTCCGCTGAGCGGAATACTCTGCTTCCATGAGTGAAAGAGGGATGCAGGAACTGGCGTTGCTGCTGCTGACCGCCCTTGCGAACGCACCTCGGCACGGATATGCCATCGCCCAAGAGGTCAAGGTCATCACCGACGGCCGGGTGGTGCCGCGGACCGGGGCCCTGTACGGGGCGCTGGACCGGCTCCTTGAGGAGGGGCTGATCGAGGTGCAGTCCGAGGAGGTGGTGGGCGGCCGGGCACGTCGTACCTTCGCCTTGACCGCCTCCGGCCGCGAGCGGCTGGCGGCCGAGGCGGAGCGGCTTGCCGCTACGGCCCGCGAGGCCATGCGGCGGCTTGAAGCGGGCGGTGCGGCGGTGACGGCGTGATTGACCGGCTCCTTCGCCTCTATCCGCCTGACTACCGGTCCGCGTACGGGCAGGAGATCGTCGACGTCCATCGGGAGCTGACCGCGGACTTGCCGCGCGCCGGACGGCTGCGCGCGGACGCCGACCTGGCCGCACACGCCCTGCGGGTACGCCTCGGCCTCGATTCGGCGTCGCGCGGCGGGCGCTTCTTCGCGCTGGCCGCCCCGCTCGCGCTGGCTGTCGCCGCGGCGGGCAACGGACTGGTCCTCACGCGCTGGTACAAGGGTCTCGTCACCTCTCCCGCCCCGGCGTGGTCCCAGCTCACCCACACGGAAGCCACCTGGGGGCTGCACTATCTGTTCGCCCTGATGGTGTGTGCCGGCGCGATCGTCGCCCTGTGCGGACGGTGGGTTCGGGGGGTGATCGCGGCCGCGTGCGGGCTCATGGGGCAAGCTGTCCAGTCGGTGTTCGCCCCGCAAGTGACCGACGGAGGGTTCGTCACTCCGCTGACGGTGCTGCTGACCACCGTCGTCGTACTGGCCTGTCCGGGGGACCGGCGTCCCGGCAGGGAACTGTCAGCCATCGCCGGAGCGGTGGCAGGCGTCGGATGGTTCCCCGTCGTCGTGGTGGAGACCGGGACCTTCGGCGTGACCACGGACTACGGCGCCTGGCCGGTCCTCGTCCTCGCCGCCGCGGCGGTCGTGCTCGCCTGGCGTCGGCGAACCTTCGGGCTGCGTGAGACCGGAGCGATGACCGTGGCTTCGCTGCCGCTGGTCGGCAGCGCTTCGGCCTGGGCATCGACGGATCCCTGGCCCTTCGTCGGCCTCCTCCTCGTACTGTTGCTCGCCTCTGTCCTCATGGTGGGGGTGCGGGCGGTGCGTCGCGGGCGCTGACAAGGCCCTGCTCCTCCGCGGTGCCTGTCTTTGCTGCCGGTGTTAGAGGGGTGCCGATGGCTCCCAGACCTTCGACGGCGCTCGCGTCCGCCACCAGGGCCGGGGGAACGGACGGGCGCCGTGGTCATGGCCAGATCGCCCTCGGCGTGCCCGTCCCGCAGTCAGGCGACGGCGGTTGCGTGCCGCCTGGAGCCACCGGCCGAGCGCACCAGGCTCCGCAGGGTGAACGCGGATCACCTCGGTCAGGGCGACCGCGATCAGCCAGATGCCGGTGAAGACCGCCAGAGTGACGATGGAGCCGATGGGCCAGGAGAGGACGATGACGCCGCCCGCGGCCGCCAGCAGGCCCAGGGCCATCGACAGCGCGCCGGTGACGACGAGCAGGACGCGCATCCCGGCGCTGACGAGGGCGCCGAACGCGGCCACGATCTCCACCACGCCGCTGATCAACAGGTATGCCGAACAGCACGCCCAGCACCAGCAGCGTCCGGCCCGGCCACACCAACGCGACCACGCCGACCGCGATCGCGGTGAAACCCATCAGGCATCAGGGCCTGCCACGCGACCTTGCCCAGCCGCTCCAGCGGGTTACCAGCGCCGTATGGCCGGTCTCTCCTCGCCCGCCAGGGCCGACTGGACGAAAACCGGCGTCGATCCGACGCCACGCTCCCTTGGGCGACACGAACTCGCGCGGCGTAGGGCGACGGGTGCCCTCCCCGCGGCGCGGGCAGCCCCGGCGCGAGTCGAGCACCGGGCGCCCGCCGGGGCGAAGGTCTGGTTACGACGGGGGTTCCGTTTCCGCCGCGGCGGTCTGCAGGTCGGCGAGTAGCCCGGCCTGACTGGCCAGCACCCCCGACAGGATGGTGCGTGCCACCTTCAGCAGCTCCGCGACATGCGGACTCGTCAGCGAGTAGTAGACGGTCGAGCCCTCCTTGCGGGTCACGACCAGATTCGCGCGCCGGAGCACGGCCAGCTGCTGGGAGAGATGCGCCGGCTCGACGCCCACCTCCGGCAGCATCTCCGCGACTGCGTGCTCACGCACGCTCAGTAGTTCAAGAACCCTGATCCGCACGGGGTGCCCGAGCGTCTTGAAGAACTCCGCCTTGAGTTGGTACAGCGGCCTGCTCACCGAACCGGCCTCCCGTCCTGCGCGCAGGCGACCGGCTGGCCGAGCCGTCCCTGTGAGTGCTCCGCGCATCGCTTCCGCCCAGAAATCATCAGCATGGGACCATCCTGGCCCCTGGCCACCGGAATGATGACCTCAAGAATTGCTGACATTAGCAAGTCGGAAGGCGGAGGGAGCGGGATCCCGAGTGCGCAGGGCACGGACAGTCCGTACTCGACCGTCCTGGCCCGGACGGACTCGCGCGGGCTGCCTGGCCGCTGGCAGGACCCGCTCGTGGGGCACCGCAAGTTCACCGCGCCGGTGGTCGGCCCGGCAGGTCAGCACCTGGTGAGCGCGTGTTCGGGAGGATGCGGCTTGGCGGAGTCGGCGACTGCGCCAAGCCTGCTGCCCCTGTTCAGCCGGACCAGCCGCCGGTGCGCCACTCCTGCCGCTGCTCCTCCGGTTCGCCGGTCACCGTCTGCCGCTGCGTCCGGTGTGCGGCCAGCGCTGCCGTCAGGTCGCAGTGGACGGGGACGGGCGGGCAGTCGCCGACCGGGACCAGGGAGCCGTCGGCGGGGATGGCCGCCAGTTCAAGGCGGCGCCCGTGCTCCGCGAGGCGACGTGCCGCCTCGGCCAGGGCGAGCTGGCCCTGGACGGACCAGCCGCGCAGTTCTGCGCAGTCGACGATGACCGGCCCCGTGCCGCGGGCGAGCACCCAGCCGACCGCACCGGTGAAACGGCGGGAGGCTTCCTGGCCCAGGTGGCCGGAGACGGACAGGACGGCGAGGTCCGGCTCGACGGTGTAGCGCCACTCGATGGTCATGGTCGTCATCAACTGCCTTTCATGCGCGGCCGCGTGTGCGGGTCACGTGTGCGGGTCACGTGTGCGGGTGACGGGTGCGGATCACGGGTACGGGTCAGGGGCACGGGCACGGATCACAGGGGCAGGGTGATCCAGATGCTCTTGCCGCCTCCGTCGGCGTCCTGGCGCACCACTGCTGTTCCCGCCAGGGAGAGGGTGAGTTCGACGACGGTGGCCAGGCCGCTGCTGCGGTCGCCGGTGCCCGCGCCGTGCAGGGTGGGCTGGTAGGGGTGGCGGTCGTGGACGGCGAAAGCGAAGGTGTCCTTGGCGGCCGCGTAGACAACGGTGACGTGGGGAGAGGCCGCGGCGGCGTGCCGCACGGCGTTGGTGACCAGTTCGCTGAGGATCAGCAGAGCCGGGTCGACAGCCGGGTGGCGGCGGCTGATGCCCCATTCGCCCAGGACCTGCTCGGCCGTCTCCCGGGCTACCCGCACCGCGGACGGGATGGTGGGCACGGTCAGTACGTGTCGATGGGGCAGCGCCAACCGGGCCATCACGCCTCCGCGCGGGTGAGCCGGAACCCGCTCGCCGTCTGCGGGTTGAGGCGCAGGAGCGTGTCGTGGGGGCCGTGCGTCCAGCCGGGCAGGGTGCGCCGATAGTGGGCCAGCTCATCGGGGTCGGAGACGAACTCGAAGCGGCCGCTGGCACTCACGCTCCAGCCGGTGCCGAGCTCGGTGCGGATCTCGTCCACGTGATACGTCACCGTGGCGCCGACGGGCAGCGCCGGTCGTGGCACGGGTGCGCGGACCACCAGGTGCCCGTACTCCAGCACGTGAGCCGCCGGGCGCAGGACCGGGGTGTCGTTGCGGACGTGGACCAGGCGGCCGGTGCGGCTGCCCTCCAGCAAGTAGAGGGCCTCGGCGCCGGAGACCTCGACCAGACGGCGCGGGGCGGGAGCTGTGCTCATCGGACGGATCCCTCATGAGTGGAGCGGTCGGTGCGGGCGTTCTGGGCGGGGACGGCGGGCAGCACCCCGGCGCGCTCCAGGCAGGCGCGGGCGCCGGCGAGAGCCTCGTCGGCGGTTGCGTACGCGTGGCCCTCGTGTCGCAGCAGGTCCAGGGCACCAACCGCCTTCAGGACCTGCTGGTGCTCGGAGCGGATCCCGGAGGCCAGCACGACGATGCCGCGCCGGTTCAGCGTCCGCACCGCGTCCTTGAGGGCGAGCGCGCCCGTGGCATCCATCGTGGACACCCTCGACATGCGCAGGATGACCACGCGTACGTCGGCCCCTTGGTGCAGGTCGTGCACGAGGCGGTGCGCGGCGGCGAAGAACAGCGGCCCGTCGATGCGGTAGGCGACGACGTGCTCGGCGAGCAGCGCGTCCTCCTCGGCGCGGCGCTCTGCCTGCTCCAGCGGTACTGGGGCCATGCGGGCCTGGCGGGCCACGGCACGCAGCGCGAGGACGCCCGCGACGGCGAGGCCGGTGACGACCGCGTACACCAGATCGAGCGCGAGCGTGGCGGCGGCGGTCAGGACGAGGATCAGCGCATCGGAGCGGGTCGCCTTCGCCATCGCCTTCAGCGAGACGACGTCGACCATGCGCAGAGCCGTCGCGATCAGCACCCCGGCCAGCGCCGCGAGCGGAATCTTCGACACCAGCGGGGCGGCAGCGAACACGATCACGGCCAGGACGGCGGCATGGGTGAGCGCGGCCAGCCGTGAGGCGGCGCCGCTGCGGACATTGACCGCGGTCCGCGCGATGGCGCCGGTCGCGGGCACGCCGCCGAACAGCGGGGCGGCCATGTTGGCAACGCCTTGTCCGAACAGCTCCTTGTCCGGGTCGTGCCGGGGGCCGGACGTCATGCCGTCGGCGACCGACGCGGACAGCAACGACTCCAGAGCCGCCAGGGCGGCGACCGCGACCGCGGGTGCGAGAAGCGAGCTCAGCGCCGACACATCGAGGAAGCCCAGCGACGGGGCGGGCAGACCGGAGGGCAGCGCCCCGATGGGCCTGGCCCCGTCCAGGCCGAAAAGCTGCGCGACCAGGGTCGCGCTGACGACAGCGATGATCGAGAAGGGGATCGTGGGCCGCAGGCGAGCCCCGGCCAGCATGACCGTGGCCACCGCTGCGGCAAGGGCAACGGCCGTCCAGTTCGGCGCCTTGGCGAAGGCCTCGAGCGCCCGCCAGGCCACCACCAGCACCCGGTCGCCTTCCGGCGCGGCCACCCCCAGCGCGTTCGGGATCTGCTGTAGGCCGATCACACACGCGATGCCGAGGGTGAAGCCCTCCACCACGGGCGCGGGTACGTACCTCATGTACTTTCCGGCCCGCAGCAACGCCAGGGTCACCAGCAGCACGCCCGCGATCAGCCCGACGGTGAGGACCCCGCCGGGCCCGTGCTCGGCGGTGATCGGCACCAAGACGACGGTCATCGCCCCCGTCGGCCCGGACACCTGCAATCGCGAGCCGCCGAACAGCGCGGCCAGCGCACCGGCGACCACCGCGGTGGCAAGGCCCGCCTGCGCACCGAGCCCGGAGGAAACCCCGAAACCGAGCGCGAGCGGCAGTGCCACGATGGCCACCGTCAGACCCGCGAGCAGGTCCCGGCGCGGGCCGCGGCCCATCTCGGCGACGTCCGTGCCTGCGGGGAGAAGCGAGCGGACCAGGCCCCAGGTCCGGCGCGGCAGAGCACTCACCGCGCTGCGACCTCGGCCTCCCGCAACTCCTCCAGCAGGTCGTACCGCCCGGCCAGCATCTCGGTCAGAATCCGGCGCGCGGCCCGCATCAGCTCGGCGACATCCCCGCCGGCCAGGGCATACACCACCGTCGACCCCTCACGCCGCGAGCTCACGATCCCCGAGCGGCGCAACACCGCCAGCTGCTGCGACAGCGTCGACGGCTCCACCTCTATCGCGGCCAGCAGGTCACGCACGGGCATCGGCCCGTCCTGCAGCAACTCCAGCACCCGTATCCGTACGGGATGGCCGAGCATCCGGAAGAACTCAGCCTTGGCCTGATACAGCGGAACGGACACGGACCCTCTCCCCGAGAACCACACGTGATGACGCCGTGCCCGCGGCTACCTACGGGCACGGCCACCACACCATCTAACGAATTGCAAAATTTCGCAATTCAGCTAGTCGATCTATCCTGGCCAGACACATCCCAAGTTCCAACCGAGCAGCGCCAAGGCCGCGAGAGCGGTTCGACGACGCGGTGGAGGCCCCGGTGCCAGCGCCCGTCTCGCCCGATGAAGCGCGGCTCCCCAGCAGAAAAGGACCGCGCCGATGCCTGAGAACCTGCCGCCCTGCCCCACCTGCTCCAGCGAGTACACCTACGAGATGGGTGCGCTCCTGGTCTGTCCCGAATGCGGGCACGAGTGGTCACCGACGTCCACCGAACCGGCGCGGGCCACCGCGGACACGGCGATCAGGGACGCGGTCGGGAACGTACTCGCCGACGGCGACACGGTCACGGTGGTCAAGACGCTGAAGGTCAAGGGCAGCCCCTCCGGCATCAAGGCGGGCACCAAGGTGCGCAACATCCGCCTCGTCGACGGCGTGGACGGCCACGACATCGACTGCAAGATCGACGGATTCGGCCCCATGCAGCTCAAGTCCAGCGTGGTCAAGAAGGCCTGACACCGGCCGGGGCGCCGACACAGTCTCCGACCGCGGCCCGGACATCGCGGCGAGGAGCGGTGCCCGAGGCCAGCCGCAGCCTGAGTGTCAGGTCATGCGGAAGGAGGCGCAGGCCATGGCGAGGGCAGATGTTGGCGCATGCGAAACGGTACGCGCGGGGGGCGCGCGCGGGTGAGGCCCGTGTCGTGAGCGTCATGCACACAGCGCTCGGGGACGCCCCGGGGTTCACCTCGGGCGGGGGAGTGCGCACCTCCTTTCCGGTCGGGGGAGTGTGCGGCCATCGGGTTCCGGTTGTCGCGGAGCATGGCCTGTGCGGTGGCTGACGCACAGTGCGCGGGGACGCGTGCGGCCTGCGGTGGAGTTCACGCTTCGCCGTGCTCTTCATCCCTGCCTCGACGCTCTCCGGGGCAGTTCCGGATTTGCCGGAAGGAGGGCTGCCCGGTCGGCCGCATCGCCATGGGGTCTGGGAACGGCGTACACGGGGTGTGCGGTGGGGGCCCGACGTGTGCAGGCGGTCGGCCGGGGTGTGCGGGGAGGTGCGGGTGGGCGGGACGTGCTCGCGTATGCCATCCGCACACCCTTATTCGGCGGGGTGAGGTGGGAGTTCTCTGCTGCGGTGCCTGACGCGCAGCCAAGGAGGTACTCCCCGTGATCACCATCGTGACCGATGGCGGCCCCGAGGACATGGGGCGGGTCCGCCGGATCGACCAGAAAGAGATTCCCGAGCGCTGGGTCGTGGCCTACTACGGACGGCACCAGCACTTCGAGCGGACGAGTGCGACCGAACTCGTCGAGGGCCTGCGGGCTCCCGTCTTCCGGTTCACCTACAGCACCGCCATCGCCGAATAGCGGCAAGGGAGTTGACCCAGCATGTCTGCGTCCCACGAGGTCCCGATCGCGGTGGTGGGAATCGGCTGCCGTCTCCCCGGCGGCGTGAACACCCCTGATGAACTCTGGCAGTTGGCTGCCGACGGCCGCTCGACCGCCGGTCCGGTGCCCGCCGACCGGTGGGACGCCGAGACCCTCGCGTCCCAGCAGGATCCGGAGCTGAGGGAGTCGGCCGCCGTCGGCTGCTTTCTCGAGGGGGACGTGTGGTCCTGGGAGCCGGAGGCGCTGTCGGTGGCCCCGGCCGAGCGGGAGTGGGTGGACCCGCAGTCCAGGGTGATGATGGAGGTCGCCTGGGAGGCAGTTGAACACGCTGGCATTCCAGTCGACCGGATCCGGGGCTCGCGGACCGGGGTGTACGTAGGGACGTACGCGCCGGACAATCTGTTCCGGGAAGCACGTCCGGTTCAGGACGCGCCCAACAGCCCGTACCTGTTCGGGAACTACACGGCGGGCACCGCGGGCCGGGTGGCGTTCTCGATGGATCTCCGCGGCCCGGTCATGGTGGTCTCCACGCACTGCTCCTCCAGCATGGTGGCCCTGGACACCGCGTGCGGAGCGCTCACGCTCGGTGAGTGCGACATGGCGCTCGCGGGCGGGGTGCTGCTGATGCTGGCGCCGCAGACGCACTACTTCGAGGCACCGTTACTCCTGTCGCGACGCGGGGCCTGCCACGCCTTCGACGGCCGCGCGGACGGGTACGTGCGGGGCGAAGGCGCCGGTGCCGTGCTGCTCAAGCGGCTCGCTGACGCGCGCCGCGGCGGCGACCGGATCCTCGCCGTGATCCGCGGCAGCGCGGTCAACAACGACGGCCAGGCAACGAGGATGACCGCCCCGTCCGGTGAGATGCAGCGTCGGCTCTTCGCAGCCGCCGTGGAATCGGCGCGCATCGACCCGGGTGAGGTGGGGCTGGTGGAAGCGCACGGGCCGGGCACTTCGGTGGGTGATCCGATCGAGTACGCGTCCATCCACGCGGTCTACGGACGCAGCGGCCAGGGCCGCTGTGCGCTCGGTTCGCTGAAGACGAACATCGGTCACACCGAGCCGGTTTCCGGTGTGGCCGGGGTCATCAAGGCGGTGGAGAGCCTGCGTCGCGGAGTGGTCCCGCCGAACCGGAACTTCACCGACTGGAATCCGGGCATCGACCGAGCCGAGAAGTCACGGCTGTTCGTGCCGACCGAGCTAACCCGCTGGCCGGTGCCGGGCAAGGGACGCCTGGCGGCCGTGTGCAGTTACGGAGTGAGCGGCACCAACGGGCACATCGTGCTCGAAGCCGCGCCCGCCCCGCGCCGCCGACCCGCGCGCCGGGGGACGCGGCCTGTCGTCGGAAAGCGCCTGTTCCTGCTGTCCGGGACCTCGGAAGGCTCGCTGGCAGGGGCGGCCGGACGGCTGGCCGACTTCAGCGAGAGTACCCCGGCCGATGCGGCCGACGTCGTCCACACCCTCGCGCTGCGCCGCCGCCATGCCGAGCACCGGCTCGGCATCGTCGCCGACGGGCTCGGGCAACTTGCCGCCCGAGCACGGGAGTTCGCGGCTGGTGGCGTGCCCGAGGGTGCCGTCAGCGGCGTCCCGGTGCTGCCTCCCGACCATCCTGGCCCGGTCTTCGTCTTCACCGGGCAGGGCTCCCAGTACGCGGGCATGGGCCAGGGCCTGCTCGCTGACGAGCCGGTGTTCGCCGCCGCCGTCGACGCCCTCGAACCGCTGATCGGAGCCGAGTCCGGCTTCTCGCTGCGGGAGACGATCGAGCGCCCCGAACTGCTGGTGGGCGTCGACCGCATCCAGCCGACGCTGTTCGGCGTGCAGGTGGCGTTGGCCGAGCTGTGGCGCTCCTGGGGGGTGCGGCCGGCCGCGGTGATCGGGCAGTCCCTGGGCGAGGTGGTCGCCGCCGTGGTCGCCGGGGTGCTCAGCCGTGCGGACGGGGCGAAGGTGATCTGCCGCCGGGCCGCCCTGCTCGCCCGGATCGCGCACGGCGCCATGGCCTCCGTGATGCTGAGCGCCGCCGAGACCCAGGCCGCCATCGACGCACTCGGCGCGGTGGGGGTCGTGCTCGGCGTGCTGACCGCGCCGCGCACCACGGTGATCTCCGGTGACGCGCAGCAGGTGCGCGACCTGGTGGCGTACTGGAACGAGAACGGCGTGGTGGCCCGCATGGTCGATGTGGACGTGGCCTCGCACTCCCCGCAGGTCGACCCGGTCGTCGACGAGCTGCACGCCGCCTTGTCCGAGCTGCCTGACAACCGGCCGGGCGCCATCTCCTTCTACTCCACCGTCAGCGACGACCCGCGCGATCCGGGCCCGCTGAACGCCTCGTACTGGGTGCACAACCAGCGTGACACCGTGCACTTCCAACGCGCCGTGACCGCCGCCCTGGCCGACGGGCACCGGCTGTTCATCGAGTGCACCGCCCACCCGCTGGCGGCCCGCCCCGTCACCGAGACCGCCGCCGAGCAGGGCGTCCAGGACGTGGTCGCGATCGGCTCGCTGCGCCGCGGCAGCGACGACACCGAGGCGTTCCTGACGCATCTGGCCACCGCCCACTGTGCAGGCTTCGACGGCATCGACTTCGCCGGCCACTACGGCGACGGGCAGCTCGCCGACGTGCCGACCACGTACTGGAACCGTACCCGGCACGGCGGCACCACTGAGCCCTACGCCCTCATCGCGCCGACCCTGCCCGCCGCCCGCCAGCACCCGCTGCTCGGCGGCCACGTCGCCGACCCCGACCGGGCGGGCCGCCACCTGTGGCAGACCCCGATCTCCGCGTCCCGGCTGCCCTGGCTCGCCGACCACCAGGTGGCCGGTGTGCCGGTGCTGCCAGGCACGGGTTTCGCGGAGATGCTGCTGGCCGCGGGCGCCGAGGTCTTCGCCACCGACCGGGTCGCGATCGAAGACGTGACGATCGAGGCGCCGCTCGTCCTGGAACCGGAGCCACAGGTGTTCACCCGGCTCGTGGAGGAGGACGGCGTGGTGCGCGGGCAGGTGCTCACCTGCACCGCGGAGGGCCAGGTCGTGCACGCCCGCGCCACCATCCGCCCGCTCACCGACCACGAGCGGCGTCCGGGCGCCCCGGCGGACGGCCCCACCGCGGAGTGGACCGAGTCCGCCCCGGCCGACCTGCACCGCCACTTCCGCGAGCGCCACAACGTCTTCCACGGCCCGGCCTTCGCCGCCATCGACCGCATCCGCCTCGACCCGGGACGCACCCGCGCCGTCTCCGCCCTGCGCATCGCGGACACCGCCCGCGTCTCGGCACACGCCCTGCGGCTGCATCCGGTGCTGGCCGACGAGTTCGTACAGACAGCGGTGGCGGCCTGGCTCGGCCACTGCGCGACCAGCCCGGGACCCGTCGTGGTGGCGGGCTTCGGCACGCTCCGCGTATACGGGCCGACCGGCCACGCCCGGCATGCGGAGGTGACCTTGCACGAGGCCGACGACCTGACCTGCACCGCGTCGGGCACGCTCAGCACAGCCGACGGCACGGTCGTCGCCGAGATCACCGCACTGCGCCTTTCCAACATCACCCCGCCCGAACAGCGCTACGCCGACCGGCTCGCCCACCTGGCCTGGCAGCCCGTCCCGGTCGGCGAGGCCCCCGAGTCCACCGGTCAGCAGTGGCTCGTCGTGGCACCCGAAGGCACCCGCTGGGGCGAGCGCCTGGCCGCCAAGCTCGGCAAGCGGTCGGCGGGAAGCCATCTGCTCCTTCACCCGACGGGCACCTCGCTCGACGCGAAGCAGCTGGAGCGGGCGCTGGCCGCCGACACCCGCGCCGCCGCGACCCATCTGGTACTGGTCCTCAACGGCCCGGACACCCAGGGCACGCCCGACCGTGCCCGCGCCGCCGTACGCCGCACCCTGACGGTGCTGCAGACCCTGACCGCTCGTACGGCACCCCCGCGCCTGTGGGTGCTGTGGCGTGGCGATCACCCTCTGGCCGCCGCGGGCGTGCGCGGACTGCTGAGGGTCGCCGCCTTCGAACACCCCGAACTGCGGGCCGGGAGCCTGGAGGTGGCGGGCGACACCCCGCTCGATGACGTCCTGGGGGATCTGCTCGACGACACCCTGCCGGTCACCGAGGTGGCCTGGCGGCACGGGGTACGGTCGGTGGCCCGGGTGCGCACCGGCCCCGGAGCGACTTCTCCCCCCAGCAACGCCCCATGCCATGACGGCAGTTACGTGGTCACTGGCGGCTTCGGCGGCCTCGGCCTGCTCACCGCGCGGCGCCTGGCCGAACGCGGCGCCCGCACCCTGGTCCTGGCAGGCCGTACACCACCCGGCCCGGACGCCGAGCGCACCCTCGAAGCGCTGCGCACCACGTACGGCACGCACATCGCGACGGTCCTCGGCGACATCGCCGAGCCGGGCACCGTCCACCGCGCCCTGAAAGCCGCCGACGGGAGGCTGCGCGGCATCGTGCACGCCGCCGGCGTCGTCGAGGACGCCACCATCGCGCACATCGGGGACGAGCTGCTCGAGCGGGTCTGGCGCGGCAAGGCCGAGGGTGCATGGCAGCTCCACCAGGCCACCCTGGAGGCTGAGTTGGACTTCTTCGTCGTCTACTCCTCGGTGGCCTCGCTGCTCGGCTCACCCGGCCAGGGCGCGTACGCCGCCGCCAACGCCTACCTGGACGCGCTGGTCGCCCACCGACTCGCCGACGGCTTGCCCGCCACCGCCATCCACTGGGGTCCCTGGTCCGAGGTCGGGCGCGGACAGCGCCTCGCCGAACGCGGCTTCGTCATGATCAACCCGGCCGACGGCCTCGACGCCTTCGACCGCATCCTCGCCGAGGGCCACCACCAAATCGCCTACTCGCCCATCGACGCGGCCGCCTGGACCGCCCCCTACCCCGCTCTGCGCGAAGTGGCGCTCTACACAGAACTCCTCACCGGCATTCAGGCGAGCGCCGAGGCCGACGGATCCCCTGTCCTCGACGACCTCCACCAAGCCGCCTCGGACTCCGAATGCCACCGCGTCCTCACCGAGTTCATCGTCGCCCAGGTCCGCGACCTGCTCGGCGGCACGACCCGCCACATCGGCGCCCACACCAGCCTCGTCGTTCTCGGCCTGGACTCCCTCGGCGCGGTCCAGCTCCAGCAGCGGCTCGCCAAGGCGCTGCGCTGCGAGATCGCGCCGGGCACCATCTGGGTCAAGCCGAGCCCGGGGGCGCTGGCCGAGGCGCTCCTGGAGTCCATGGGGTTCACGTCGGCGCAGGGGGCGAGCCGCTGAGGGACCGCTACGGCCGCCTCCTCCTGAGCCTCATCGAGACGCAGACAGCCGCAACAGTTTCGACGCCGTGATGCGGACCAGGCAATCGCGAGCTCATGAAGGGAAGGGACATGACGACTGCATACGGCACAGGCCAGGAGACGCCACCGGGGACGCCGCGGGAGCCCGCCCGACAAGCCCCGGAGGGGTTCCTCCGCGTCGAAGGGCAGACGACGTTCCTGGAGACGTTCCTGCCGGTACGCAACGAGGTGCTCCACGACTTCTACCGCACCTCCCGCACCAGCCGCGCCCCGCGCACAGGTAAGCGGAGAGACCTACGGGCCGCGGCCCGGCTGCTCGGCGGGGGCGCGAAGGACACCGTCCCTGACCTTTACCGCCTCTACTACAACCGCCTGTTCTCCATGATCTGGCTCGCGCTCAACTGGGGCCCCTACACCGCTGAGATCCGGCAGGTACCCGACCCTCGACAGCGGATCCACCTCTCCCAGGTCAACTCCGTGGACCGGTGCTGGCAGCCGACCGTGGAGAGCGCGCCGAAGGACGGCCGGCTCATCGAGGTCGGCACCGGCCTTAGCGACGGCTGGGCCCGGATCGCGCACCTGCTGCCGCAGGTCGAGATCGTGTCCCTCACCATCGAACGCGACCAGGCCGAGATCGGGCGCCGCATCGCCGAACGGCTGGGCCTGTCCGACCGCGTGTCCTTCCGGGTCGGGGACCTCTTCGACCCCGCCACCACCCGCGATCTGGCCGGAAGCGCGGACGCCGTCACCGCGATGGGCGTCATCCCGCACTTCCCGCCGCCGCGCAAGGCGGAAGGAATGCGCGCCATGGCGGCCATGCTCAAACCCGGGGCCCCGCTCCACATCTTCGACGCCTACCGGGTCCGGCCGTTCTCCCGCTTCATGGACCGGGCGCTCATCAGCTCCCTGTGCTGGTACCCGACCCGAGACGAACTGCGCGACGCCCTGGACGAGGCCGGTCTGTCGCTCACCCGCTTCGACGCGTACGACGCCGAGAGCTGCCTGCAGTTCGCGGACGACACCCGGGGCAACGACCAGCTGCGCCGCGAGTTCGGACCGGTCGTCGCCTGGGTGTTCCCGAACATCGTGAGGCGCTTCATGAAGGGGCTCCTCACACCCCAGGACTCGGTCTACCTGTCGGCGGTCCGGCGATGACCGTCCCGGAACCGCCCCCCGGCGCGACCCCGGTGGATGCGGAACGCGCCGCCCGTGTGCCCGTCACGTCGGCCCCACGGGCCTGGTGTTCCCCGGTCATGGTCTGGGCGGCGGTCGGGACCGTGTTCCTGGCTGCCGAGGCGTGGGTGATGCTGCGCTGGGCTGTCACCGACGCACGCTGGTTCCCCTCCGGCGACTACGGACTGAGCCCCACACGGCGTGTCGTGGCGGACGCGTTCCAGATCCTGAGCATCGCAGGGGTCCTGGCCAGTGTGAGCTGGCCCGTAGTCCGGAGCATCCGACGGCGAGCCCTGACCGTCGAGACGAGAGTGCTGCTTGGCTACCTGAGCGCCTTCTGGCTCATGCCGGTCGTCAACTACACGTCACAGACGGCTGGTTACAGCAAATACCTGATCGGCACCACCGACTGGGGTTCCTCGATCCCCGGCTGGCACGGCCCGGACCCCGACACGCACCCGGTGCCGCTGTTCGTGGGCTGGTTCGCGCTGGCCGAAGTGATGATGTGGACCCTGCCGACGGTCTGGGTACTCGGGGCCGCAGCGCGCAGGCGGCCGCAGCTGTCCGGACCACGCCTGGCCCTGCTCGCCTTCGGAACGGCCCTGGCCGCCGAACTGGCCCTGGAGCCGATCATGGTCTTTACCGGCGGCTACGTCTACGTCACCGCGGTGCCCGAGCTGACCCTGTTCGCCGGGCACTGGTATCAGCTCCCCACCTACGCGATGGTGGTCGCCGCGCTCGTGTACGGCATGATCCCGGGCCTGATCTGTCACTACCACCTCCATCACGAACGGGGCGCACCCGTTCTGCGCGGGACAGGTGACCTGTCGCCCGCTGCGCGCCCGTGGGCGGCCACGCTGGCCGTCATCGGCATCGCCCAGGTCTGCTTCCTGGCCCTGGTCGTCAGCTACGCCGTCATCCCCCTGCTCGGCGGAGAACCCGCCACCGACCTGCCCGCACACCTGCGGTGACGATCAACCAGTCCACCACGACCGCCCCGGGGAGAGCGCATGCCACACACCAGGGACCGTGCCGTAGTCATCGGCGGCGGGTTCGCGGGACTGCTCGCCGCACGTGCCCTCGCCGAGCACTTCGCGACGGTCACCGTGATCGAACGCGACCCCCGGACCAATGCCGCCCACCGCCGAGGCGTCCCGCAGTTCCACCACCCCCATGGCCTGCTGCACCGCGGCGTGGAAGCCCTCGAGACCCTCTTCCCCGGGCTCCGCGCCGAACTGCGGGAACGCGGAGCCGCCACCTTCGACTTCGGCGAACGGACCCGGATCCTGTTCCCCTCCGGCTGGGCTCCGGCCGGACCGGTCGGAGTGGACCACCTCGCCTGCAGCAGGGCACTGCTGGACGACCTCCTGCACCGGCGCGTTGGCGCACTGCCGCCTGTGCGGCAGGTCACCGCCACCGTCAACAACCTGATCTGGCACGACAACCGTGTCGCCGGTGTCCGCGATACGACGGGCGCGGCGCATCCCGGCGAGCTGGTCGTGGACGCGTCCGGCCGCACCTCGCGGCTGACCGACTGGCTCACCCGTAGCGGCAGACCCGTCCCGGCAAGAGCCCACGTCTTCGCCGGTCTCACCTACGTCACCCGTGTCTACGAGGACACACTCGACCAGGACTGGCACATGTCCACCGAGATGACCTACGCCCCCACGATCCGCCGCGGCTGCCTCATCCAGCGCGTCGAGGAGGACCGGGTGCTCCTCACCCTGATCGGAGCGGACGAAGTGCGTCCCCCATACGACACCGACGGCTTCGAGGAGTACGCCGCGACGCTGCGCAGCCCCCACCCACTGGACGTGATCAAAACCTGCACGCCGCTCGGCCGCAGCCACCGCTACGGCGGCCTGCACAACCACTGGAACCCCTACCACCACATGCGCGACTGGCCCGACGGGCTCATCGCGCTGGGCGACTCCGTGGCCGCCCTCAACCCGATCTACGGACACGGCCTGACTGTCGCCGCGCTCGAAGCCCTGGCCCTGCGCGACCTACTCGCACAGAACCCGGGCCGCGGCCTCACACGCCGCTTCGAGCGCACGGCCGCCGACATCATCCGCGTGCCGTGGCTGCTCGCCAGCCGCTCGGACGCAGCCTGGCGACCCCAGACGCAACGCCCCTCGGTCCGCCTCACCAACTGGGCGCTGCGCCGCTGCCTGGGCCGCGTGCCGGACCGTCCCGCGCTCTACCGCAAGGTGGTGACCGTACAGAATCTGCTCGCGCATCCGGCGACGCTCGCGTTTCCCTGGCCCTGAGAAGCGGCCCTGGTCGCTCCGGTCGGGGATGGACGCGAGCGGGCTGGGCTACCCCTGCTTTGGGGTCAGTCGTCGTCGGCTGCTGTCGTGCGCCGGTCGTCGAGGGCGTCCAGGCGTTCGACGAGATGAGTGTGGCGGGCGTCGAGGTAGGTACGCATGTTGTCCAGAGGGCTGATGAGTTCGGCGGCGTCGGTGGCGCCGAGCGGCGGCCGGTGGCCAAGGGCGACGGCGTGAAGGTGGAGCTGTCCGAGCGGCCGCTGGGGGTCTTCTCCCGCCAGATCGTGCTCGCCGACGCCCTGGACACCGAGCACATCCAGGCCGACTACGACGCCGGGGTGCTCACCCTGCGCATCCCGATCGCCGAGCGCGCCAAGCCCCGCAAGATCTCCATCGGCGTCGGCTCCGCCCACAAGGAGATCTCCGGCTGACACCAGCCCGGACGGGTGCGGAGGACGGATATCTCCCCCTCTCCGTCCTCCGCATCCGCAGTGATGGACAGCCCGACGCAAAAAGGGGATGGGGTGGCGGCCGGTTGGCCGTGTGACACGCGGCGCTCCTCGACCGCGTACAGCAACGCGGCCAGACGGCACTTGAGAGGAAACCGAGCGCGCAGCCCGCGCCGCACACGCCCAGCTCGCGGCACGCCTGTCAGAAGGCTTTGCCCTGACCCTGCTCGATCCGCCGCAGAGCGCCGAGCGACAGCCACCGCGCGGTTCGTGCGCGCGGATCGTCGCCCGACGCGCGGGCGGCACCGAGCAGACCGCGACCTGGGACGTCAGCGCCCTGCTGCACGCCATCGCCGACACGACAGGCGAGGACCTGATGGGGCAGCCCCTGTTCCCGCTCTCCCATCGGCTGAGGCCTCGTCTTCGGTCACCCCTCAGCCCACCTGACACCCCACCGGGGTGCCGCACCGGGCGCCCCCACGGCTCCATGAAAGGCATGCACCGCAGTGATCTCCGACGTGCGCGTACCGCTTGAGCAGCAGCAGCCGTACTCGACGGCGTACGAGCAGATGCTGGAGAAGGTCCGCTACGAGGGCGCCTACCCCACCCGTGAGCGGGCCGACGACGCCGTCCGCCTGGTCCTCGCCGGGCTGGGACGCCAGCTGACCGGCGACGAACGCGTCGATCTGGCCGCCTGCCTGCCCCTGGAGGCCGCACGTGTGCTGACCGCGCAGATCCCCGACACCCAGCCACTGACCGGCTGGGCCTTCGTCAAGGACCTCGCCGCCCGCACCGGCGCCTCCCCGGCCACCACCCGCTGGGACACCGGCTCCGTCTTCGCCGCCGTCACCGCCCACGCCGGACCCGACCTGATCACCCGCATCCTCCACCAACTCCCCAACGGCTACGCCCTGCTGTTCGGCGAGGCGGAAATCACCTCGGCCGCCTAGCCGACGAGCTCGGCGCGGAGATGGTCGTGCCGGTCGCGGTCCTTCTCGATCGTCTCCAGGCCCGGCGCGAGGTTGAGCGAGACGTGAAGACGGCCGTCCGGCGTGTCGACGGGGACTCGGCCGAGTAAAGCGCCGCGTCGAGTCCGTCGATGCCGCGGCGGTGGGCTCCACCGGTCGGCCATGCGCCTGGCCGACCGGGTCCTGGTTCGCCGACTCCAGGTGCGCTCGGCTACTCGGTTCGGCTACCTCGCCGCGATGGTCTCGCGCAGGGTCAGCTGACGTTCCAGTTCGGTGTGCAGGGCCGAGGGCAGGTCGCCGGCTTGGGCCCAGGTCAGCAGGTGCTCGGCCACGGTGCGCAGCTTGATGTTGGTGCGCATGGACATCTCGCGCAGGACGTCCCAGGCCTCCTCGGGTGTCAGCCGTCCGACGGTGAGGACGACGCCGATGGCCTGGTCGATGACCGCGTGCGAGCGCACGGCGTGCTTGAGCTGGTCCACGTGTGCTTCCAGCGCGTGGACCCGGTCGGTCCGGGCTGCGGGGTTCTCGCCATCTGGGGCCCGGCGTGGCTCCCTCCGAAGCCCAAGGGTGGGGAGCCGCGGGACCGCTCCACGCGGGTTCGGAGCCGAGGCGGGGCGGGGAGGCTGCTGGGCACCTGTCGGCGAGGGATGGGGCCTGGTGGGGGGGCAGAGGTGTTGAGGAAGGTGCGGGCAGCGGTGGCCGAATCCCGACTGCGGGGACGGAGAGCAGGGCTGCGTCGGTGATGTCGGCGCCGCCGAAGGCCTTGCCGTACTTGCGGGCGGACCCGCGGCCTTCGAAGGTGGAGGTGCGGGCCTTTGGCTCCATGGCGGGCATGGCGAGTTCGGTGCCGGACGGACTCCAGGGCGGACAGCGAGACGGCGAACCCGATCGATCTGCAACCGCCAGGTTGCACATCATGGAGTGGCGTGCAACCCTGGAGTTGCATCAGCGTCGGAGCGTACGGAGTCCCCTCGTGAGCGAAGACCGGATCGAACGAGAAACCCTGATCGAGGCGTCTCTGGAGCGGGTCTGGTCCCTGGTCGCCGAGCCCGGATTCTGGGTGGCCGACAAGGCGAGCCTGCCCGGCACCGTGGCCAGGGAAGGCGAGACGATGCTGGCGAGGAACCCGGAGTACGGCGACTTCCCGGTACGTGTGGAGAAGATCGAGCCGCCGACCTACCTGGCCTACCGCTGGGCCAGCGCGTTCCCGGGAGAAGAGCTGCGCGAGGACAACAGCACCCTCGTGGAGTTCATCCTGACACCGGAAGGCGGCAAGACGCGGCTGCGCGTGGTCGAGAGCGGCTTCGCGGCCCTCGCCGGACCTGAGGAGCTGCGCGGCAAGGCGGTCCAGGACAACACCGGCGGCTGGCAGCAGGAACTCGACGCGCTCAAGTCGCGCGCCGAACAGCCCACCACGTGACCGACGAACCCCGCGGCGCCGTCGAGGCGGTCGACACCGTCCTGGCGGCTCTGGCCGACCCGACGCGGCGCCGACTGCTCGAACTGCTCGCCGCGCAGGGCGAGGCCACCGCGACGACGCTCGCCGCACACCTTCCCGTCTCGCGTCAGGCCGTGGTCAAACACCTCGCAGTCCTGGACAGCGCCGGACTGGTGACCGGCGGTCGCATCGGTCGCGAGGTGCGCTACACGGTGCGGCCCGCAGCGCTCGATGCGACGGCGCAGTGGATGGCCTCGCTCGCCGCGGACTGGGACCGGCGGCTGGCGCGCATCAAGCACATCGCCGAGGCGGCGGAGCGGGACTCCCGAGCCGCAGACGAGCCGTAATGGTCCGCGCCCACCGGCGCGACCCCGCAGAGGAGAATGATCATGTCTACGGAGAACCGACACCTCACACACGCCCCTGCCGCGTACGCCTGCATGCTGGTGCGCAGGCCCGCAGCAGAGGCCTTCCAGGCGTTCGCCGATCCCAAGGTCACCTCCCGGTTCTGGTACAGCAAGAGCAGCGGGCCCATGGTCGAGGGGGCCCAATTGCGCTGGGAGTGGGAGACCTACGGGGCATCAGCCGACGTCCGCGTCCGGGAAGTGCAGGAGGGGCGCCTGATCCGCTTCGAGTGGGGCAACTACGAGCAGCCGACCACGGTCGAGCTGAAGTTCACCCCGCGCACGCCCCAGGCCACCTTCGTCGAGGCCACCGAGACCGGCTTCCAGGGCTCGGGGGACGACACCGTCCGCTGGGTGAACGACACGGTCGGCGGCTTCACCACCGCTCTGTGCGCGATGAAGGCCCTGCTCGAACACGACATCGAGCTCAACGCCGTCCCTGATCACCATCCAGCCTGATCACCCCCCGGAGCCCGTCCCCGCAGCCTTCGGCTTCCAGTCACGGGTGCCGTCGCCCGGTAGAGGCCTCCGGCCGGGGTGGGGTCAGGTTCACGGGTAGGGCGAGCGGGCCGCGGACGACCGCCTGGGGCTGGCGCCAGCGGAGGGAGGGCAGGGGGGTGCGGGGAGTGAGGTCGGGGGCGGCCGTGGCCAGTTCCTCCAGGGCGACGCGGAGCTGGGTGCGCGCCAGTTGGGCGCCCAGGCAGGTGTGGGCGCCGTGGCCGAACGTCAGATGGCGGGCGGGGCAGCGGGTGAGGTCCAGACGGTCGGGGTCGCGATGGGCACGCGCGTCGAAGTTCGCGTGCAGCAGCGACACCACGAGCGCCTCCCCGGCCCGTACCACGACCGCCCCGAGCCGTACGTCCTGCCGTGCGACGCGCGTGAAGCTCATCGGAACGACCGGTGCGTGGCGCAGCAGCTCCTCCACCGCCGCGGCCGCCGCGCGGTGCGGCGCCGCCGCCAGGCGGTGCCACTGCTCGGGGTGTTCGAGCAGCGAGACGACGGCCAGGCCCAGCTGGCCGATGGACGTCTCGTAGCCCGCGTTGAGCAGCAGCTCGACCAGCGCTGTCAACTCGTCGTGGCTCAGTGCGCCGCCTTCGTCGTACGCCGTCGCGAGGGTGCCGAGGACTCGCTCGCCGGGGTCGCGGCGGGCACGGTCGATGAGGTCGCCGATGTAGGCGCGCAGCGCGTCGCGGGCCGGGCCCTGTTCCTCGAAGGTCCCGGAGGTGACGCCCAGCGCGCGGTCCGCGAGACCGGCGAACCGGGCGTGCTCGGCCTCGGGTACGCCCAGGACGCGGCAGATCGTGGCGGCCGACAGCGGCATCGCGTACTGCGCGACGAGGTCGATCCGGTCCCGCCCGGCCAGGAGACGGCGGGCCTGCCGCCGGATGCCCTCCTCCAGACCGGCCACGGCCCGAGGCGTGAACGGACGGTTCACCAGGCGCCGCAGCCGGGTGTGCCGCGGTGGGTCGAGACTGGTCAGGGCCGCCGGGGCCGGGCGCATCGGGTGGAGGGCCGGGGCCTCGGGGGCGACGGCCGCAGTGCGGCTGAACCGCTCGTCGGTGAGGACCGCGCGGCCCAGGTCGAAGGCGGTGACCAGCCAGACGCGGTCGCCCGTGGGGGCGACGACGGGCGCGATGTCCGCCACGCCGTTCGCGGTGGACAGGAAGTCGGGAAGCGGCCCGTGCTGGCCGACGGTCCGGCTCGGCAGGTTCAGGGGATTCATGAGTACGCGTGTGCTCCCGATCGAGGGCGGCAAGCGGCAAGCGTCACGTGGCGCGCGGGAAGCGGCGGGGCGGTGGACGGCGGGCGCGCAACCGGTCATGCGCCCACCCGGTCGTGCGCCCACCCCCCCCGCCGCCCCGGCGCTTCTCCAGTCAGCTGGCTGCGTGCCGCGTGCCCCGTGACCTGCTCGTCACGTGGCGGTCTTGGTGCCGACGACGAGGTACTCCGGGCCGTCGAGATGGCGTACGGAGGTGTCGGTGAAACCGGCCTCCTCCAGCCAGGACCGGCAGTCGGCACCCGTGTAGCCGAGGCCTCCGGCGGAGACGAGCGACACGTTCAGGCTGATCAGCAGGCCGGTGGTGCGGTCCCTGCGGTCGTCGTCGATGAGGGACTCGTAGATGAGCAGCGAACCGCCCTCGGGCAGCGCCTCGTACGCCTTGCGGATCAGCATCTTCTTGATGCCCAGGTCCCAGTCGTGCAGGACGTGCCCCATCACGAGGGCGTCCGCCGTCGGCAGCGGGTCGGTGAAGAAGTCGCCGCCCTCGAAGCGCACCCGGTCGGTGATGCCGAGCTGCTTGGTGTGCGCCGTGAACCCCTCCTCGACCACGGGAAGGTCGAAGCCGATGCCCTCGATGTGCTCGTGCCGGGTGAGGATCTGGGCCAGGAGGGACCCCTCGGCGCAGCCCACGTCCACGACCGTGCGCACGTTCCGCCAGTCGTGGGTCTCGGCGAGCGCGTGGTTGGCGCCCATGCTGTAGCCGGTCATCGCCCGCAGGAAGCCGGTGACCTGGTCCGGCGCGGCGAAGGCCGCGCCGAAGGTGTCGCTGTCGGCGTCGGCCTCGACGAGGGAGGCCTCGGTGGGCGCCGCCGCACCGGAACCCCCGGAGTTGCCGGACGCCGCCAGGGCGCGGGTGAAGTCGAGCCGCCCGCCCGTGCGCAGCCCCTCCGTGAGACCGGCCCAGCAGGGGAAGCCCGCGTTGAGGAACTCCAGATAGCCCGAGATGTCGGTGGCGGGCTTGGCCGGGTCCAGGTGCCGGTCGGCGAGCGGGGAGTTGTGGTACACGCCGTCCCGCCGGTCGAGCAGGCCCATGGAGACCAGGGCGTCGAGGAAGTCGGCGCCGCCGCGCCCGGTGATGCCGAGACGGGCGGACAACTCCGCTCTCGTCGAGGGGCGTTCGGACAGGGCGGCGAAGACCTTCAGTTCCACGGCGCTCAGCAGGACCTTCGACTTCCAGAAGGCTACGGCGAGGTCGATGATGGCGTGCGGGGAATCGGGCCTGGCGGGGTCGGGCGTGGTGGGCCCGGGGGTGGTGGGGTCAGTCATGCGGAACTCCGTTCAAGGCGAGGCGTGTCAAAGAGGTGAACCGGTGGTCTACGTCAGGTCCAGGTCCCGGTAGAGGGCGTCACCGATCGCGATCATGCGTGTCTGGTGTTCCTCCTGCCATGTCTTGCCGTTGAGGTGCAGCGCCACGACGAGTCCGGCGTCGGGGTCCGCGAAGGCAGACGAGGTCCACAGGCCGTAGTGGCCGAAGGCACGCAGCGAGGCATGACGGCTGAAGGCCGTGCAGATCTCCCCCAGGTGGTGGGACTCGTTGCGGAAGCCGAGGCCCCAGTCCGCGTTGCCGAACGCGTCGACCAGACCCACCCGGTGGCGCGCGGTGAGCGCCATCACCGTCTGCGGGCGCAGCACACGACCCGTCCGGCCTTGCCCGCCGTCCATCAAGGCCTCGAAGAACAGCGCCAGATCGGACATCGGGCCGCGGATGTTGAGGCCCGGGATGGGCCGGGTGCAGGACGCCTCGGTGGCGTACCAGTGCGTGGGCTGGATGGGGGCGCCGCCGCCCGAGAGGTGGATGAGCGGCAGCCGGTCGGCCAGCTCGCGGTACTCCGGCGGGCTGAGCACGACCCGGGTGGCGTCCATGCCGCAGGGCGCGAGGACCTCCTCGGCGAGGTAGTGCTCGTAGTCGCGCCCGTCGAGCGTCCGGACCACCTCGGCGATCAGGAACCACGCCCACCACGGCGCGTACGCGATCCGGGCCCCCGGCCGGGCGTCGGGCGGCACCGTCATCGTGCGCAGCCGTTCCCGGCGCAGGGCGAGGGGAGCGGCCATGACGCCGTGCAGCGGATCGAGGCCCATGGGCACGGCCGAGGTGTGGGTGAGGAGCTGGTACAGCGTGACGCTCTCCCGGCCCTCGCCGGTGAACCACGGCAGATACGCGGAGACGGGTGCCAGCGGATCGAGCAGGCCCCGCTCCCACAGCTGCCCCACCGCCACGGCACCCACCGACTTGGAGCAGCAGTACCAGATGGGCAGGGCGGTACGGGTGAAGGGGACACCGGGGCGGCAGTCGCCGAGGGCCACCGACAGGCGGGTGCCCGACGCGCGGTGGACGACGGCGAGCTGGGCCCCCGGTGTGCTGCGGCCGAGCTCCGCGCGCAGGACGGCCAGGGTGCCCGGCAGGATCTCCGCGGCCCGGCGGCGGGCCTCTTCCTCGTCCTCCTCCTCGTACGACTGCCCCTCCTGCTCCTGTTCCACGGTGTCGGCCCGTCCCGGCGCGGGGTGCGGGCGGCGGCCCTGCGGCGCGGGATCCCCGGCCGGGGGCGGGTCCGCGGTCACCGCGCGCAGCCGCGCCAGGACGCCCGCCCGGTCCTGCTGGAGCATCCGGTCCAGGAAGAAGACGAACAGGAACACGCCCTCCAGGCGCACCCCGTCCCGTTCGAAGAGCCGCACCCGCCGCACCCCGTCACCGAAGAGGAACACGGCGGCGTCCGCGACGCTCAGCGTGAGCACCAGAGCGGGCCGCTCGCCCCACTCCCCGCTGCTGAACCGCAGCTGCCCGGTGGACAGGTCGGCCTGGACGAGGACGCGCTCGGCTGTTCCGGCGGGAGCATCCGTGAGGCAGACGCCGAGGCGCACCGCCGAGCCCTCGTCCAGCGGTTCGGCGGCCGTCAGGTGGGCGGCGCGCCGCAGCCACCGCGCGGAGAAGAGCGGGCTGGGTGCGTCGGCCGTCGGCGCCGCTGCGGCCCGCGGCGCGGCGTCGGCCTGCACTACGTCAGCGACGCCGGTCACGTCAGCGACACCGGTCACGTCACCGATCCCGGTCACCGCACCGGCCCCCGTCACCGCATCGCCCCCGCACCCGGCGCCCGCTGGGCCCGCGCGACGGTGAAGCGCACCGCCGACGTGGTGGTCAGGCTTCCGTCGGGGGCCCGCAGCCGCTCGAGCTCGGCGTTGACCGCCGCCTCGGCCCGCTCGCGCGACTCGGCAGGCACGCCCTCCCAGAACATCCGCCCGGCGGTGGACCAGACCCAGTCCCACCACTGGTGCGGCCCCCGGAAGCGGGTCACGCACGACTGCTCGACGGTCTCCGCCGTGGCGTAACCGGTCTCCTCCAGCATCGCGTGCAGCGCCTCCACCGAACGGAACGGGCTGTCCTCGGGCAGGGCGTGCGAGGAACCGCCGCGCCCGTAGGGAGCGCTGGCCGCGAAGACCGGATCCCAGCGGGGGTCGGGCCGCCCCCACCAGGACAGGGCGAGCCGACCGCCGGGGCCGAGCAACTCCCGGTAGCGGGCCACGGCTTGGCGCGGATGGGGCAGGAAGAACAGGGAGATGCCGGCGAAGACGACGTCCACCGAGCCGTTCGCGGGCGGGGCCACGCCCTCCTGGGGGCTCCAGTCGATCGTCTCGGCGTCCGCGACCACGGCGTGGGCGTGCCTGAGGCCCGCCTCGCGCAGCGCCGCACGGGAGCGCGCGACCATGCCGGGTGACAGGTCGACGCCGACCGCGCTGCCGGTGGTGCCGGTGGCCCGGGCCGCGGGGACGAGGACGGCGCCGGTGCCGCAGCCGATGTCGAGGAGCCGGTCGCCGGGCAGCACGTCCGCGAGGGCGACGAGCCGTTGACCGAGGTCGGCGAAGTGGTTGACGCCGACCCGCTCGTAGGTGGGGGCGCTGCGGTCGAAGAGCCCGGCGAGCGCGGCCTTGCGCTCGGCGTCGGTGACGGGCCGCTCGACGGTCCGGGCGGAGCGGGAGGCGGGCGGGGCGGAGGCAGCGCTCTCGGTCACGGCGAGGTCCCTTCGGGGGCGGATGAACTGCGGGGCGGTAAGGGGCGCCCGGTGCGCACGGGGGCGCCCGCGCGGGCCGAGGCGTAGACGGCGGTCACCACCTCCAGGGCACGGCGGGCGCCGTGCCCGTCGGCCAGCGGAGGGCGGCCCTCGCGTACGGCGGCGCAGAAGTCGGCGAGCTGGTCGCGGTGCGGCTGGTAGAGCAGACCGCCCCGGTCGCGCGGCGGCTCGGGCCGCCGCGGCGGCAGGACGTCGGCGACCTGGTTGCCCGCACCGAACGCGCCGTAGGCGGAGGCCCGTTCGCCCTTGCGGGCCGCGTGGAAGTAGACCAGTTCGTCGTTGTCGATGACCGCGCTGCCGCGGTCCCCGTGCACCGCGAGGCGCGCGGTGCGCCCCGGATAGGCGGCCGTGGTGGCGAGCAGTACCCCCAGGGCGCCCCCGGCGAAGCGCAGACTGGCGCTCGCCACGTCCTCGACATCGATGTCGTGGTGGGCGAGGAGGCCGGTGTGCGCGGCGACCTCCGCGACCGGTCCTGCCAGGTGCTGGGCCAGGTCCACCAGGTGCACCGCCTGGTTGATCAGCGCGCCACCCCCGTCCAGGCGCGGGGTGCCGCGCCAGGAGCCGGAGGCGTAGTACGACTGCTCGCGCCACCACGGGAGCTCGACGACGAGGGAGGTCAGCCTCCCGAACCGGCCCTCGTCCACGGCGGACTTGACGAGGCGGACGGCCGGGTCGAAGCGGTGCTGGGAGACGACCCCCAGGGTCAGGCCGCTGTCCCGTGCCGCGTCGAGCAGCCGGTCGGCGGCGTCGAGCGTGACGTCGACCGGCTTCTCCACGAGGACGTGCTTGCCCGCGCGCAGTGCCGACACGCCCACGTCGGCGTGCGTGCCGCTCGGCGTGCAGACCACCACGGCGTCGATGTCGGGCCTGGCCAGGAGGTCGGTGACGGTCAGCGGATCACAGCGCAGGGCCGCGGCCGTGTCCTTGGTGCGCTGTGGATCACGACCGGCCACCGCCATCAGGCGGGCGGCGTCGGGCAGGCCCTCCCGCTCGTGGGTGAGCAGCCGCCCGAGGAACGAGCCGAGCACACCGCAGCCGATGATGCCGAAGCGGAGCATGTGCCTCACCCCGCTGTCGGGACGATGGAGTTGCCCAGGAAGTTCGGCAGCGCGGTCAGGCGCTGCTGCTGGGCGTCCAGGTCGGTCGGGTAGGTGGCGCGGTAGTGCCGGGTGACCTCTTCCACCTCGCGCCAGGTCGTCGGCGTACGGCCGCCGTTGTGGGCGGGCGCGAGCTGGTCGTACAGCGTGGTGCCCGGCCGCAGGAAGAGCTGGTTGATGCCGAACCAGGCGGGCAGGTCGGCGGCCCAGTCGACGAGGCGGCCCGAGATGCACGCCTCGTCGCCCGGCAGGCCCATGAGGACGAACGCGAACGGCACGATGCCCGCGTCGCGCAGCTTCAGGACGGCCTGCTTGATCTGCTCCTCGGTGACCCGCTTGTGCACGCCGGTGTCGGCGACCGCGGGCGACTCGGCGCCCAGCCACATGCCCTGGCAGCCCGCCCGCGCCCACTGCGTCACATCGCTCTTGAGCACCATCTCCGCCCGGGTCTGCCCCACCCAGCCCAGGTCACGGCCCTCGAGGCGCCGGCACAGCTCGCCGTAGAAGGTGCGGTTGATGCCGAAGACGTAGTCCAGGAAGAACACGAACTTGAGGCCGGCTTCCTGCTGGGCGTCGATCTCCGCGACCACCCGGTCCAGGGGCTGGGTGCGCATGCGGGTGCCGAACGGCAGGTGGCAGTAGGTGCAGCCGTACGTGCAGCCACGGGCGGCCAGGACCATTCCGCACGGGCCGGGCAGCGGCAGGCCGCCGGAGATGACCTCGGCGGTGTAGTCGGCGGTGGGCACCAGGTCGAAGGCGGGGAAGGGGGAGGAGTCCAAGGGGAGGGCCGGGTAGGGCTTCGGGCGCGGGGCCGGGGAGTCGAGCAGGTTGTGCGGCGAGCTCCGGTCGCACAGGATCCGGTCGTCGACGCCCGCGAGCAGGTCGGCGACGGCGCCGACGGTCGCCGAGTCGGTCTCGCCGACGGCCACGTGGTCCACGGCCAGGTCGGCGCGGGTGGACTCGGGCAGCTGGGTGCCGTGCGGGCCGACCGCGACCGTACGGGCCGCGGGGAAGCGGGCGACGGCCCGCTCCACGGCCGCCCGCACCGGACCGAGGTCCAAGGGGTAGCACTGGGCCCGGTCCGCGATGGCGCTGTAGACGACCAGGACGTCGAACGGGCCCGGGTCGGCCGGGGCGTCCTGGAGGCGCTGGTCCCAGATGGTCACACAGTGGCCCGCGGCCCGCAGGTGGCCGGCGGCGGTCACCGCGTCCAGGGGGAGTTGGATGAAGTACCGGTCGAAGGGGTTGCTGGGGATGACGAGGCAGACGCTGCTCATGACGGTTTCACTTCCACGGTGGGGATTCGGGGCGCCGCCGGTGACGAAGCCCCGACGGGCAGCTGTTCCTGGGCGCGCGCTCGGGCCGCGAGCCGACCGATGCGGGTGAGGCCACGCAGGTCGGGCGCGGGGTGCGCACCCGGGGCGAAGAGCGTGGACAGGGCCCAGCGCAGGGCGTTCTCCATGGGCGAGTCGTGGATGAGCCACTCGCGGGCGCCCTCGGCCCGTCGCATGGTCAGGCGGTGCATGTTGCGCGGCAGGGGAGTGCCGCCGGGCAGGGCGACCGGGTCCAGTTCGAGGCTGAAGGACACCGGGCCCGCGTCGACGCGGACGAGGCGCTGCCTGCTCTCGGCACCCGGGGGCGTCCGCGGGCACCAGCCGGGCACGGGGCAGCCGGGCCCGGCCTGCGGGCCGACGATCGTCGAGTACAGCTCCACGGTCGGCCCGTCCTGCGGGCGGGTCCTGTCGTGGGCCGCGACGCTCGTCAGCTCCGGGTCGTGGGCGACCGCGAGGTCGTGGGCGCCGGGGTCGGTCGCCAGGTAGCGGTCGTGCACGCCGGGCGGCAGGACCGTGCCGAGCAGGGCGAGCATGTGCAGCCACTCGTAGCCGAACACGCCGTAGTCGCGGTCGACGAAGCGGCCCGAGGCGATGTCCGCGCGCCGGTCCTTGCCGAAGGCGATCCGCACGGCGTCGATCGGGTGGCCCGGTGCCCACTCCTTGCGCGCGGCCTTGAGGATGCCGGGTGCGGCGGCGTGCGCGTACTGGTTCATGACGACCAGGCGGCTCTCGTCGTACTTGGCGAGCAGCGCGGCCAGGTCGGCGGCCTCCCAGGAGCGGCACACCGGCTTCTCGACGAGGAGGCGGGCGCGTGGGTCCCGGTCCAGGACGGCGGCGACCGTCTCCACGTGCGCGGCGGTGGGCGTGCACACCGACCAGACGTCGACCGGTGTCCGGCGCGGCACGTCCTCGATGCGGGTGAAGGCGGGCAGGGAGGGCGAGAGGCGGTGGGCGGCCGGGTCGACGACCGAGACGCGCACGCCGAGCCCGCCGAGCAGCCGGTGGTGCAGTTGTCCCGCGACGCCGTAGCCGACGACGCACACATGCGTCCTACCGGACATACGCGTCTCCCCCCGGCGTCGTGGTGTCGGTGGGTCCGGTGCCCGCGGGGCGCCCTTCGCGCAGGTAGCAGTCGTAGTACGCGGGGAAGAGACCGGCTTCGTCGATGAGTTCGTCGACGACGTCGAGGTGCACCCCCGGGGCGAAGGAGTCCACGTCCCGGCACAGGCGCTTGGCCGCGAGCAGGGTTCCGGCCCGGTAGGCGTCGTACCCGCGGTTGGCGATGCCCTCGTACTCGTACAGGTTGAGCGAGCGGCCGTCGCCGAGGAGCGTGACCGTCGCGCCGTGCGGCAGATGGTGGCGTACGCCCACGTAGGGGACGGGCGTCGACGTCGCGCCGCAGCGGCCCTCGCTGAGCACGCTGAAGTCCTTGGTCGCGAAACCGGCGAGGAGCGTGCCGTCGGCGAGCAGTGGGACGTCCCGCTCGGTGACCGCCGTGCCGCCGCTGCTGCCGATGACGAGGAAGGGACGGTGGTCGGTGAGCGCCTCGGCGATGGTGCGGTGCGTCTCGAAACCGTCCTCGGCGGCCGTGATGAGCGCCAGGATGTCGGTATCCACGACATGGACGCGACAGCCGAGCGCGCGCAGGGCGTGCGCCACCCGGTTGCCGAGCGTGCCGTAGCCGAGGACGAGCACATGGCGGCCGATGAACTTCTCCCCGGGCACGATGGCGCGCAGCCGACGCACGCAGGAGTCGGCGATCTCGTTGTAGCCGAGGCGCGACTTGAGCTGCGAGCGGGCCATGTTCAGGACGGGCACGGCCAGTCGGCCCGGCGCGTCCTGGATGCGCTTGAGACCGCTGACGGTCAGTTCGATGGCCGCGTCCACCGGCTCGACGAGACCGTTGTCGCTGCCGCGGCCCTGGGCGAGCAGCCCGCCGTCGTCGATGACGAGGACCTTGCGGCCGACGGCGTGCGCCCGGCGGATGAAGTCCTCCACACGGGCGTCGACGGCCAGTGCCTCGGCCCGGGCGGCCTCGTCCGCCGTCCCGTTGATCACCGAGTTGTCCAGGACGTCGCTGGCGTAGCCGCGGTGCAGGAACCACGCGTGCACCCGGTCGCGGTGCAGCGTACGGTCGCCCTTGGACAGGGCGTAGATCCACTCGGGGGCGATCCCGGCCCGCTCCATGGCGAGCAGCAGGCCCACGCTGTTCTCCACGTAGTGGTCGCGGAAGATCAACGCCCAGTCGGCGAAGGCGGGCTCGGGAGCGTCATAGCGTCCGAGCAGCGGCATCGCCGCCACGATCGAGTCGGCCTCGGCCTGCGTGTAGCACCGCGCGCTCCGCTCCAGCTCCTCCACGAGCGCGGCGAACACCGACTGCGCGCGCGGCGGCAGCGGCCCGGACGCCGACACGAGCACCCGGTGCCCGCCCGCCGCGGACGCCACGGCGTCGAGCGTTCCCGGCGGTCCGGCGGGCAGGGGAGCGCTGCGCACCGTCAGGACGGTGCCCTCCACGCGCACCGCGCACCGGCCGGGCCCCTCCTCGAACAGCCGGGCCGGTTCCCTGAGCCAGGTCTGACCGGCGATGACCGTGCGCACCGCCGCCAGGACGGCGACGGGATCAAGACAGCCGTCCACGACTTCGAACGGGCCGGACTGCCCGCACTGCGACACCTCCTCCTGCTGCTGAACGTGTTGCGAACCAATTTCAGATACCGACATATGTCCACCCATGCCCAGGCGTGCATTCCTTGTGAGAACAGCCTTGTGTGGCCCCGCCGTTGCCCTGTGCAGAGCACCGGCGCCCGGCCTCGGCAGCCACTCTCCGCCGGGAGGGGGTGCCCGGGCATCTGTCGGACGACGAGCCTCTCCGCACGGCGAAGGGGGCAGGAATTCTGCAACACCGCGGCATAAACCTCCGGCCATCCGTCATGCCGGGCGGGATAGACCGCGGAGCATCAGTCAATGCATCAGTCGACGGGGGCGGTCACAGCGGAGGGCAATCTGGCATGTTCGTCGGTCGGGAGCGGGAACAGTACGAACTTGCGCGCGTCGCCGCCGCGTTGACCGAGGGGCACAGCGCGTCGGTCGTCGTACGGGGGCCGGCCGGGATCGGCAAGAGCGCGCTGCTGCAGCACCTGCGGCACTCCTTGAAGCCGGAGGCCACGGTCCTGACCGCGATCGGCGTCGAGAGCGAGACGGAGCTCTCCTTCGCCGCCCTGCACCAGCTCCTGTTGCCCCTGCTCCCCGACGTGGACCGGCTTCCGCCGCCCCAGAGCGCCGCCCTGCGTGCGGCCTTCGGCCTCCAGAGCGCCCCCGCCGACCGGTTCCTGGTCGCCCTCGCCGCGCTGACCCTCCTGTCGGAGGCCTCCCAGAGCGGCCCGGTGCTCCTCCTGATCGACGACGCCCAATGGCTCGACACCTCCTCCACGGACGCCCTCCTCTTCGTCGCCCGCCGCCTGGGCGAGGAAGCCGTGGGGATCGTCTTCGCCGTACGCGACGGCTCCCGCCCCTTCTCCGCGCCGGGTCTGCCCGAACTGCGCGTGGGCCCCCTGGACACCGCGGCCGCTCGCGCCCTGCTCACCCACCACCTGCCGGAAGCCGCCCCCGCCATCCGCGACCGGCTCCTGCGCGAGGCCGACGGCAACCCCCTGGCCCTGGCCGAACTCCCGCGTGCCCTCAGCCGCCCCCAGCTCGACGGCGCCGCGGTCCTGCCCGAGGAGCTCCCGCTCACCGAACGCCTCCAGCGCCTCTACCGGCACCGCGTCAACGGCGTCCTCACCCGCCCCGGCAACGCCCTCGTCCTTGCCGCGACCGAGGGCGACGGCGACCTGGCCGTCGTCCTGCGCGCCGCCAAGGACACCGACCGGGCCATGGACGAGCTGGGCGCCGCGGAGAGCGCCGGGCTGCTCGACCTCGACCAGCAGCGCCTGCGCTTCCGCCACCCCCTGGTCCGCTCCGCCTTCTACCAGGGCACCCCCCTCAGCGGCCGCCGCGCCGCCCACATCGCCCTGGCCGAGGCCCTCGACCCCGGTGACGACCGGCACGTCTGGCACCGGGCCGCCGCCGCGATGGGCCCCGACGCGCAGGTCTGCCACCTCCTCGCCGAACTCGCCGACCGGGTGCGGGGCAGCGGCGGCGTCGCCACCGCCACCAAGGCGCTGCGCCGCGCCGCCGACCTGGCACCCTCCAATGGCCTGCGCGCCCGCCTGCTGATCGACGCCGCCGACTGCGCCTGGACCGCCGCCGAGGCCGGTCAGGCCCACGCCCTGCTCACCGAGGCCGAGCCGCTGGCCGACCAACCCGCCCTGCGCGCTCGCCTCATGCAGGTGCGCGGCGCCATCGCGCACGCCTCCAGCGACCCGTCCAGAGCCTGCGCGATCCTCCTCGAAGGCGCCGCGCTGGTCCAGGACACCGACCCGCACCTCGCCCGCGAGTCCCTGGCCATGGCCGCCCGCTCCGCGTGGGTCGCGGACGACCCCGGGCGCCTGGCGCACATCGCGGGGCTTCTGGACGAGCTGGCCGCGGCGGACACAGCGGCCGCGGCGGAGACCTTTGCGCGGGGCGCCCTTGTGCGGGACGGCACTGTGGCAGGTGTCGCTGGAGCGGCTGGCGCTGCCGGTGCCGGGGCCGGTGCCGGGGCCGGTGAGGGTGCCGTCGTGAAAGACGGTGCTGAAGCGGACGTCACGGTCCACGGTGCCGGTGCGGGTGCCACCGCGACAGGCGGTGCTGAAGCGGACGCCACCGCGACAGGTGGTGCCGGAGGAGACGTCACTGCGCCGCGCGTGCCTGGAGTGGGCGTCACTGCGTCACGCGTGCCTGAGGCGGACGCTACCGTGCCGCGCGTGCCTGGTGCGGGCCTCACCGCTCCACGCGTGCCTGAAGCCGACGCCACCGCGCCGCATGCCGTCGCAGCACGCGGTGCCCGCGACGCCTTCGGCTGCCACCTGCGCTACCTCAGCGGTCTCGCCGCAGATTCCACGACCACGGCCACGGCCACGACTGCGACTGTGCCCACGCCCGCGAGTGCGGACGGCGCCGACGGCGGCGCGGATGTACGCGGCGCCCGCATCCCCGAGACCTGGCTCGACCCCGACGACCCCCACCCCTGGGTATGGCCCCCGACGTTCCTGCCCCACCTCCTGAACGTCACCCTGCCCTGGCGCGACGACCTGGAGCGGGCCGTGGACACCCTGCGCCGCCACGGCGCGATCGGCGCCCTGCCCATGTCCCTGGCCCCCCTCGTCGCCCTCCAACTGGTGACCGGCCCCTGGCCCGATGCCACCGCCAACGGCAGCGAGGCGCTCACCCTGGCGCGGGAGACCGGCCAGCTCGGCGCCGCGAGCCATCTGCGCGCCATGCTCGCCTGGATGGCCGCCGCCCAGGGCGACAGCGCCCGCTGCCTGCGCCTGGCCCGGGAGTCCCTCGACGTCGCCGTGCCGCGCCGCATCGCCAGCGCGGTCACGCTCGCTCACTGGGCGCTCGGCCTCAACGGCCTGGCCGAGCGCCGCCCCGGTCACGCCGCGCAGGTCCTCGGCGAAGTCTGCGCGCCGGGCGGCTCGGCCGAACACTTCATGCTGCGCCGCCTGGTCCTGCCCGACTACGTGGAGGCCACCACCCGGGCGGGCCAGCACCAGCGTGCGGAGAAGGCGATGCGCCGCCTGGGCGGCCCACAGCCGCACGACGGACCGCACCTGCTCGCGGCCCGGCTGCGCTGCCAGGCCCTGCTCGCCCAGGGCGAGCGCGCCGAGGAGCTCTTCACCGCCGCCCTCGACAAGGCCGACACCTCACCCTTCGAGACGGGCCGCACCCGCCTCCTGTACGGCGAACGCCTGCGCCGCGACCGCCGCATCAAGCTCGCCCGCGAACAACTGCGCCTCGCCGAGATCCAGCTCCGCCGGATCGGCGCCCGGCCCTGGGCCCGGCTGGCCCGTATGGAACTGGCCGCGGCGGGCGACCGCTCCGCCCAGGCGGCCGCCCCCGCCAGAACCTCCGACCACCCCGCCCTCACCGCACGCGAACAGCAGGTCGTACGCCTGGCGGCCCAAGGCCTGAGCAACGGAGAGATCGGCGCCCGCCTCTTCCTCAGCCCCCGCACCGTCGGCTACCACCTCTACAAGGCCTTCCCCAAACTCGGCGTGGCCTCCCGGGCCCAGCTCCTGGGGATGGCCTTCGACTAGGGCCGACTAGGGCGTGCACAAGGGGGGGGAAGGTCACCGCCAAGGGCGGCCCGCTACCGCAGCCGCCCATGAGCCGTCAATTGTCATTTCCTGGATTTAACGGTTCCTGTACCCACTCTTCTCCCAGTTAACTCACCCATGTGTACCGGGTGTTTCGTGATGCCAGTCACGGTTGAACTTGATTCGCGTCCCACGTAGTGTGATCATCGCCGCCGAGAACGGGGGAAGTGCAGGCTGGTCGAGCGACCCGTAACGGGCGCTTGAGTAACAGAACTTGGGGGATGTGCGGAGCCGTCACCATCGTGTGCGACGGCCGCTTACGGGGGATTTCGCCGCTCTGGCATGAAGTAAATGACCGCTGCCTGCTGTCTGTTCAGGCGCGGCTTGCTGTGTGTTTGGACAGGTGTGTTCCCGCCCGCGTCCCTCTCCGTGCATGCCGAGAGGTGCAGTGTGAGCAATCCATTTGAAGACGATGACGCCCAGTACCTGGTCCTGGTGAACGATGAGGGTCAGTACTCGCTCTGGCCTGCGACGATCGAGGTCCCCGCAGGCTGGGAGGCGCGGTTCGGGCCGGACGCCCGCCAGGCCTGCCTCGCCCATGTCGAGGAGAACTGGGCCGACATGCGCCCGTTGAGCCTGGTCCGGGAAACGGAAACCGCGGCTTCTTGAACACGGCGTGGCATGGTACGGCAGTAGCGGTTCCCGTCGCTGTCGTCGCCGCCTTCGCCTGCGTTTAGCCAATTGCCCAATGATTGGTTGAGCATTCATGCGCCCGCTCTATCGGGCGTACGCATAACCGCGTCTGCACAGCAATGGGGTCCGTGTCGGGACGAGCGGGCCGCAAAGGAATTACGGGGGAGCTAGTCATGCTTGGCCTGGACCGTTCGCCGCTTTCGCGCGCGCAGCGCGGCGTGTGGCTCGCGCAGCAGCTGGATTCGGTGAGCAGCGCGTACAACGTCGCCCAATACACCGATATCCGGGGGCCGTTGACGCCCGAGCTGCTCCTTAAGGCCGCACGGCAGGCGATCGCGGAGACCGAGGCGCTCGGCGTGCGGTTCGAGGAGAGCGGCGCCACCGCCGTGCAGATCCGGCGCGAGCGCCCCGACGACTGGGAGTTGCCCTACGTCGACCTCAGCGGCGAACTGCTGCCGCGCGAGGCCGCCGAGCGGTGGATGCGGGAGTCCGTGGAACGCCCGGTCGACCTGGTGGCGGGGCCGCTGTTCACGGTCGCCGTGCTCCGGCTCTCCCCGGAGTGGCACCTGCTCTACCTCCAGGGGAACCACCTCGTCACCGACGGCTACTCCGGCGCCCTCATCAGCGGCCGCGCGGCCGACATCTACACGGCTCTCGCCCGCGCCGAGGAGCCGAAGGACCGCACCTTCGGGACGCTGTCCGAGCTCCTCGCGCAGGACGCGGACTACCGCGCCTCGGCGGCGTACGACGACGACCGCGCCTACTGGGCGGAGCGGCTGCGCGACCTGCCGAAGCCCCTCGCGCTCTCCGGCCGTCCCGTCGCCCCCGCGGGCAGCACGACGCGCCGCGTCGGACGCATCGGCCCCGCGGCCGCGGACACCGTGCGGCAGGCCGCGCGCACGGCCCGCAGCGCCCTGCCCGCCCTGGCCATCGCCGCCACCGCCGGATATCTGCACCGGATGACGGGGGAGCGGGACGTCGTGCTCGGCCTGCCCGTGACCGCGCGCACCAACGCGGCCCTGCGCGCCACGCCCGGCATGGTCTCCAACGTCGTGCCGCTGCGCCTGGAGGTCGACCCCGGCGCCGCCTGGACCGACCTCGTGCGGCAGGCGTCCGCCGAGGCCAAGCGCGCCCTGCGCCACCAGCGCTACCTCTCCGAGGAGATGCGCGCCGACCTCGGCACCACCGACGCCCTGTTCACCACGCAGGTCAACATCCTGCCGTTCGGCGGCGGGCTGCGCTTCGGCGACGCCGTCGGCGCCCAGACCTATCTCGCCGGGCCCGCCGAGGACCTCTCGGTCGTCGTGCAGGACCACGGCGGCGACGGCATCCTCTTCGAAGTCGAGGCCAACGCCGCCTCGTACACGCCCGACGAGGCGACCGGACACCAGCAGCGCCTGCTGTCCTTCCTGAGCGCGGCCGCCGCCGACCCGGCCGCCACCGTCGGCCGCACCGAACTGCTCACGCCTGCCGAGCGCCGCCACGTCCTGACCGGCGGCGCCAGCACCCCGCACCGCGAGGACCCCACAGCCACCACCCTCACCGAGCGCTTCACCGCCCAGGTCCAGCGCACCCCCGACGCGACCGCCGTCACCGGCGACGACGAGCGCCTGACCTACCGCGAACTCCACGAGCGCGCCAACCAGTTGGCGCACCGCCTCATCGCGCTCGGCGTCCGCGACGAGACCCCCGTCGTCGTGCTCCAGGAGCGCACCGTCGACCTCGTCGTGTCCACGCTCGCCATCGTGAAGGCGGGCGGCTGCTACGTCCCCGTGGACCTGCGCCACCCCGACCAGCGCCTGCGCACCATGACGCAGGACACCGGCGCGCCCCTGGTGCTGTGCGACCGCACGACCGTCGAGCGGGCCCGCGAGCTCGGTGTGCCCGCCGTCGTCGTCGACGACCCCGCCACCCGCGCCGGACAGCCCGTCGACGAACCCGACGTCGTCTGCCGCCCCGCGCAGCTGGCGTACGTCATGTACACCTCCGGCTCGACCGGCGCCGCGAAGGGCGTTGCCATCACGCACGAGGACATCCTCGGGCTCGCCCTCGACAGCGTCTGGCGCGGCGGCGCGCAGCAGCGCGTGCTCCTCCACTCACCGGCCGCCTTCGACGCCGCGACGTACGAGGTGTGGGTCCCGCTCCTCGGCGGCGGTGAAGTCGTCGTCGCACCCCCCGGCGAAATGGACATCCCCACCCTGGGCGCCACCCTCGCCCGGCACCGCGTCACCTCGCTGTGGCTGACGGCTGGTCTTTTCCGGCTCGTCGCCGAGGAGGACCCCGGCTGCCTCGACGGGCTCACCGAGCTGTGGGCGGGCGGCGACGTCGTGCCCGCGGCGACCGTGCGCCGCGTCCGCGAGGCCTGCCCGGACCTCACCGTCGTCGACGGCTACGGCCCGGCCGAGGCCACCACCTTCATCACCTACCACCGGCTGCCCCCGCACGCCGAGGTGCCCGACCCCATGCCCATCGGCCGCCCCTTCCAGGGCATGCGCGCCTACGTCCTCGACGACGGCCTCAGGCCCGTGCCGCCGGGCCGCGTCGGTGAGCTGTACGCCGGTGGCATCGGCCTGGCGCGCGGATACGTCCGGCAGGCGGGCAAGACCGCCGAGCGCTTCGTCGCCGACCCCTTCGCCGCCGACGGTACGCGCATGTACCGCACCGGCGACCTGGTGCGCTGGAACGCCGACGGGGACCTGGAGTTCGTCGGCCGCGCCGACGACCAGGTCAAGATCCGGGGCTTCCGCATCGAACCGGGCGAGATCGAGTCCGCCCTCGCCGCGCACCCGCGCGTCGCCCACGCCGCCGTGGACATCCGCACGGGCCCGCGCGGCGACAAGCGCATCGTCGCCTACGTCGTCGCCGAGGAGGCCGCGGCGGAGGCAGGCGAGGAGACCCGCGGAGAGGCCGCTGCCCGCGACTTCGACGTCGACGACCTGCGCGCGTACGCCGCCCGCGACCTGCCCTCGTACATGGTGCCCGCCGCCTTCGTCACCCTGGACACGCTGCCGCTCACCCACAACGGCAAGGTCGACCGCAGGGCGCTGCCCGAGCCCGTCTTCACCACCGCCGAGACCGGGCGGGCCCCGGCCACCCCCGCCGAGACGGCGCTGTGCGCCCTGTACGCGCAGGTGCTCGGCGTCGAGTCCGTCGGCGTCGACGAGGGCTTCTTCGAGGCCGGTGGCGACAGCATCATGGCGATCCAGCTCGCCAGCCGGGCGCGCGCCGCGGGCCTGGTGTTCACGCCGCGCGACGTCTTCACGCACCGCACCGTCGCCGCCCTCGCCCGCGTCTGCCGCACCGAGGAGACGGCCGCGGTCGAGCGCGACCCGGACGCGGGCACCGGCCCCGTGCCCGCCACGCCCATCGTCGAGTGGCTGCGCGAACGCGGCGGCCCCATCGACGCGTTCCACCAGTCGGCGGTCCTCGGCGTCCCGGCGGACCTCGACGAACAGGCGCTGGTCCGCGCCGTGCAGCACCTGCTCGACCGGCACGACGCGCTGCGCCTGCGGCTCACCGACGAGGACGGCGCCTGGCAGCTGGCCGTGGCCCCGCGCGACACGGTGTCCGCCAAGGAGTGCGTCACGCGCGTCGACGCCGCGCACCTGGACGGCGACGCCCTGCGCGCGTTCGCCGACGACCAGCGCGAGCGGGCCGCGCGCTGCCTCGCGCCCCGCGACGGCGCCCTGGTCGAAGCGGTGTGGTGCGACCGCGGCCCCGACGCGCCGGGCCGCCTCGTGCTCGTCCTGCACCACCTGTGTGTCGACGGCGTCTCCTGGCGCATCCTGGTGCCCGAACTCGTCGCCGCCTACGAGGCCGAGGCGCGGGGCGCCGCCCCGGAGCCCGCCCCGCTGACCACCCCGCTCAAGGAGTGGGCCGAGCAGGCCGTACGCCTCGCCCACGCGCCGGAGCACACCGCCGAACTCGCCCTGTGGCAGGACATCCTCGGCGACGACGAACAGCCGCTCGGCCGCCGCCCCCTGGACCGGGCCCACGACACCGTGGCCACCGAGGCCCACCTGACCCGCACCCTGCCCGCCGACCTGACGGGCCCGCTGCTCACGTCCGTGCCCGCCGCCTTCCACGCGGGCACCACCGACGTCCTCCTCGCGGGCCTCGCGCTCGCCGTCACCGACTGGCGGGGCGCCACCGGCCGCGCCACGGGCCCGGTCCGCGTCGACGTCGAGGGGCACGGCCGCGAGACGGAGGCCTTCGGGGGCGACTTGACCGGCACCGTCGGCTGGTTCACCTCCCTGTACCCGGTCCGCCTGGACGCGCCGGACGACCTCAAGAGCGCGTGGACCGGGGGAGCGGCCGCGGGCGACCTCATCAAATCCGTCAAGGAGCACCTGCGCGCCCTGCCCCACCACGGCCTGGGCTACGGCCTGCTGCGCTACCTCAACGCCGACACCGCCGCCGTGCTCGGCGCGCGCCCGCACGCGCAGATCGGCTTCAACTACCTCGGCCGTACGTCCGGTCTCGGCACCGGCGGCACCGGCGACACGGGCGACCTCGCCTGGACCCTCGACGCCGACGGACTCCGCGGCGGCGCCGACCCGCGGATGCCGCTCGCCCACGCCCTGGAGATCGAGGTCATCGCCCGCGAGACCGGCGACGGCGAAGGCGACGAGCTGAGCGTGGTCTGGCGCTGGCCCGGCGACCTCTTCGACGCGCCCGAGGTCGCAGCGCTCGCGGACACCTGGCAGCGGGCCCTGGAGACCCTCGTACGGCATGCGCGGAACCCGGGAGCGGGCGGGCACACACCGTCCGACCTGGACCTCGTCGCCCTGACACAGCCCGACATCGACGCTCTGGAGGCGGAGTTCACGCCCGCCTACGGCGGCGTCGAGGACGTCCTGCCCGTCACGCCCTTCCAGGAAGGGCTCCTGTTCCACGCGCTGTACGACACCTCTGGTGCCGACGTGTACACCGCGCAGTTCGCCTTCGAGCTCTCCGGTCCCCTCGACGCCGCGGCGCTGCGCGCCGCCGCGCACGAGCTGGTGCGCCGCCACCCGGCGCTGCGCAGCGCGTTCCGGCAGCGCGGCGACGACGGCACCTGGACGCAGGTCGTGGCCCGTGACGTGCCCCTGGACTGGCGGGAGACGGACCTCGGCGACCTGGGCCCGGCGGCCCAGCGCGGCAGGCTCGACGAGCTCCTGGCCGCGGACCGGGCCGCGCGCTTCGACGTCTCGACGCCCCGCCTCGTCCGCTTCGGCCTGCTGCGGCTCGCCGCCGACCGGCACGTCCTCGTCCTCATGAACCACCACGTGGTCCTCGACGGCTGGTCCACCTCGCTCCTGATGAGCGAGCTGTTCACGCTGTACACGCAGGGCGCGGGCGCGCTGCCCGCGGTGCGGCCCTTCCGCGACCACCTCGGCTGGCTCGCCCGCCAGGACCACGACGAGACGCTGCGCGCCTGGACGGACGCGCTCGCCGGAGTCGACGAACCCACCCTCCTCGCCGCCGGTGCGGGCGCCGACCTGCCGCGGCGGCCCGAGCGGGTGTCCCTCGACTTCTCCGCCGACCTCACCCAGCGCCTCCTCGCCGCCGCGCGCGGCCGGGGCCTGACCCTGAACACCCTGGTGCAGGGCGCCTGGGGCATCCTCCTCGGCGCGCTCACCGGGCGCGACGACGTGCTCTTCGGCGCCACCGTCTCCGGCCGCCCCGCCGACCTGCCGGGCGCCGAGGACGTCGTCGGCCTGCTCATCAACACCGTGCCGGTCCGGGTGCGCCCCACGCCGGGCACGACCGCCGCCCAGCTGCTCGGCGCGGTGCAGGCCGAGCAGTCGGCGCTCACCCCGCACCACCACGTCGCCCTCACCGACCTGCACACCGCGACCGGCCTCGGCGCCCTCTTCGACACCTGCCTGGTCTTCGAGAACTACCCGGTGGACATGGCGGCGCTGCGGCTGCCCGGCGGCGGGCTCGCCGTCACCGACGTCACCGTGCACGACGGCGCGCACTACCCGCTGCGCCTGGTCGTGCTGCCCGGCCACCACGACGGCGGGCGGCTGCGCATCGCCCTCGACCACCGCCCGGACGTGCTCGGCCGCGAGGAGGCCGAACGCATCGGCCAGCGCCTGCACCGGCTCCTCGAAGCCCTGGCCGGCGACCTGGACACCCCGCTCGCCCGCCTCGACCTGCTCGCCCCGGAGGAGCGCGCCCAGGTCCTCACCGGGTGGAACGCGACCGCGCACCCGGTGCCCGACACCACCCTGCCCGCCCTCGTCGAGGAGCAGGCCGCCCGCACCCCCGACGCGCCCGCCCTCCACCACGCCGACACGACCTGGACGTACGCCGAACTCAACGCGCGCGCCAACCGCCTCGCCCACCACCTGCGCGAGCGCGGAGCCCGCCCGGAGACGAAGGTCGGCGTCGCCCTGGAGCGCTCGCCCGACCTCGTCCTCGCGCTGCTCGCCATCGTCAAGACCGGCGCGGCCTATGTGCCGCTCGACCCGGACCACCCCGCGTCGCGCACCGCGCAGATCCTCAGCGACGCCGCGCCCGACCTCGTCCTGACGAGCACCGCGCTCGCCCCCGGCCTGCCCTGCCACGTCCCGGCCCTCGCCCTGGACAGCGACGACGTCATGGCGCGCGTGCGGTCCTGCCCCGACACCGATCCGGACACGCGGCGGCCGACCGGACGCACCCCCGCGTACGTCATCTACACCTCCGGTTCCACCGGCCGCCCCAAGGGCGTGGTCGTGGAGCACGCGGCGATCGTCAACCGCCTCCTGTGGATGCAGCACCAGTACGGCCTCGACGCCACCGACCGGGTGCTCCAGAAGACCCCGTCGGGCTTCGACGTCTCGGTGTGGGAGTTCTTCTGGCCGCTGATCAGCGGCGCCTCGATCGTCGTCGCGCCGCCCGGAGCACACCGCGAACCCGCGCTCCTGGCCCGGCTCATCCAGGACACCGGCGTCACCACCGTGCACTTCGTGCCGTCGATGCTGCGGGCCTACGCCGACGAGCCCGCCGCCCGGGGCCGCACGCGCCTGCGCCGCGTCTTCAGCAGCGGCGAGGCCCTGCCCGCCGACCTCGTCGAGGACTTCCGGAAGATCTCCGACGCCCCGCTGCACAACCTGTACGGGCCGACCGAGGCCGCCGTCGACGTCACCCACTGGACCTGCCCCCAGCAGGACGTACCGCGCACCGTGCCGATCGGCCGCCCCGTCTGGAACACCCAGATCCGCGTCCTGGACGCGGCCCTGCGCCCGGTGCCCCCGGGCGTCACCGGCGAGCTCTACCTCGCGGGCAGCCAGCTCGCCCGCGGCTACCTGGACCGGCGCGCCCTGACCGCCGAACGCTTCGTGGCCGACCCCTACGGCCCGCCCGGCACCCGCATGTACCGCACCGGCGACCTCGGATCGTGGGATGCCGCAGGCCGCGTGCGCTACGCCGGGCGCTCCGACCACCAGGTCAAGATCCGCGGCCAGCGCGTCGAACTCGGCGAGATCGAGGCCGCCCTGAGCGCACACCCCGCGGTCGGCCAGGCGGCCGTGGCCGTCGTCGACGGCAGGCTCGTGGCGTACGTCCTGCCCGCCGAAGCGCCCCCGTCGCCGTCGCCGTCCACGTCGTCCCCGTCCCCGGGCGGTGAAGCGCTGCGCGCCCACCTCGCCGCCGAGCTGCCCGCCCACATGGTGCCCTCGGCGTTCCTCACCCTCGACCACTGGCCGCTGACGCCCAGCGGCAAGCTCGACCGCAAGGCGCTGCCGCGTCCCGGCTTCGAGGCCGCCGCGAGCAGCCGCGCGCCGCGCACCGAGCGGGAGGCCGCGCTGTGCGCGCTCTTCGCCGACGTGCTCGGCGTGGAGCGGGTCGGCATCGACGACAGCTTCCTCGACCTCGGCGGGCACTCCCTGCTCGCCACCCGGCTCACCAGCCGCATCCGCGCCGAACTCGGTACCGAGGTGCAGATCAAGGACCTGTTCGAGCAGCCCACCGTGGCCGGGCTCGCGGCCCGCATCGCCGCCACGGCGGGTGACACCAGGCCGCCGCTGACCGCCACGGACCGGCCCGCGGCCGTGCCCCTGTCGTACGCCCAGCGCCGCCTGTGGTTCCTCAACCGCCTGGAAGAGGGCTCCGCCGCCTACCACATGCCGCTCGCCGTGCGCGTGCGCGGCCCCCTCGACCGCGCGGCGCTCCGGGCGGCCCTCACCGACGTCGTGGCACGGCACGAGAGCCTGCGTACCGTCTTCCCGGAGACCGACGGCGAACCGCACCAGCTCGTGCGCCCCGCCGCGCCCGTCGAGCCGGAGGTCCGCGACTGCCCGCGCGCCCGCCTGGACGACGAGCTGGCCGCCGCCATCGCCCGCAAGTTCGACCTCACGGACGAACTCCCGCTGCGCGCCCACCTGTTCGGCGTCGACGCCGACGAACACGTCCTGCTGCTCGTCGTGCACCACATCGCCGCCGACGGCTGGTCCATGCGCCCGCTCGCCCGGGACATCTCCCTCGCGTACGCGGCCCGCACCGAGGGCCGGGCACCCGGGTGGGAGCCGCTGCCCGTGCAGTACGCCGACTACGCCCTGTGGCAGCGTGAACTGCTCGGTGACGTGGCGGACCCGCACAGCCCGGCCGCGCGGCAGACCGCGTTCTGGCGCACCCAGCTGGCCGGGGCCCCCGACGAGCTCCAGCTGCCTTACGACCGGCTGCGCCCGCGCACCGCGAGCCACCGGGGCGCGACCGTGCCCGTGCGGCTCGGCCCCGACACCCACGCCGCCCTGGCGCGCCTCGCCCGCGACGGCGGCGCCAGCCCCTTCATGGCCGTCCAGGCCGGGCTCGCCGCACTCCTGGCGCGGTGGGGCGCGGGCACCGACATCGTGCTCGGCACCTCCGTGGCCGGGCGCACCGACGTCGCGCTCGACGACCTCGTCGGCTTCTTCGTGAACACCCTCGTGCTGCGCACCGACGTGTCGGGCGACCCGACCTTCCGTGAGCTCCTCGCCCGTGTGAAGGAGGCGGACCTCGCGGCGTTCGCGCACCAGGACGTGCCCTTCGAGCACCTGGTGGAGCAGCTCAACCCGGCCCGGTCCATGGCCCGCCACCCGCTGTTCCAGACGATGCTGACGTTCCAGAACACCACCGCGGCCGAGGTCGGCCTCGCGGGGCTGGACGCGACGGTCGAGCGGGCCGGTGCCGCCTCCGCCAAGTTCGACCTCGCCTTCAGCCTCACCGAGCGGTACGCCGACGACGGCACCGCCCTCGGCATCGAGGGCGAGGTGGAGTACGCCACGGACCTGTTCGACGCCGCCACCGTCGAGGGCCTGGCCGCGTCGTTCGCACGCCTCCTGGAGGCGGCCGCGGCCGCACCGGACCGCCCCGTCGGCGCCGCCCCGGTGCTCGCGCCCGAGCAGCACACCCTGATCGTCGAGGGCTGGAACGCCACGGCCCGCCCCACCCCGCCCACCACGCTGCACGCCCTCGTGGAGGCGCAGGCGGCCCGCACCCCGGACGCCGAGGCGGTCCTCGCGGCGGACACCACCCTGACCTACCGGGAGCTCGACGAGCGGGCCAACCGGCTCGCCCGCCACCTCGTCGAACGGGGCGCGGGACCCGAGGACTTCGTCGCCCTCGCGCTGCCCCGCACCGCCGAGACCCTGGTCGCCGTCCTCGCCGTGCTCAAGGCGGGCGCCGCCTACGTCCCGGTGGACCCGGCCTACCCCGCCGACCGGATCGCCCACATCCTGGGCGACGCCCGCCCGGCGCTCCTCGTCACCACGGCGGCCACCGCGCCCGCCACGGCCGAGGTGCCGCGCCTGGTCCTCGACGACCCGCTGACGGCCGCCGCCGTCGCCGCGCGCCCCGCCGCCCCGCTCACCGACGCCGAACGCCGTGCCCCGCTGCGCCCCGGCCACCCGGCCTACGCCATCTACACCTCCGGCTCCACCGGCAGGCCCAAGGGCGTCGTCGTACCGCACGCCAACGCCGTGAACCTCGCGCTGTGGGCGGCCGAGGAGTTCGGCCCCGAGCGGCTCGCGAAAACGCTGTGCGCCACGTCCCTCAACTTCGACGTCTCCGTCTTCGAGCTGTTCGGCCCGCTGGCCTGCGGCGGCCGTGTCGAGATCGTCCGGGACCTGCTCGTCATCGGCGAACGGCCGCGCTGGGACGGCACGCTGCTCAGCGGTGTGCCCTCGGCCTTCGCGGGCGTCCTCGGCGGGGCCGCGGGCAAGGTCACCGCCGACACCGTCGCCCTCGCGGGCGAGGCCCTCTCCGCGCAGGCCGTGGCCGACCTCCGCGCCGCCGTCCCCGGCAGCCGGATCGCCAACATCTACGGGCCGACCGAGGCCACCGTCTACGCCACCGCCTGGCACGCCGACAGCGAGGGCGCCCAGACCCCGCTGATCGGTCGTCCTGTGCGCAACACCCAGGTGTACGTCCTCGACGCGCGGCTGCGCCCGGTGCCGCCGGGCGTCGCGGGCGAGCTGTACCTCGCGGGCGCCGGGCTCGCCCGCGGCTATCTGCGGCGCCCCGCGCTCACCGCGGAACGCTTCGTGGCCAGCCCGTTCACGCCCGGCGCCCGCCTGTACCGCACCGGCGACCTGGTGCGCTGGACCGCTGACGGCCAGCTCGCCTACCTCGGCCGCTCCGACCAGCAGGTGAAGATCCGCGGCTTCCGCATCGAGCTCGGCGAGGTCGAGTCCGTCCTGGCCGCGCACCCCGCCGTGGCCCACTGCGTCGCCACCGCCGCCGAGGGCCCCGCCGGGGACCTGCGCCTGGTCGCGTACGTCGTCCCCGAGGGCACCCCGGACGCCGCTCTCCCCGGCGCGCTGCGCGAGCACGCCGCCCGCGCCCTGCCCGGCTACATGGTGCCCGCGCACCTGATCACCCTGGACGCGCTGCCGCTCACCCCGAGCGGCAAGCTCGACCGGTCCGCGCTGCCCGCGCCCGACGTCCGCGCGGACGAGCACACCGCCTACCGGGCCCCGCGCGACCACCGCGAGGAGACCCTCGCGGGCATCGTCGCCGAGGTCCTCGGCCTGGAGCGGGTCGGCGTCGACGACGACTTCTTCGTCCTCGGCGGCCACTCCCTGCTCGCCACCCGCGTGATCAGCCGCGTCCGCGCCGCCCTCGGCGTGGACCTGCCGCTCGGCGCCCTGTTCGAGAACCCCACGGTGGCCCGCCTCGCGCGGGCCGCCGCCACCGCAGCAAGCACCACCACGGAGCAGGGCCGCCCGAGCCGCCCCGTCCTGCGCCGCATGCGCCGTCCCGAGGAGGACGAATGATCCCGCTGTCCTACGCCCAGCGCCGCCTGTGGTTCCTCAACCGCCTCCAGGACGGCACGGCGCTGTACAACATGCCGCTGGCGCTGCGCCTCACCGGCCGCCTCGACCGCGAGGCGCTGCGCGCCGCGCTCACCGACGTCGTCGAACGCCACGAGAGCCTGCGCACCGTCTTCCCCGAGCGCGACGGCGAACCGCGCCAGCGCATCCTGCGCATGGACAAGGTGCGCCTCGACATCGTCGAACGCTCCTGCTCCGAGGACGAGCTGCAAGCAGCCCTCACCACCGCGGCGGGCCACCGCTTCGACCTGGCCACCGACCTGCCGCTGCGCGTGGAGCTGTTCTCGGTCACGCCCGACAGCCACGTCCTGCTGATGGTCCTGCACCACGTGGCCGGTGACGGCTGGTCGATGGCGCCGCTGGCCCGGGACGTGTCGGTGGCGTACGCGGCCCGCGCCGAGGGCCGGGCGCCCGGCTGGGAACCGCTGCCGGTGCAGTACGCGGACTACGCGCTGTGGCAGCAGGAGCTGCTCGGCGACGACAGCGACCCGGACAGCCTGATGGCCCGCCAGATCGCCTACTGGCGCGGCGCCCTCGCCGAGCTGCCGGACGAGGCGGGCCTGCCGGGCGACCGGACGCGGCCCGCCGTGAGCAGCGAGCGCTCCGGCAGCGTGCCCTTCGCCGTGGACGCCGCCGTGCACGCGCGCCTCGCGGGGCTCGCCCAGGAGAGCGGGGCGAGCGTCTTCATGGTCGTGCAGGCGGCCCTGGCCGCGCTCCTCGCCCGGCTCGGCGCGGGCGAGGACGTGCCGATCGGCTCCCCCATGGCGGGCCGCACGGAGGAGGCCCTTGAGGACGCGGTCGGCTTCTTCGTGAACACGCTGGTGCTGCGCACCGACGTGTCCGGCGACCCGAGCTTCCGCGAACTCCTCGGCCGCGTCCGCGCCGCGGACCTGGCCGCCTTCGCGCACCAGGACGTGCCGTTCGAGCGCCTGGTCGAGGCCCTGAACCCGGCACGGTCGCGCGGCCGCCACCCGCTCTTCCAGGTCATGCTGGCCTTCCAGAACACCACCCTGCCCGTCGTGGACCTTCCGGGCCTGCGCGTCGCCCCCGAGGAACTCCCGCGCGGCGGCGCCAAGTTCGACCTGCACGTCGAGGTGGGCGAGAGCTTCACGGCGGGCGCGCCCGGCGGCATCACGGGCTGCGTCGACTACTCCGCCGACCTGTACGACCGCGAGACGGTCCAGGCGTTCGCGGACCGGCTCGCCGCCTTCCTGGCCGCGGTGTGCGCCGCGCCGGACCTGCCGCTCGCCCGGCACGACATCGCCACACCGGCGGACCGCCGCGTCCTCGCCGACGTGAACGACACCGCGCGCGAGGTCCCCGCCACCACCCTGGTGTCCGTCATCGAGGAGCAGGCCGCCCGCACCCCGGACGCCCCCGCCCTGGTCTTCGGCGACGAGACCCTCACCTACCGGGAGCTCTCCGCGCGGTCCCACCGGCTGGCGCGCCACCTCGTCGCCCTGGGCGCCGGACCCGAGACGACCGTCGCGCTCGCCGTGCCCCGCTCCGTCGAGCTGATGGTGGCCCTCCTCGCCGTCCTCAAGTCCGGCGCGGCCTACGTGCCCGTCGACCCCGACTACCCGGCCGACCGCATCGCGTACATGCTGGCCGACGCGGCCCCCGTCGCCGTCCTCACCACCGCCGACCTGGCCCCCCAGCTCCCGCGGACACCCGCACCCCTCGTCCTCGACGACCCCGCCCTGCGCGCCCAGCTGGAGCAGTACGCCGACCACGACCTGAGCGACGCCGAGCGCACCGCCCCCCTGCGGCCCCGCAACGCCGCGTACATGATCTACACCTCAGGCTCCACGGGCCGCCCCAAGGGCGTCGCCGTCCCGCACGACGCCATCGTCAACCGGCTCCTGTGGATGCGCGCCGCGTACGACGTGGGCGCCGCCGACCGCATCCTGCAGAAGACGCCGTCGAGCTTCGACGTGTCCGTGTGGGAGTTCTTCCTGCCGCTGCTCTCCGGCGCGGCCCTCGTCATGGCCGAGCCCGGCGCCCACCGCGACCCCGCCCGGATCGCCGCGACCATCCGGCGCCACGGCGTCACCATGACCCACTTCGTGCCGTCCATGCTGCACGCCTTCGTCGACGAACCGGCCGCCGCCGACTGCGCGAGCCTGCGCCACGTGGTGTGCAGCGGCGAGGCCCTGCCCGCCGACCTCGCCGCCCGCTTCCACGACGTTCTCGGCGCCGAGCTGCACAACCTGTACGGCCCGACCGAGGCCGCCGTCGACGTCACCTACCACCGCGCGTCCCCCGACGAGACCGGCGGCACCGTCCCCATCGGCCGCCCCGTGTGGAACACCCAGGTGTACGTCCTCGACCGCACCCTGCGCCCCGTGCCGCCCGGCGTCACCGGGGAGCTGTACCTCGCGGGCGACCAGCTCGCCCGCGGCTACGCGGGCCGCCCCGGCCTGACCGCCGAGCGCTTCGTGGCGAGCCCGTTCGCGGACGGCGCGCGCATGTACCGCACCGGCGACCTCGTCCGCTGGAACCGCCACGGCCACCTCGTCTTCGTCGGCCGCGCCGACCACCAGGTCAAACTGCGCGGGCTGCGCGTCGAACTCGACGAGATAGCGGCCGTGCTCGCCACCGCCCCCGGCGTGTCCTGGGCGACCGTCGTCGTCCACGAGCGCGCCGCGGGCGACGAGCTCCTCGTCGCGTACGTGCACGGGGACGGCCCCGGCGACGAGGCCGCGCTGCGCGCCCACGCGGCCGCCGCGCTCCCCGACTACATGGTCCCGTCGGCCGTCATCGCCGTCGACGCCGTGCCCCTGACCCCCAGCGGCAAGCTGGACCGCAAGGCCCTGCCCGCCCCCGAGTTCACCGCGGCGAGCACGGGCCGGGCCCCCGCGAACGCCACCGAGGAAGCCCTCTGCGGCATCTTCGCCGAGGTCCTCGGCCTGGAGCGGGTCGGCGCCGACGACGACTTCTTCGCCCTCGGCGGCCACTCCCTGCTCGCCACCCGCGTGATCAGCCGCATCCGCGCCGCCCTGGACGTCGAACTGCCGCTGCGCGCCGTCTTCGACACCCCGACGGTCGCGGGCCTCGCCGCCCGCGCGCGCCAGGGCGCCACCGGGACCCGGCCTGCCGTACGCGCCGTGACCCCGCGCCCCGAGCGCCTCCCGCTCTCCGTCGGCCAGCGCCGCCTGTGGTTCCTCGACCGCCTGGAGCCCGGCGGCGACGCCTACAACATGCCCTTCGCGCTGCGCCTGACGGGCCGCCTCGACCGCGCGGCCCTGCGCGCCGCGCTCGCCGACGTCGTCGAACGCCACGAGAGCCTGCGTACCGTCTTCGCCGAGAGCGACGGCGAACCGCACCAAGTGGTCCTGGACCCGGCCCGCGCGACCGTGCCCTTCGACGTACGCGAGTGCGCCGAGGCCGACCTGGCGGCGGACCTCGCCGAGGCCGCCCGCCACCGCTTCGACCTCGCCACCGACCTGCCCGTGTACGCCCGCCTGTGCGCGACCGGACCGGACAGCCACGTCCTGATCCTCGTCCTGCACCATGTGGCGGGCGACGGCTGGTCGTTGGCGCCGCTGGCGCGGGACGTGTCGGTGGCGTACGCGGCCCGCGCCGAGGGCCGGGCACCTGGGTGGGAGCCGCTGCCGGTGCAGTACGCGGACTACGCGCTGTGGCAGCAGGAGCTGCTCGGCGACGAGAGCGACCCCGACAGCCTCCTCGCCCGCCAAGTCGCGTACTGGCGCGACGCGTTGGCAGACCTCCCGGAAGAGCTCGCGCTTCCCGTCGACCGGCCCCGCCCCGCCCGCCCCAGCCACCGCGCCGACACCGTGCCCTTCACGGTGGACGCCGACGCCCACGCGCAGCTCGTGGACCTCGCGCGCGCGAGCGGGACGAGCGTCTTCATGGTGGTGCGGGCCGCCCTCGCGGGGCTGCTCTCGCGCCTGGGTGCCGGGGACGACGTGCCGATCGGTTCGCCGGTGGCGGGCCGTACGGACGAAGCGCTTGAGGACGCGGTCGGCTTCTTCGTGAACACGTTGGTGCTGCGCACCGATGTGTCGGGTGATCCGACGTTCCGTGAGCTGCTCGGTCGTGTGCGGGAGGTGGATCTGGCGGCGTTCGCGCAGCAGGACGTGCCGTTCGAGCGCCTGGTGGAGGTCCTGAACCCGGTGCGCTCGCTGGGGCGTCACCCGCTGTTCCAGGTGATGCTGGCCTTCCAGAACACCGAACTGCCCGTCGTGGACCTCCCCGGCCTGCGCGTCGAGGAAGGGCCGGGCGCACCGGTCGCCGCGAAGTTCGACCTCATGGTCAACCTGCGGGAACGCCACGACGAGGACGGCGCCGCCGCGGGCCTCGAAGGCACCATCGACTTCGCCACCGACCTCTTCGACCGAACGACGGCCCAGGGCATCGCCGACCGGCTCACGACGTTCCTGACGGCCGCCGCCCAGGACGCCGACCGCCGCCTCGGCATGTTCGAGCTCCTCACGGACGGCGAACGCAGCGACGCGCTCGTCGCCGGGCAGGGCAGCCAGGTGGCTGTCCCGGAGGAGGCGACACTGGTGTCGCTGCTGCGGGAGCAGGTTGTGGCGCAGCCTGACGCGGTGGCTGTGGTGGATGGTGAGTCCGCGCTGTCGTATGCCGAGTTGTGGGCTGAGGCGGGTGCTTTGGCTGCGCGGCTCACGGCGTCCGGCGCCGGTGCCGGGTCCGTTGTGGGTGTGGTGGTGCCGCGCTCGGCGAGCTGGGTGGTGGCGCAGGTGGGTATCGCCTTGTCCGGTGCGGCGTGGTTGCCGTTGGACGCGGGGCTGCCTGCGGAACGCATCGCTGGGGTTCTTGGCGAGGCGCGGCCGGTCGCGGTGGTTGTGGTGGAGGAGACGGCGGGTCTTGTGCCGCCGGGGCTCACCCATGTCGTCCTGGACCACGAGCGGATGGGTGGTGCCGAGCTTCCCGCCGTGTCGGGTGAGGACGGCGCGTACGTGATCTACACGTCGGGGTCGACGGGTCGGCCCAAGGGTGTGGTGGTGTCGCAGCGCGGTGCGGTGAACCACATGGTGTGGATGCGGGCCGAGTTCGGTGTGGGGGCCGGGGATCGGGTCCTTGCTCGTACGTCGCCGGGGTTTGATGCGGCGGTGTGGGAGTCGTGGCTGCCGTTGGTGTCGGGGGCTGCGGTGGTCGTGGCGTCGGATGGGGTGGCCAAGGAGCCGGAGCGGCTCGTCAGGTTCATGCGGGAGCATGAGGTGACGGTGGCGCAGTTCGTGCCGACGCTGCTCGCGGCGGTGCTTGAGGTGCCGCAGGCGGGTGAAGTGGCGTCGTTGCGGCGGGTGTTCGCCGGTGGTGAGCCGCTGCGGTCGTCGCTGGCTGCTGCTGCGGTGGACGTGTGGGGTGTGTCGCCGGTCAACCTGTACGGGCCGACGGAGACGACCATCCAGGTCACCTTCGGTACCGGTACGGGCGTCGCAGGTGGCACGGTGCCGATCGGCCGTCCGGTGTGGAACACACGCCTGTACGTGCTGGACGCGCATCTGCGTCTGGTCCCGCAGGGTGTTGTCGGTGAGCTGTACGTCTCGGGTGAGGCGTTGGCGCACGGCTACCTCAAGCGCCCCGGTCTCACGGCGGAGCGTTTCGTGGCCGACCCGTTCACCACGGGTGAGCGCATGTACCGTACGGGCGACTTGGTGCGCTGGGACGCGGACGGGCACCTGGTCTTCCTCGGCCGTGCCGACGACCAGGTCAAGCTGCGTGGCTTCCGCATCGAACCCGGTGAGATCGAAGCCGCCATCGAGGCCCTGGACGGTGTGTCCCGCGCCGTCGTGGCGCCGCACTCGACGCCTGCGGGGGAGCAGCACCTCGTCGCGTACGCCGTCGGCGCGGCGGACGCCACGGCCGGGCTGCGCGCGGCGCTGGCCCGGACGCTGCCGGAGTACATGCTGCCGTCGCTCGTCGTGGCCCTCGACGCCTTCCCGCTGCTGCCCAACGGCAAGGTGAACCGGAAGGCCCTGCCCGCGCCCGAGTTCGCCCCGGACCAGGAGGGCCGGGCGCCCGCGACACCGCGCGAGGAGCTGTTGCGCGCCCTGTTCGCGGACGTGCTCGGCCTGGACGAGCAGCGTGTGGGCGTGGACGACAACTTCTTCGCCCTGGGCGGGCACTCGCTGCTCGCGACCCGGCTCGCCAGCCGCGTCCGTACCGCCGTCGGCGTGGAGATGCCGCTGCGGACGCTCTTCGAGGCGCCGACCGTGGCCGCCCTCGCGGCAGCCCTGGAGCAGGCAGCCCTGGACCAGGCCGCCTTGGAGGACCGCCCCGCCCTGCTCCCGGGAGCACGGCCCGAGCACCTCCCGCTCTCGTACGCCCAGCGCCGCCTGTGGTTCCTCAACCGCCTGGAGCCGGACAGCGGCGCGTACAACATGCCGCTGGCGCTGCGCCTGACGGGCCGCCTCGACCGCGAGGCGCTGCGTGCCGCGCTCGCCGACGTCATGGAGCGGCACGAGAGCCTGCGCACCGTCTTCCCCGAGCGGGACGGCGAACCGGAGCAGGTGGTGCGTGCCACCACGGCCGCGACGGTGCCGCTCACCCTCACGGACATCACCGAGGACGCCCTCGCGGGAGCACTGCGCACCGCCGTCCAGGAAGGCTTCGACCTCGCGACGGAACTGCCGCTGCGGGCCGTGCTGTTCTCGGTCGCGGCGGACAGCCACGTCCTGCTCCTCGTCCTGCACCATGTGGCGGGCGACGGCTGGTCGTTGGCGCCGCTGGCCCGGGACGTGTCGACGGCGTACGCGGCCCGTGCCGAGGGCCGGGCTCCGGTATGGCGGCCGCTGCCCGTGCAGTACGCGGACTACGCCCTGTGGCAGCGCGCACTGCTCGGCGACGAGAGCGATGCCGACAGCGTCCTCGCGCGCCAGATCGCGTACTGGGAGACCGCGTTGGCGGGACTCCCGGAGGAAGTGACCCTGCCTGGCGACCGCGTACGCCCGAACGCGGGCAGCGACCGGGGCGGCAGCGTGCCCTTCGCCGTCGACGCCGACGTGCACGCGCGCCTCGCGCGGCTCGCCCAGGACAGCGGTACCAGCGTCTTCATGGTCCTCCAGGCGGCGCTCGCCGCCCTCCTCGCCCGTCTGGGTGCGGGGGACGACGTGCCGATCGGTTCGCCGGTGGCGGGCCGTACGGATGAAGCTCTTGAGGACGCGGTCGGTTTCTTCGTGAACACGTTGGTGTTGCGTACCGATGTGTCGGGTGATCCGACGTTCCGTGAGCTGCTCGGTCGTGTGCGGGAGGTGGATCTGGCGGCGTTCGCGCAGCAGGACGTGCCGTTCGAGCGCCTGGTGGAGGTCCTGAACCCGGTGCGCTCGCTGGGCCGTCACCCGCTGTTCCAGGTGATGCTGGCCTTCCAGAACACCGACCTGCCCGCGATGGACCTCCCCGGCCTGCGCGTCACCGCCGAGCAACTGTCGCGCGGTGGCGCCAAGTTCGACCTCTCCGTGGACGTGGGGGAGACCTTCACCGACGGCGCGCCTGGAGGCATCACGGGCTCGGTCGACTACTCCGCCGACCTGTACGACCACGGCACGGCCCAGGCGTTCGCGGACCGGCTCGCCGCGTTCCTGACGGCCGTGTGCACCGCACCCGACCGGCGCGTTGCCGACCACGACCTCACCACACCCGCCGAGCGCGACCTGCTCCTGAAACGGTGGAACGACACCCGCCGGGACATCCCGGACGGGCTCATCCACGAACTCCTCCAGGACCAGGTGCGCCGCTCCCCGGACTCCGTGGCCGTGGCCTACGAAGGCACGGAGCTGTCGTACGCGACGCTGAACGCCGAAGTGAACCGCCTCGCCCGGCTCCTCGTGGCCCGCGGCGCGGGCCCGGAGCGGTTCGTCGCCATGGCGATGCCGCGCAGCGAGCGGATGCTCGTGACGCTCCTCGCCGTCCTGAAGTCCGGCGCCGCCTATCTGCCCGTCGACCCCGAGTACCCGGCCGACCGCATCGCGTACATGCTCGACGACGCCGACCCGGCGCTCGTCGTCACCGTGTCCGAGGTGGCCGGGCGGTTGCCGCTCGACGGGCGCGCCGCGGTCGTCCTCGACGCGCCCGCCCTGCGCGCGGAACTCGCCGGATACGCCACCACCGACCTGGACGACGCCGACCGGGCCGCGCCGCTGCGCGCGCACCACCCCGCCTACCTGATCTACACCTCGGGCTCCACAGGACGGCCCAAGGGCGTCGTCGTGCCGCACGCGGGCCTGCCCAGCCTCGGCTGGTCCAAGGTCGAGTGGTACGCGACCAAGCCGGAGAGCCGCGTCCTGCAGTTCTCCTCGCTCAGCTTCGACAGCCACGTCTCCGAGGTGTGGTCCGCGCTGCTCAGCGGCGCCCGCGTGGTCATCGCCCCGCTGGAGCGCATGATGCCGGGCGACCCGCTCGTCGAGCTCGTCGCCGAGCAGGGCATCACCCACATCGACCTGCCGCCCGCGGGACTCGCCGTCATGCCCGAAGGGTCGCTGCCCGAGGGCGGCACCCTGATCGTCGGCGGCGAGGCCAGCTCGCCCGCCCTGGTCCGGCGCTGGTACCGCGACCGCCGCATGATCAACTCGTACGGTCCGACCGAGGCGACGGTCTGCGCGTCGATGAGCGACCCGATCGCCGACCCCACGATCCCGCCCATCGGCCGCCCCATCTGGAACAAGCGCGTCTACGTCCTCGACCAGGGCCTGCGGCTGGTCCCGCCGGGCGTCGTCGGCGAGCTGTACGTCTCCGGCACCGGCCTCGCGCGCGGCTATCTGAAGCGCCCGGGCCTGACGGCGGAGCGCTTCGTGGCCGACCCGTTCGCCACGGGCGAGCGCATGTACCGCACCGGTGACCTGGTGCGCTGGGGCGCCGACGGCCAGCTCGTGTTCCTCGGCCGCGCCGACGACCAGGTCAAGCTGCGCGGCTTCCGCATCGAACTCGGCGAGATCGAGGCCGCGATCGAGGCGGAGCCCGGCATCGGCAAGGCCGTCGTACGCCTGCACCAGGACGAGGCGGGGGACAAGCGGCTCGTGGCCTACGCCGTCGGCACCCCCGACCGCGTGGCCGCCCTGCGCGAGCGCCTCGCGGCGAGCCTGCCCGACTACATGGTGCCGTCCGCGTTCATGGCCCTAGACGCGCTGCCCCTGATGCCCAACGGCAAGGTCAACCGCAAGGCCCTGCCCGAGCCGGAGTTCGCGCCCACCGAGGCCGGGCGCGCCCCGCGCTCGCCCCGCGAGGAGATCCTGTGCGGCCTGTTCGCCGAGGTCCTCGGCGTGCCGGGGGTCGGCATCGACGACAGCTTCTTCGCGCTCGGCGGCCACTCGCTGCTCGCCACCCGCCTGGCGAGCCGGATCCGTACCGTCCTCGGTACGGAGATGCCGCTGCGGACGCTCTTCGAGGCGCCCACCGTCGCCGCGCTCGCCACGGCCCTGGACGAGCGGCACGAGCCCGGGCGCCCCGCCCTGCTCCCCGCCGCGCGCCCCGAGCGCCTCCCGCTCTCCTTCGCCCAGCAGCGCCTGTGGTTCCTGGAGGCCTTCACGGGACCCACGCCCACCTACAACGTGCCGATGGCGCTGCGCCTGACCGGCACCCTCGACCTCGACGCGCTCCGCGGGGCGCTCGCCGACGTCGTGGCCCGGCACGAGAGCCTGCGGACCGTCTTCCCCGAGTCCGGGGGCGAGCCGCACCAGGTCGTCCGGGCGGCGGACGCGACGTCCTTGGAGGTGCGCCTCACGGACGTACGCGGCGACGAGGAGGCCCTGCACGCCGCCCTGGCGCGGGAGGCCGGGGCCACCTTCGACATCACCGAGCGGCCGCCGCTGCGCGCCATCGTCTTCCGGCTCGCGGCCGACGAGCACGTCCTGCTGCTCGTCCTGCACCACATCGTCACCGACGGCTGGTCCACGGCCCCGCTCGTCCGCGACCTCACCACCGCCTACGCGGCCCGCCGCACGGCCACGGCCCCCGAGTGGCCCGAACTGCCCGTGCAGTACGCCGACTACACCCTGTGGCAGCGCGCACTGCTCGGCGACGAGAACGACGCCGACAGCCTGGCCGCACGCCAACTCGCCTACTGGACCGAGGCGTTGGACGGCCTCCCGGGAGAGCTCGCCCTGCCCGCCGACCGGCCGCGACCCGCCCGGTCCACGGGCCGCGGCGGCAGCGTGCCGCTGCGCGTCGAGGCCGAGGTGCGCGAAGGCGTGACAGAGCTGGCGCGGCAGACGCACACCAGCGTCTTCATGGTGCTCCAGGCCGCACTGGCCGGATGGCTGACCGCCCTCGGCTGCGGCGACGACATCCCGGTGGGCACGCCAGTCGCCGGGCGCACCGACGAAGCCACCCATGACCTGGTGGGCTTCTTCGTGAACACCCTGGTCCTGCGCACCGACGTCTCGGGCGACCCCACGTTCCACACCCTGCTGGAGCGCGTCCGTGACCGCGACCTGAGCGCGTACGCCCACCAGGACCTGCCCTTCGAGCGCCTCGTGGAGGCCCTCAACCCGGTCCGGTCCATGGCCCGTCACCCGCTCTTCCAGGTCATGCTCACCCTCCAGAACACAGAGCTGCCGCACACCGAACTCGACGGCCTCACCGCCCGCCCCGAACCCGTCGCCGCCACAGCCGCCAAGTTCGACCTCTCCCTCACGCTGGGGCAGGACCTGGACGGCGAGCTGGAGTACTCCGCCGACCTGTTCGACCCCGCCACGGCGCGGTTCCTCGCCGACTCCTTCGGGCGCTTCCTGGCCGGTGCGGTGACGGAGCCCGAGGCCCGCGTGAGCGACGTGGAACTGCTCGCGGACGACGAGCGCGACCGCCTGGCCGCCTGGGGCGCCGGGACCGCGACCGAGACTCCGGAAGGGGCGACGCTGCTGTCGCTGCTGCGGGAGCGGACCGCCGCGCACCCTGACGCGGTGGCTGTCGCGGATGGTGAAACCACGCTGTCCTATGGGGAGTTGTGGTCCCGAGCCAGTGCCTTGGCCGCGCGGCTCGTGGCGAGCGGCGCCGGTGTCGGCTCGGTCGTGGGTGTGGTGGTGCCGCGTTCGGTGGGCTGGGTGGTGGCGCAGGTGGGTGTGGCGTTGTCCGGTGCGGCGTGGTTGCCGCTGGACGCGGGCCTGCCCCCGGAGCGCATCGCTGGAGTCCTTGAGGAGGCACGACCGGTCGCGGTCGTCGTGGCGGAGGAGACGGCGGACCTCGTGCCGCCTGAGTTCACCCACGTCGTCGTGGACCACGAACAGGCAGCGCATGCCGAGGCCCCCGCGGTTTCCGGCGGGGACGGCGCCTACGTGATTTACACCTCGGGTTCGACGGGTCGTCCGAAGGGTGTGGTGGTGTCGCAGGACGCTGCGGTGAACCACATGCTGTGGATGCGGGCCGAGTTCGGTGTCGGGGCTGGGGACCGTGTGTTGGCTCGTACGTCCCCGGGCTTTGACGCGGCGGTGTGGGAGTCGTGGTTGCCATTGGTGTCGGGGGCCGCGGTGGTGGTGGCTTCTGATGAGGTGGCCAAGGAGCCGGAACGGCTCGTCGGCTTCATGCGGGAGCATGAGGTGACGGTGGCGCAGTTCGTGCCCACTCTGCTCGCGGCGGTGCTGGAGGTGCCGCAGGCGCGTGAAGTGGCGTCTCTGCGGCGGGTGTTCGCGGGTGGCGAGCCCCTGAGGTCCTCGCTGGCCGCGTCGGTGGTGGACGTGTGGGGTCTGCGGCCGGTCAATCTGTACGGTCCGACGGAGACGACCATCCAGGTCACCTTCGGTACCGGTGCGGGCGCGGAGGGCGGCACGGTCCCGATCGGCCGTCCGGTGTGGAACACGCGCCTGTACGTCCTGGACTCGCATCTGCGCCTGGTCCCCCGGGGCGTTGTGGGCGAGCTCTACGTCTCCGGCGAGGCGCTGGCGCGCGGCTATCTGAAGCGTCCGGCCCTGACGGCGGAGCGTTTCGTGGCCGACCCGTTCGCGCCTGGTGAGCGCATGTACCGTACGGGCGACTTGGTGCGCTGGGACGCGGACGGTCAGCTGGTCTTCGTCGGCCGTGCTGACGACCAGGTCAAGCTGCGCGGCTTCCGCATCGAACCCGGCGAGATCGAAGCCGCACTCCTGCGCCACGAGCACGTGCGGCGAGCAGCCGTCGTCGTCCGTGAGGACCGGCCGGGGGACCGGCGCCTGGTGGCGTACGTCGTACCGGAGACGGGAGACACGACGGACCCCGCCCGGCTGCGCGCGTACGCCGTGGGACTGCTGCCCGACTACATGGTGCCCTCGGCCTTCGTGCACCTCGACGCGCTGCCGACCACACCCAACGGGAAACTCGACAAGCGGGCCCTGCCCGCCCCCGCGCTGCCCGCCGGGGGCGCGGGGCGTGCCCCGGGCACCCCGCAGGAACTGGTGCTCTGCTCGCTGTTCGCCGACGCCCTCGGCGTGCCGGAAGTCGGCCCCGACGACGACTTCTTCGCGCTCGGGGGACACTCGCTGCTCGCCGTACGCCTGATGGGCGCGGTGCGCAGGACGTTCGGCACCGAGATCGGACTGCGGGCGCTGTTCGAGACCCCGACCGCCGCCGGGATCGGCGCGCGGCTCGGCGAAGGAGCCGCCGACAACGGCCTCGACGTGCTCCTGCCCCTGCGCACCACCGGCAGCGCGGCACCCCTCTTCTGCGTGCACCCCGTCCTCGGACTGAGCTGGAACTACGCGGCCCTGCTCGGGCACGTGGACGCGGACCGCCCGGTGTACGGCCTCCAGGCGCGCGGCATCACGGAGCCGGACGCCAGGCCCGCCTCCATCGAGGAGATGGCCGAGTACTACGCCGCCCGCGTCCGGGCCGTGCAGCCCACGGGCCCGTACCACCTGCTCGGCTGGTCCCTCGGCGGCACCGTCGCGCACGCGATGGCCCGGCTCCTGGAGAAGGACGGCGAGCAGGTCGCGTTCCTCGCGCTGCTCGACTCCTACCCGGCCGACGACGCGGTGAAGGACCCGGCCGTCCTCGACGCGGAGGCCGAGGAGGAGGTGCTCGCCGCCCTGCTGCCGGGCGCGGGCAGCGCGGTGCGCGACCTGGTCGAGCGCGGCGCGGACCGCCGTGACGTGCTCGCGCTGCTGCGCGGGGAGCAGGCCCGGCGGCTCCAGCTGGACGAGGCCACCGTGGCAGCCGTGCTCGATACCGCCGTGCACAGCAGCCGTCTGATCCGCGACCACACACCCGGCAGCGTCGACTGCGACGTCCTGTTCGTGACCGCGACGCGCGGCCGCCCGGCCGACGCGGTCACCGCGCGGGAGGCCTGGCAGCCGTATGTGGCGGGCGCGATCACCGACCACCCCGTCGACTGCCGCCACGCCGACCTGTTCGGAGCCGAGGGGGCCGCCGCGATCGGCGCGGTCCTCGCCGAGGCCCTCGACGGCGACGCGTGAGCACGATCCCCCACCCCCAAGAAGGGAAGCACAACGCATGGGACGGCTGCTGGCCGACCGAACTGTCCGGTGGTTCATCCTGGGACAGCTCTGCGCGATCCTCGGCGACACGATGCTCTGGCTCGTGGCGGGCATCTGGGTCAAGGAGCTGACCGGCAGCAACTCCGCCGCCGCGTTCACCTTCTTCCTGGTCATCGTGGGCACGCTCTGCGCACCGGTCGGCGGCATGACCGCCGACCGGCACCGCAGACGTCCGCTCCTCATGGGCCTGTACCTCGGTACGGGCGCCGTGGTGGCCTCGCTGCTCCTGGTCCAGGACAGCGGGCAGGTCTGGCTCATCTACGTGGTGATGCTGCTCTACGGCCTCTCGTACAGCTTCGTGGACCCGGCGCAGGCGGCCTTCCTGCGCGTGCTCGTGCCCGAGGACCAGCTCGCCGACGCCAACGCGCTGACACAGACGGTCAAGCAGGGCCTGCGCCTGATCTCCCCGCTCGCCGGCGCGGGCCTGTACGCGGCACTCGGCGCGCACGCCGTGGTGGGAGTCAACATCGCGCTGATGCTGGCCGCCGTCGCCTTCCTGACGGCGGTCCGGCACCGGGAGGTCACTCCGCGGCGCAGCGGCGACAGCTGGCGGCGGGAGATCACCGAAGGTGTACGGCACCTCGCGCGGACGGTCGTGCTGCGCCAGCTCACCATCGCGTCCGCGCTGACGATGGTCGCCATGGGCCTGGCCGAGACGGTCGGACTCGCCGTCGTCGACGACGGCCTCGGACGGCCCCCGTCCTTCCTCGGCGTGCTGCTCGCCGGGCAGGGCGCCGGAGCCATCGCGGCCGGGCTCACGGCGGCCCGCATCGGGCGGCGCGTCGGCGAGGGCCGACTGGTCGCCCTCGGCATGGTGGCCTTCTCGGCCGGGGCGCTGCTGCAGACCGTCCCTGCGGTCGCCGCGGTCAGCGCCGGGATGGTCCTGTGCGGCGCGAGCATGCCGTGGCTCGTGGTCGGCCTGACCACGGTCGGCCTGCGCCACACCGCGCCCGAACTCGTCGGCCGGGTCTACTCCGGGTTCAGCCTCATGATGACCCTGCCGCAGATGCTGGCCATGGCCTGCGGCGCCGCTCTCATCGCTGTGGTGAACTTCAAGGTGATGCTCGTGGTGATGGCGGCGGTCGTCCTCACGGCGGCCGGATACCTCTTCACGCGTCAGGAGCAGCGGTGGACGGCCCCGGCCCCACCCATCGACCCCGCGCGCGAGCCGGTCCGCGAGGCCGACCCCGTGTGACGGGGGAGCAGGGACGACACGTGTCTGCCCGACGGCGACCGGCCGTCGGGCAGCGACAGGAGGAGGAGCCACCGCAGGTGGACCAGCGAAGCGACGAGGCGCGGCGGCGCGCCGGGGACAGCTCCCCGGCGCGCCGCCGCGCGCCGTGTCCCCCAGGTCCGCCGCGCCCGCCCCGGGGGCTGCGTGCCCTGCCTCCCGCGCCGCGCGCCGTGGCCGTCGTCATCGGCGCCGTCATGCTGTACGGCGCATGCGTGCACGTCGTCGGGTTCGCCCTGGGGGGCTTCCGCTCCCGCGCCTGGGCGCCGATGTGGCTCAACACCTTCTGGAACTCGCTGATCCTCCTCGACTCCCTCTCCGGCGTCCTGCTTCTCAAGGCCCGCCGGGACGGCCTGTACCTCACCTGCCTCACGATGCTCGCCGACCTGGCGTCCAACCTGTACGCGGTGTACGGGGTGCGGCACAGCACCCTCGGCGCGGGCACGGCCGACGTCCTCCTGCTGCTCGCCTTCGGCCTGTCCGTCCTCACCACGGCTCCCTGGCTGCACCGCCATCTGCCCGCCCCCTCGCGTGGGTCGTGAGCCGTCGGGGTACCCGTCGTGCGACACGCGGCCCGCGCCACAGGAGGCAGGGCCGGACAGGCGGAGGCGACCCATGAGTGCTCACCACTGGCCAGTGGCCCTGCTCGTGCTCGTGGCGGTCGTGCTCGTGGCGGCGGCAGCCATCGCACTCGTACTGTTCGTGCGGCTCCTGCGCACCCGGCGCCGATTGCGCGAAGCGGGCGTCCCGATGGAGCACAAGGCGGTCTTCTGGGGCGCCGTGCTCTACGTGATCTCCCCGGTGGACCTGGTCCCGGACCCCGTCTACCTGGACGACATCGGCGTCCTGCTGCTGGCCCTGCGCTCCCTGAACGCGGTGGCGCGGCGCCGGGAGGGCCCCGCCGCCCCCGACGGCCACGGCCGTGCGGACGTCAGCCGGTGACGTCGGCGCGGCGCGCGCTGGTGAAGCGCCTGCGGTACTCGGTCGGTGTCGTGCCCAGGTGACGGGCGAAGGCGCGGCGGAGCGTCTCGTCACTGCCGAGGCCGCTGTGGCGTGCCGCCGAGGTGATGCTGTGCCCATCGAGGAGGAGCTGCTGGGCGCGGTCGAGGCGGACGCGTTCGACCCAGCGGGCGGGAGTGGTCCGCAGCTCGCTCCGGAACAGCCGGGTCAGGTGCCGCGTGCTCACGGCGGCGGACGCGGCCATGACGGGCAGGCTGTGCTCGGCGGCCGGGTCGGCCAGCACGGAGGCGGTCAGCGAGCGCAGCGTCTCGCTGCGCGCGGGCGGGGTCGCCAGCGCGGTGGAGAACTGCGACTGCCCGCCCGGGCGCTGCACGAACACGACCAGCTCACGGGCGATCGCCCGGGCCGCGTCCGCCCCGTGGTCGTCCTCCACGAGGGCGAGGGCCAGGTCGATCCCCGCGCTGATCCCCGCGGAGGTGACGTACGGACCGTCCGTCACGTGCAGGGAGTCCGGCTCGACGCGCACCCGGGGGTGGCGGCGGGCGAGGGTGGCCGCGTGGCGCCAGTGGGTGGTGGCCCTGCGCCCGTCGAGCAGCCCGAGGGCGGCCAGGACGAAGGCGCCGCTGCACACGGAGGCGATCCGTGCCGTCCGGGCGGCGAGCATGCGTACGGCCGCGAGGAGTTCGTCCTCGGGGCCCGGTTCGGCGAGGTGGTCGGCTCCGGCGACCACGACGGTGTCGAGGGGCCCGGCGTCGGCCACCGGGATGGTGGCGGCCAGCGTCGGCCCGGAGGCCGTCGTGACGTCGCCGCCGTGCGGGGAGATCAGCACCGGCGCGTAGGCGTGCCCGAGCCGGGACGCCTGGTGCAGGACCTCCAGAGGACCGCTGACGTCGAGCAGGGTCACCCCGTCGAACACCACGAAGCCCACGCGGGGGGTCATGTCTGAATCTGTGGTTCACAGGGCACTGAGGACATGGCGCCAGGGTAGGGCATCCGGCGAATCTGGAGGAGATCACCGACCCGGACATCAGGAGAGGCAGTCATGACGAGGCAAGAGATCGCGGGTGTGCGGATCCCGGACAGCGCCCTGGCGCGCGGGGCGACGGAGCTGGTCCGTGAGGCCGCCCCGCCGCTGCTGTTCGACCACTCCCGGCGCGTGTTCCTGTTCGGGGCGCTGCGCGGCCGGGAGCAGGGGCTTGCCTTCGACCCGGAACTCCTCTACGTGGGGGCGATGTTCCACGACCTCGGGCTGACCGAGCGCTTTCGGCGTACCGATCAGCGCTTCGAGATTGACGGCGCCGACGAGGCCCGCCGGTTCCTGACCGCTCACGGGCTCGCCGCCGAGGCGGCCGACCGCGTCTGGACGGCGATCGCCCTGCACACCACACCGGAGATCCCGCTGCACATGGCTCCCGAAGTCGCCCTGGTCACCCGCGGTGTGGAACTCGACGTCCTGGGCCTCGGCTACCACACGCTCACCGACGAGCAGCGCACGGCCATAGTCGCCGCCCACCCCCGCCCGGACTTCAAGAACCGGATCCTGGCCGCGTTCACCGAAGGCATCAAGGACCGCCCGGAGACCACCTTCGGCAACGTCAAGGCCGACGTGCTCGCCCACTACGTCCCCGGCTTCCGGCGCGGCGACTTCGTCGAGGTCATCAAGCAGTCCGACTGGCCCGAGTAGTCTCCGGACGGCGGCCCGCGCGGCCAGGAGGCGGCGCGAACCCCCGGGCTCAGGCCCGGCGCAGCGAGTCGATCATGCCGCCCCAGGCGGCGCCGTCCCACTCGATGTAGATGTGGCTGCCGTCCTTGGCGAGCTCCAAGGTGCCGCGCGAGCGCTCCGGGTCCTTCGACGTGCAGTCCAGGGCGATGGCTGACTTCTTCTTGCCGGGCTTGAGCGTCCCGGGACAGGCGAGTTTGCCCGTGGTGGTGACCTTGTTCCCGCTGATCGTCATCGTGGCGATCGGACTCTTGTTGATGGGCTTCCACGTCCCGTCGACACCGGTGGCCTCGGGCGCCTTCTCCTTGCCCTTCTCCGGCTGTGTCCTGCCGCTGCTCTGCTGCCCCGAACCCTTGCTGTCACCGGGCTTCGAGTCGCTCTTGCCGCAGCCCGACAGCAGCATGACGGACAGGCCCAGTGCCATCGCAGCCGTGATCTTGCGCATCCACATCCCCCTTGGTGGCGGCGTCCGCACGCCGCCGTCTTCCCTACGAGCCGGTGCCGCCGGTCCAGCCCATGGTGCTGGCCACCGTCACGGCAGTACCAATGATCACCCTACTCACCCCCGCCGCCGATGCCTGAAGCGCCTCGGCGCTCTCACGACCGGGGCCGCGTGCGAGCCGCGTACCGGCGTGACGGCTCCCACGGTGAAACGCAGCGATCAGGAACTGCCAACCTGTGGCCAAACGGGCTGCCGCCCTGCACCTGGGGTCGGCGAACTACTGCTGGTTCCTCGACGCCGCCCCGACGAAGGAGCCCGTCGCCCGTGCCCGTCGACAGTGAGGCGGGCGAGGCCGTCGCACTGGAAGGCGCTGTCGAGCGGGGTCACCATCCCGCCGCCAGGGCGGACCTGGTCGACCCAGGCCTGCGGGAGCCGATGCACGGCGATGGTGGAGGTGAGCCGGTCGTACCTTCGGGCAGGGCCCCGTCTCTGACTTGCTACAGAGCGGCGGACGATCCGACTTTCACACGCGCCCCGGGCCGTGGCATCAAGCCCGAGCTGTACCACAGGCTGCGGGCCGCCGGGTTGTGGATGACGCCGACCTCTTCGAAGAAGGTGATGAGCCGTTTCATGGCGCTGTGGAGGACGTCTTGGCGGTGGGGGCAGCGACGGGCTTCCTTGACAGCGGTACGCGGGTCCAGGCCGACGGCGTTGTAGACGGAGGGGCTGATCAGTGTCCGGGCGACCACGCGTGCCATCTGCCCGGTGAGAAACTGAACGTAGGCGCGTTCGGCGGCTGTTGCCTGTCGCATCTGACGGCGCAGCTCTTCGCGCGCGTACCGGACGTGGCGGGCTTCTTCGATGATGTGGATGCGTATCACGTTCCGCACGAGAGGCTGTACCCGCTCATCTTCGGCGGTCTTGCGCTCCAGCCAGTCCAGGAGTTCCTCGACGAGCAGGGCGGCGGCCAGTGCGGCGGGACTGGTGGCGAGGGTTTTGAGGAGCCACCCCTGTGCGCGGTCGCGCGGGCCGGCTCCGTAGACGGGCGTTTCGAGTTTGCGGACCAGGCGGCCGAACATCATGGAATGGCGGCATTCGTCGGCGATCTCGGTGTATGCGTACCGGACATGATCGCTGGTACAGGGGAAGCCGTCGAGGTGCCGTAGCAGCAGGTGCATGAGGATCTGTTCGAACCAGATGCCCGAGCAGGTGATCGAGGCCCGTTCGTGGCGGGAGAGCTCCATGCGCTGCTCTTCGCTCATCCGCTCCCACAGGGGGGTTTTGTAGAGCGAGATCAGCTCAGGTGCGACGTACCATTTGCTGTCCTCGAACGGGGCTGTCCAGTCGAGTTCGGTGTCGGGGTCGGACGAGTGCCGCGCGGAGGCGACCAGGAGCCGCCGCGCGGTGGTTTCGCGGTCGCGTTCAAGGACGGGCCGGTTGCGGTGCGAGGTGGTGTTCCGCTGTGCATGCATGACGTCGCTGCCTCCGAAGGTACAGGTGTAGGACACTGCTGGGTGCGGGGCGCGCTCCCGGTCAGCGTGATCGGGTCTTGAGCAGGGAAAGCTGTGTCACGAGCGCGGCGACAGGCTGAAAGGTGGCCCCGAGGAGTGCGGTGTGCTGCCAGCTGAGACTTCCGGCGGCATCGATCACGAATACGGAGCGGCGCACGCCGACGAGAGGGGCAGCGACACCGAAGGAGCGGGCGACTGCCCGGTCGGTGTCGGCAAGGAGCGGCAGCGTGATCTTCTTGCTGCGCGCGAAATTCTCGTGGCTGTCGACATCCTGCGGGCTGATACCCCATACCTCGGCGTCCAGAGCCGCGAACTGCTCGAGGTGGTGGGTGTAGGAACACATCTGGCGTGTGCAAACGGGGGTGTTGTCGCCGGGATAGAAGGCCAGAACCAGAGGTCGGCCGCGGTGTGCGGACAGCGAGTAGGTCTGCCGCTCGAAATGGCCGTTCACGAGGCGCCCGCCGGGCAGGGTGAAGTCCGGTGCTGGCGGGTGCGAGGAGGCGTCCTTGGGCACTGTGGTCCCTAGTGTCGAGGAGGGGGAAAGCGTCACGTCGCAGAGGCGTTATGCCGTGCGTCTCCGGTGGCAGAGCTGACGGCCGGGCGGGTGAGCGGAGGACTGGCAGGGGGATCGCACAGCGGGGCCAGGAGCTGGCCGGCGCAGTGCAGGAGCGGTTTGCCCGTGCCGACGGCTGCGTCAAGAACGCGGGCCAGGAGCAGGATGTGGTCGCCGACCGGGAGGCTCCGCTCGACCTGGCAGTCCAGCCAGCTTGCTGCGGCGCTCAGTAGCGGGGTGCCGCCGGCTGAGCGTCCGCCCCACACCGTGCTGGCGCCGGGGAAGCTGTCCAGTGCGTTTCTGTCGCGCCGGGCGAAATGCCTGGCCAGGCTGGACTGGTCGGCCGACAGGTGGTTGACGACGAAGGTGCGGGCATCAAGCAGCTCCGCCAAGGCCCTGCTGGTACGGCGCAGCGCGACGGAGACCAGGGGCGGGGTGACGGAGGCGAGCGTCACGGTGCTGACAGTGACTCCGCGCGGCCGTTTGAGATCACCGTGGCTGAGTACGGCTACGCCCGAGGTGAAGTGGGAGGTGAGGGGTGTCCGGGGCGTGGCGCGGGCCTCCGCCGACCAGGCGGGGCCGATGGGGGCGCTCATGCGGCTACCTCCGGCTGCCGGTGCTTTCCTGTGGCTTTCGAGTAGGTTTCGAGTGCCTTGCGCAGCCCCGTGTAGGCGGGGTGGGCCTCCGGCTCGAAACTGACCGCGAAGGGTTTGAGGAAATTCCCGAGCAGGGCGCGGTCGCCGAACAAATGCAGGGGCACCACGAGGAGGGCCCATTCGAAGCCCAGCCACCATATCCAGGCCAGCACGACCAGCCCTTGGACGGCCAGGCTGTGCATGGTGTTGTAGAGGACGTAGTACACCTTGGGGACATGCCGACCGGGTGTGCGGTGATAGGTGATGAGGCCGGGCAGGTAGCCGATGACGTCGATGTAGGCGAACAGGACGACGGCGGGGATCCAGCGGACTTCGCTGATGTGGTCGATGAAGGCTGCGGCGGTGACGATGAGTCCCAGGCCGTACTCCAGCCGCAGGAGCCTGTAGGTGGTACGTGTCTCGAACAGATTGCGGGTGTCCATCAGTGCTGTCCCGCGAGGCTGGACAGCGTCGGCGCACCGGGCGCCTCGTCCTTGACGGATAGGACGGGGCCGAACAGGCCGTGCAGGATCTGGAGGATCGTCTCTTTCAGGACGCGCTCGGCGATCGGCTCAAGGACCCCGGCCAGACTGGGGATACCGAAGTCGAAGGTGCAGTCGAAGGTGACGGCACAGCCGTCGGCGTCGGCGGCCACGCTCCAGCTGCCGCTGAACTCGGCGAAGTCCCCCTCTGCCTGGCGGAAGGCGATGGTCAGCGCCTGGGGGTCAGTCTCGTCGGCTTCGGTCCAGCGCAGCACCCCGTTACGGAAAGCCACTTCCCACGTGGATCGGCTGGTGACGCCTGACGTGCCGCAGACGCTGACATGGAGGACCGCGTCGGCCAAGCCTGGGTAGCGCTCGAAATCCTGGACGCGGCTGAAGGCCGCTTCAGGAGTGAGGGCAGGGACGCGGACGGCAAGGTGCACGCTACGCATAGGACGGGTTCCCTTCGGTGCGGGGGTTGTAGCGGTGGGCCAGGGCGCAGCACGCGCGGTCCATCGAGGTGTACAGGAAGTCGAGGTCGTCCTGGGTGAGGACGGCCGGCGGGGTGAGGCGCAGGACGGTTTGGGAGTTCAGTGAGTGGTTGGCGATGACGCCGTGGGCTGTCAGCTCCACGAGCAGATCGCCCACCAGGGCCGGGTCGGTGAACTCGATGCCCAGCAGCAGACCGCGGCCGCGGACCTCCGCGACGGCGCTGCCGAAGTGGCCGCTGACGATGTGGCGCAACTCGTCGAGGAGTCCGGCGCCGATGGTGCAGGCGCGTTCGACGAGGTCGTCTTCCTTGATGGCCGCGATGGCGCCGCGTACGGCGGCCATGGCCAGGGGAGCGCCGGAGAACGTCGAGGTGTGCAGGTAGGGGTCGCGGTCCAGGGGGGCGAAGGCCTCGGGTGTGGCGATCACGGCGGAGACGGGGACGACGGCGCCACTGAGGACTTTGCCGACCAGCAGCGCGTCGGGGCGGACGACTTCGGTGTCCGCTCCCCACCACTCGCCCAGTCGGCCCAGACCCGTCTGGATCTCGTCGAGGACCAGGAACGCGTTGTAGCGCCGGCACAGTTCCTCGACCGCGCTGAGATAGCCGGCCGGGGGGATGATGACCCCTGCCTCACCCTGCACGGGTTCGACGAAGACGCACGCCTGTCCGTCTCCTGTTGCGGCCAGGGCGCGCTCAAGGGCGGGGGCGTCGGCGTAGGGCACGTGGGTGACGGCGGGCAGCAGTGGGCGGAAGGGGTCCTGGAAGACGGGTCGGCCGGTGAGGCTGAGCGCGCCCATGGTTTTGCCGTGGTAGCCGTTTTCCATGGCGATGAGCTGGGTCTTGCCGTTCAGGCGGGCCATCTTGATGGCGGCTTCGACGGCTTCGGTGCCGGAGCCGGCGAAGTGCACGCGTTCCATGCCTGCGGGGGCGACCGAGACCAGGGCGTCCGCGGCCAGCGCTGCGTGCGGTTCCAGGAAGAGGCGGGTGGCGACAGGGTGGGTGTGGAGCTGTTCGGTCACGTAGCGCATGACTGTGGGGTGGCGTGCTCCGGTCAGGAACACGCCGTAGCCGCCGCAGTTCAAGAAGCGCCGTCCGCTGCTCGTGGTGACCCAGGCGCCCTGGGATGCCACCTCGATGTGGCCGCCGAAGAGTTCGCCCAGCATCGCACGGCCGCTGCTGAGCCGGGTCCGATACAGATGTGTGAGCGGTTCGGGGGAGAGGGCGGCACGGTACGCGTGCAGGGTCGACGGGATGTCGGGGCTGCTGGTGGGGGCGGACTCGTCGGGTGACATGGGGACGGCTCCTTTTTACGACAGCCCGACAGGGCGCTTGGCGACGTAGTCGAGCAGGGGCTCGGTGAACGCGCTGCGGGAGGGAGGGTGGAAGGACAGCGCCGTGCAGGCCGCGGTCAGGTACGCCACGTCGGGGGACTTGATGAAGGCCATGCCGCCCAGCAGTTCGGCGGCCTTGCGACTGGTTTCGCCGAGGATGTCCTGGACGGTGTAGCGGGCGATCAGGCTCTTGGTGAGTGCTGCGTCGTCGGCTTCACCGGCGATGACCATGCGTGCCACCGATTCCAGGAGGATCGTGGCTGACTCCAGGCGGGCGAACAGCTGGGCCCGCTCGGCTGCCCCGCCGCGCTCGCCCTGCCAGACGCGTTCGGCCAGCGCACTGGCGATGCCCAGGTAGGAGGCGCTGATGAGCAGCTCGAACCAGATCAGGCCGACGGCCTGCAGTGAGCTGAGGCGCTCCTCCTCCAGTTCCGTGCGGACCAGGAGTTCGTCCTGGACGAAGACGTCGGTGACGCGCACTTCGTCGCTCTCCGCGCCCGCGAGGGCCCAACTGGACCAGAAGGGGTGAACACTCAGACCCTCGCTGTCACGGGGGATGAGCGCCACCGCCAGGTCGCGGCCGCCGTCGTCGCGGGGTATGGCCACGCTCGCGGTCAGCATGTCCATCGAGCGGGACAGGCTGCACGGCTTCTTCGTCCCGTTCAGGACGTAGCCGCCCTCGCACGGCTTGGCCTTCATGGTGGGGCTGAAGATGCCCTGGCCGGGGTTGCCCTCGGAGAAGCCGGAGGCGATCAGTAGATGTTCCTCGGCCACCGTCTGGACGAAGAGGGACGACAAGCCGCCCGGATCGCTGTCGGCGAGGTTGAACAGGGTGGCGGCGGAGAAGTGGTGCATGGTGGTCCCCACCGCCAGTGAAGGGGCCGCGCAGGCCAGAGCGCGGGTGGTGGCAAGTGCCTGCAGCGGATCGGCTCCCAGGCCGCCGTACTGCTTGGGGATGACGAGGGCCGGCCCGTTGTGCCGACGGAAGGCGTCGATGGCTGGACTGTCACTGGACTCCAGCAAGGTCAGGGGCACGGTGCCCAGTTCCTTGAGCAGACCGGGCAGAAACGTCTCGCATGTCTGCCGGGCATCATCGAGGGGACGCATGTCAGATCCTCACTTCCTTACATTGACCAGGGGGTGGGGCACAGGGGGGCAGGCGGGTCGGCTGGGATGCCCTTGCCGCTCGGCCTGCTAGGTGCCGAAGACCGCGGCGCGCGGCCGGATCCCGTTGGCGATGCTGACGCCCTGCAGATGGGAGGTCCGCAGAATGGGGTAGTTGGCTTCGCCGAAGACACCGCCGGTCAGGCCCGTGCCTCCGTGCGAGGGCAGGAAAGGCAAGAAACCCAGGTGCGAGTCGTTGACCTTAAGAAGGCCGCCCTGGCGGATCTCCTCGACGAAGTGGGCGACCACGTCGGGGTCCTGCGCCCATACCGAGTTGCGCAGGCCGTAAGCGTTGCTGTTGACGAATGCCGTGAACTGCTCCAGCAGCACGGAGTCGGGGGCCGGGTCGGGCACGATGACCGGCAGGAGCGGGAAGAAGGTCTCGTGACGCACCGCCTGCACCTCGCGGGCCCGGTCAAGTCCGCGGACCAGCACCACGGTCGGTTCCAGGAACATGCCCGCCGCGTCCCGCGTCTCATCCGCCTGCATGGCATGCCCGCCGCACACCACTTCCGCACCCTTGCCCTTGGCGTCAGCGAGGCAGTCGAAGAACTTCTCGTTGCGCAGCACCGGAGAGAGCAGCACATCTTCCTCGCACGCCAGACCGGGCCGGATGTGACCGATGTGGCGGACCAGGGTGTGCAGCAGCTCGTCGGCGACGGCAGGATGGACCAGTACCTGGTTGGGCACCATGCACAGCTGGCCCGAGCCGAAGAAGCTCTCCGTCAGAGCCTCGGCGGCAAGTTCAAGATCGGCGTCCTTCCACACCACCACGGCGTCATTGCCCGCCAGTTCGAGGATCGGCTTCTTGCCAGCCTGAACGCACCGGTTTTGAAAATCCAGGCCCCGGTCGCTGTCGCCGAAGTAGAGCACGTCGTTGACCAGGGGACTCTTCAGCCAGGCATCCAGCATGGGCGCCGGTTCCCCGCACACGACGTTGAGTGTGCCGGGCGGGGCGCCGAGCTTGTCCAGGACCGGCCGTACCACCTCCCGCATCGCAAACATCACGCCCAGCGGGGCGCTGCGCGGTGCCCGCACCACCAGGGCATTGCCCGCCATCAGGGAGGTGGCGCCCAGCATGGCGCTGGACAGGGGCGCGTTGTGGGGGGGATTGAGGCAGACGACACCGTCCGCGCAGCGCCGCACGAGCAGGCGCCGGGAGCCGTGGGGGTATTCCTGGACCATCTGTGAACGGTAGAAGCTGATGGTTTCGGGTGAGACGCCGTGGAGCATGCCGGAGACCTGCCAGCGGGCCAGAGCGAGAGGGTGGCCCTCCTGGACCAGCACGTCGACGATGTCCGCGGCGTGGTCCGCGATGCTGCGGTGCAGCAGCGCGCCCATCTCGTCGAGACGGACCTCCAGGGGGAATCGCGCCCACTGCGCCGCCGCATCAGAGGCGGCCTCCAGGGACTGTTGCACCGTGTCCCGGTCAGCCCGGGCCACGCGCCCCACCACGCTAGCAGGCAGCACATCGGGGATCTCCTCGCCCCGTTCCAGCTTCCGCTTGAGCGTCAGGCTGCCGAACACGTCGTCCATGAGAGCGGCCGAATCCAGCACATAGACCCACCGGTCCCCCGGCACATCCTGCCCGCCGACGTGGGACGGGTACGACACCACCGGGGACGGGAAATCTCCGCCCGTTCCCGCCAATGGTGTGCGCTGCGGGTTTGCAGACATGACTGTTCACTCCTGTGTATTTATAGGCGTGTGGTTGAGGGTTCTGTCCTGTGACACCGAGTGGACTAGAGCGGCGAACCGAACGGCTGGAGCGCATCGGCGTAGGCATGATCCGGGCGGCTCATCGGCGCACCCACAGCCTCGAAGGGCACGTCCAACGCCTCGCAGAGGCCGAGTGCGTGCGGAGCGACCTGCTGGCACAACTCGTCCAGGAGAGCGGGGATGTGCCGCACCTCCTGCGCGCTCAAAAGGCCCTCGCTGAGGTACCAGCCGTCATGAACGGCGATCTCCTCAAGGAAGTGGATCGCACACAACTGCTGCAGACAGCGCCGCAGGTCCGGATCGGTCACCGACTCCACCGACGCCTGTACCGACTCCGCTGCCAGCCGCGCCGCATGCGCCTCAGCCAGCTCCTCCGCCGGAGCCAGACGGCTGTTCCAGAACGCGAAGAGATCTCCCTCATGCCCCGGCACCTCAGTCAGGGAGCTCGTCAGCGCTTCGAACAGGCGGCGCTCGCGGGACCGGGCCAGCGCGCTCCACAGGGCCGGCTCGGTCAGGCTCCGGCCGACCGCCGACACAACATCGTCGACCGGTGGCGTGTAGTCGCCTCCGACGAGCAGGGCATAGGCGGCGTCGAGCAGCAGGATCTGGTTGTCGGCCGCCGCCGCGTTGAAGGAGTGCGCGAGCACCTGGTAGTCCAGGAACCGGTTCTCACCGTAGAAGCCGTGCGCTCCGCAAGCCGTGCGGCTGCGCGCCGTGACGCGTTCAGCGAGGCGGTCGACCAGCACCTTCATCAGGTAGGTCTGGCGCAGAGCCCCTTCGTCATGCTGCGCTGTGAGGGGAACCGCAGGCAGGTTCTTGGCGATGAAACCCGCCACATACCCGCCCGCCAGCGCGCTGAACAGGGCCCGCTGCTGATTGCGGTACCGGATCACCGGAAGATCGGCTGCCATCGGCCCGCTGGTGCGGCGCCGGTGAGCGTGCTGCACGGCCAGCGACGCGCTCGCCCGGGTGATGCCGGCCAGTGCCGTGATCGCGGACTCCCAGGAAAACCGCATGATGCTCACCGTGCGGCGCACACGCTGATCCTGCTCGAGCGGATCGTGGAACTCGCCGCTTTCGCTCAGCGACGCGGAGTCGCTCAGCCAGCTGCTGAACGGAAGGCGGACGGCGTCGAAGGACACGCTCGCACAGTCCAGCGCCAGGGGCTGCGTGGGGGATTTGGGGACGATCCGCACTCCCGCAGCCGGTCCCACTTCGTTGCGCAGACGGACGAGGAAGCAGAACTGACCGCGCTCCTTCCCGCCGACGATCAGCTGCGCGGTGACGATGCAGAGCCTGCTGAGGCCGTCGACCCCGACATTCGAGGGGAACTTCACTGCCGCCGCATCGGGGGTGCTGAGCACGAACTGGCGGCTGGCTGGGTCGTAGACCGCCTGAGTGCGCACGGCGATGTTGCTGTTGCCGCGTCCCGCCTCGGTCATGCACAACGCCCCGATGGAGCGCAACGATGCCAGCTCCGCCAGGGGGCCTTCGAGGTCATCACGTTCCCGGCCGAAGTCGAGCACCGCCCCCACGGTCGCGAAGTGGTGCAGGAACATCGCGTAGAACAAAGGCGGGTCCGCGAGAGCCGACCACTCAAGGACAGCCCGCAGACGGGTCCGGTCCTCCACCAGCGGACCTCGCGCTGCCAGCCCGTCGCTGATGTGCCGCATCCGCTGATAGGTCAGAGCGGCACGCTCGTGGGGGCTCACCTGCGCGGAGCGGTGAAAGATGTCCGCGGAGAAGATGCGGCGCAGCTGTTCACGGTGGAGGTCGTAGCCCTTGTCGCGGATGAGGCCGCGCAGGGCCGTCACAGCGGACGTGGTCATCGGGTGCGGGTGGTTCACGGTCGGATCACATCCGTCTCCATCCATGCGCGGACCTGCGCTGCGATCGCTACGCCATGACGCGTCCACCGGAAGTGGTCCAGTGAGCTGCCGTCGGGCGGGGCGTAATGGCTGCGCCTCAGGCGTGCGCCGGGCGCCTTCTCGCACAACCGGTCCACCGCTGTGGGCGGGGCGAGGCGGTCCCCTTCCACGGACAGGGCAAGGACCGGTGACGTCACCCGGGCCAGAAGCTGTTCGTAGTTCACGTCCGCACCGGATGGCGCGAACCGTCCCGTGCGGCCCAGACGAGCCCAGTCGCGCATCAGCCGAGCCGACTGGCGGCCTCCAAAGCCCAGCCGGTGCCCCGGCCAGTACCCCCACACGGAGGCGGCCGCCGCCACGCACTGGGTTCCCGCGAGCACGGCGAGGCGGCGGGAGCCGCGAAATCCTCGGTGATCGACAGAGCCTGCCGCCACCAGGGCGACGCCGCTGACCGTCTCGGGTGCCAACGACGCATGCAGGAGGGAGATCTGACCGCCGATGCTGTGGCCCAGGGTGCACACCGGCAGGGCACCGAAACGGCGGCGCGCGGCCGCCACCGCCGCCGGCCAGTCACGCGAGGCGAGGTCGTGGTAGCCATAGCGGGTGGTGCGCCCGGCCGGGGGGCCGCTGTCGCCTTGGCCGCGCAGGTCCACCGCAAGCACCGCGAGGCCGTGCTCACCCAACCCACGGCAGAACGCGGCGTAGTACGAAGCCGGCACCCCCAGGGCTGGGAAGAGGACCAGCGTGGCCCGGGGCGGTCCTGCGGGCTGATAGGCGAAGCCGGCAAGGCGTACTCCGCTGTGGTCCAGGGCCACGCGCACCGGCTCGGGCGGGCTGTGCGAAGGCCGCTTCGGAGCACTCACCGGGAGCCGTCCGCGAGCAGCATGTATTTCAGCCGTGCCTGCTGGGTCTCGTGCGACCAGCGCTGCGCTGTCTCCAGGCGCTCCTGCGGATCGGTGTCCACGAGCCGACGCCCCGGCCATACCTCGTAATCCCCGATCAGCGCGGCGTGTTCGCTCAGGCCCTCCTGGAAGAGCAGCTCGCGCCGCAGCAGCATGTCGACCATGGGCAGGCCCTCCCACAGTGCGCGGCCCGTGGCGACGAGTTCCGCCAGGCGCTTGCGCTCAGCGGGGTTGTCCGCGACGTGGCGGCGCACGATGGCGCTGCCCACGGCCAGATGCCGGATCTCGTCGATGTTCGCTGCGCGTTCGACGAGTGCCGCCGCGGGGTCCCAGGGCCGCCACTTGCGCTCGCTGAGCTCGGCAGCAGGCGCGAGGACGCCCTCCACCAGGACGGTCAGGGTGACGACACCGCCGTAGAAGTCACCCTCGCCGCGGACGACGTCCAGGGCGAACCGCTCGAGCGGATCGAGGATGGCCTCGCTGTCGGCGCGTGCCACGCGCTCGATGGTGGCCGCCACGTCAGGGCCGTCGATACCCAGGCGCAGCAGGTGTTCCCGGAAGGCGCGGGCATGGCGTGCCTCGTCCACCAGCTGGGTGGAGAAGAACTCCAGGCTCGCGGTGTCGGGAGCGCGCGCGACGAGCTCTCCCAGCGCCCTGGCCGCCTTCTCCTCCGCGAGATGCCGGAAGGAGAACTCGGTCACCAGCGCTTCGCGCAGCGCACCGGGAGTCAGGAGTGTGCGTGTCGGTGCGAGGTCGTACCGGTCATCCTCACGCAGCGTGCGCAGCATGCCGCCGGCGACGTGCTCAAGCCAGTACGGCAGATCGCACTGTTCCGCGGTGAGCTCGATGGTGCGAGCCCCCTCCAGCACGCCGGGAGCACTGTCGAGGTCAACTTCGGATGGGGCAGCGGTGGTCATCCGCCATCCTCCTTCGCTAGATGGGGACCGACTGCACAGACAGCCGGGCGGTGGTGGATCAAGCGCCAACAGCGGTCATACGGCACGGGTGATCCGCAGGAGATTCCATACGGACGGCACCGACGCGCCGCCCTCAAAGGCGAGGTACTCGGGCTCGATCACATGAGGGGCCCACTTCAGCTTGAATGCTTCCTGCGTCCGTGCCGGGTACAACGCCTGTCCCCGCTTGGCCAGCGTGGTGATGGCGGAGTTGAGGACGCGGCTGGAACTGGACGGCTCGTGCCGGGGGTCCAGTCCTGCCAGGGGCGTCAGGCCCAGGTGCAGCCAAGGGGCACCCTCGTCCTGGAAGCGGAGCAGCGCCGTGAGGTTGAGCAGCTCCACGGTGCCCACGGGAGCGTCAGGGGCCCGGCGGGTGAGGTCGTAGAGCCAACCTGGCCGGCGTCCGTAGGCCGGGGAGTAGGTGAGGTAGGCGACGACCTTGCCGTGGTGCCGCGCAAGGAACGTGCGCCGGTAGCGCTCGCCCGCCCCGCCGCGTTCGCCGACCAGAAAATCGAGTTTCTTGACGTGGCGGCCCTTGTCACGCAGCCAGGCCATGTCGATGGCATCCAGCATCACCGTGGTGGCGGAGTCCACTGAAGCCTCCTCGACCGTCACGCCCTCGCGGCGGGCTCGCGACGTGTTCTGACGGATCTTGGCGAGGGCCTTGCCGCGCACGGTGAAGCACTGCAGGTCGATTGCGTAGGTACTGCCGAACTGGTTGACCGTGAAGCCGCGCGCCTCGTAGAGGCTCACGTCGTCCGCGCGGAGCTGGGCGACGGTCAGCGGCCGACCAGGCCGGGGCAGGGCGTCGCGGAATTCGTCCAGGAGCGTGCCGCGGTGCTCTGGTGCGGCGAAGGGGCCGCCCAGTTGGACCGCTCGACGGCCGCGCATGCGGTAGGCGATGACCCCGGGGGCGCGGACGCCTAGGTGGTGGCGGGTGCCGTGGTTCATTGCCAGGAAGGCGCTGGGGTGATCGGCGCAGTCACGCAGAAGTGCGCGCGGATCACGGGTGCTTGGGGCTGTCACCGGGCGTCCCCTGAGGCCAGTGCGTTGGAGGAAGCGGAGGGCTGGGGCTGTGCCGCTGCGGGCTCAGGGGGAGGCCTGTGCGGGGTGGTGCTGGAGGGCTCGAGGCCGATCCACTGGGCCAGGAAGTCGGCCATCCGGTTGCCTACCGGGTTCATCTCAGGTTCCTTCACTGCAGGTGGTGGACGGTGCCACGAGAGGGCGGGGGGTCAGCCGGGGGTGATGCGAGGCCAACGCAGTGCGCACGATCCCCAGGTGAGACCGCCGCCGAAGGCCGTCAACAGCACGCGTGTGCCTGGCCGCAGCTGGCCTGCGTCAACAGCGTGCGCCAGGGCGAGCGGAAGGGAGGCACCCGCGGTGTTTCCGACACGGTCGATGTTGACCGCACAGCGCTCACGCGGCAGACGCAGCCGGTCGGCGACGGCATTCACGATGCGCAAGTTGGCCTGGTGAGCCACAAGCAGGTCCGGCTGGCTGTCGGGCCAGCCGGTCCGGTCGAGAACGGTCCGCGCGGAGCTGGCCATCGCTTCGGCTGCGGTGCGGAAGACCGCAGTGCCCTGCATACGGAAGTAGGGGTCGCTGGTCTGCGGCGCGCGGGGGGAGAAGGGCTGCCGCGACCCGCCTGAAGGCACCATGATCAAGTCGGCACTGCTGCCGTCGCTTCCGAGGTCGAACGGTCCCAGCGCACCGTCCTCACCGGCAACGCCTGCCCGCAGGACCACGGCGCCGGCTCCGTCCCCGAAGATCGCTCGAGTGGAGCGGTCCTCAGGATCGAGGATGGCCGAATAGGTTTCGGCACCGATGACCAGGGCTGAGTCGGCCAGACCCGCCGAGATGAGCCCGGTCGCCGCAGCCAGGGCGTACAGGAAACCCGTGCACACGGCCGCGACGTCGAAGGCGGCGGCAGCTGCCAGGCCCAGCCGGGAAGCCACCAGAGGAGCTGTGGCGGGGCAGATGTGGTCGGGTGTGGTGGTGGCCAGGATGACAGCGTCCACTGACGATGTGTCGGCCGATTGCAGTGCACGTGCCGCTGCTTCGACCGCGAGATCCGAGGTCGCCATGGACGGGTCGGCGATGTGCCGTTGCCGTATCCCGGTGCGCACACGGATCCACTCGTCGGAGGTGTTCAGCTGCTGGGCCAGGTCGTCATTGGTGACCACCCCGGGCGGCAGCCACGTTCCGAGGCCGCACAGCACGGCAGTCCGGCCGCCAGAGGGGTCGTAGCGGGTATTCACCTCTCGCCCCCGCCTAACTCGGCACTGCGCACCTCACTGGTCACTGCGGCGAGGTGGCGTGATATCTCCTCATAGGCAGTGGCCAGGGACACCTCGTGGTAGGACAGGCCGTGTGTCAGGCAGTAGTGCTTGACCAGGGGCTGAGCGCGGCGCAGGTGGGGGCGCGGCATCCCCGGGAACAGGTGGTGCTCGATCTGGTAATTGAGGCCGCCATAGAGAAAGTCCGTCAGCATGCCCGGCCGAATATTCCGGGAGGTCAGGACCTGCCGGGGCAGCCAGTCGGGCTCCTGCTCGCCGTCGCGCACTGCAAGCCCCTTGTGGTTCGGAGCGAAGATCAGCCCCAGATAGAGACTGAACAATGCCTGGTGGACGAAGATGAAGGCGATCGCCTTGACCGGCGGAAGCACACAGAAAACGGCTGTGCCATAAGCTGCCAAGTGGACAGTGAGGAGCGTCAGGTCGAGCACGCGGCGTTGCTTCAGGTTTCCTTCGATGGCGGCCGCGAACCCCGAGAGGTGGACACGAAACCAGTCCATGAGGGGAAGAACGTACAGCAGCCATGACTGATGCCGGATGACGAAACGGGCGAACTTGCCGCTGCGGCTTTTGCTCTGGCTGGGGTGAAAGATGACCCGTCGCCGGACGACATCGGGATCTAAGGTGAGGTGGTTGGGGTGATTATGGTGGCGCGTGTGGTGTCCCACCCACCAGCCGAAACTGATGCCGACCAGAAGATTGGCGTGGAAATAACCCATGGCCTGGGTCCGGCCCCGGGTCCGCCATACCTGGCGGTGCCCGATGTCGTGCATGACCAGGCCGGTCTGGCCGAACCAGAAGGCCAGGTAGACCGCCACTGCCAGCTGCCACCATGTATTGCCTGCCCACGCGAAGGCAGTCCAGCCGGCAGCAAGGGCAAGGAAAGTGAAGGCGATCTTCAGTCTGAAGTAGGTCCAACTCCTGTCGAGCAGCCCTGCTGCCTTCACCAGCTCGGTGAGCTCGTTATGTGTGCCTCCGCCAGCCGTGCTCTGCGGTGTGGAAGGAGGTGAGGCGTCAACCGATGTCATGCCGCTTCCTCTGTTTGTCCCCGGATATGACGGGTGGGAGCGTTGCGCTGTCGGTGAATGAATCTAGGTGTCCGCCAATATCTTCGTCCAGCCCATCTCCCCGTGCTTCGGAATGCTTTCCCGTGCTTCGGAGTGCTTCCGCCACAGTTTTCATCGCTGAACGACCCGGCGGTGATAGCCTCCCGGGATTCCGGCGTGCCATCACTTCCTATCGCCGCCGATACATGGACAGTGAACTCCGCACCCTCACCGACGGCGAGGAAGGCCATGACACGAGACAGCAGCGTGGCCACCCGGACACGGTGGGACGGCGGCGGTCAAGCCGTGCAGCCCCGCGCACGCACATACAGCGCGGCCGGGGCCGCTGCGGCCGTGGATATCACGGTGCGGACGCTGCGCTACTACCGTCAGCTCGGACTCGTTCCATCGCCAAGCCGGCAGGGACGCGTCGCGTGGTACAGCGACGAACACGTCGCCCGCCTGCGCGTCATCTGCACCCTGCGACGGAGCGGCCATGCTCTGCGCGGCATCGCCGACGTCATCGCGCTCCTCGCGCAGGACGCGGAACTCGCCTCACTGCTGACCCTGGCCAGCGGGAAACCTCAGGCGCGGTCGGGCCAGTCCCGACGAGCGGATGCCGTTGTAGCGGTGCAAGCAGGTCCGCTGGCCACCGACGGCACGCCGGTGCGGGGCTCGCCGACGGCGGCTACCAGGGCACTGCACTACTCATCCCGCACCGTAAACGGCGAGGTCAGGAGCATCTGAGTCTGCAACAGCAGGCCGAGACCGCGGTCCACCGTCGGGCCAGGGCGCGTGTTGAGCACGCCCTGGCCCGTCTGAAGACCTGGAAAGTCCTGCGGGACTGCCCCCTCAAGGGAAACGGCGTTCACCTGGCCATGCTCGGCATTGCACACCTGCACAACATGGCCCTCAGCGGATAACTCAGCTCGCATACGGGACAACTCTAGGCACGCACGACTGCGATCCCAGCTCTGCCGGGACACCGCGGCACGACCGGTCCACTGCGGACTCGCTGAAGGTCCGGCAGTCGTTACGGCTGCCGGGCAGCGGGTCACCGATCGCCACGACCAGGCGGCTGTTGGCGTCGATGACCACCTGGAGGTTCGTCGCGTAGCGATGGTTCTTGCTCGAGGCTGCGATGCTCCGGTCCCGGGCAGGCACCAGGGTGCCGTCGACGATGTACACGGTGCCTTCCCGTGTGCGGCGGCCCGGTGAGATCGCCAGCAACGGCGCGAGGTGGTCGAGGATCACCCCACCCGTGAACAAACAACGCTTCAACTGCCACACCAATTACGGGACAACCTCTACAGGGCTCTGGCCGGGCGTGAAGATCCAGCGGGCCCAGCTAACCGCTCTCAGCCCTCGGGGCTGCCTTCGCTGCGTGAGCCGTCAGCAAGACGCGGTGGACTGCTCTGCTCGCGAAGGCGGACGGTGAACTCCCGGACGGTCACAGATTGTTGTCCTCGTGACAACGCACGACCCACGCGCGTGACCGCTTCGGTTGCACGGGCGGAGCAGATCCCTTCCAGCAGATCCAGCGCTCGATGGGCGTAGGTCACAGCCGCATCGACATGCCCCGCCCCCAGCTGCGCTGTTGCTGCTCGGCTGAAATAGATGGCGGCATCGCGCGGATACTGGTGAACCGGGAAACCCCCAGAGTCCAGTAGGCGGAAGTGGTTGATCGCCTCGCGAGGCTGTCCCAGCCGCAGCAACGCTGTGCCTGCGCAGATCTCGATCCAGGCATCAGTGACCCAATAGGTGAGAACCACTGGGTCGACTTCCGCTTCTGACTGCAGGGTGGTGCGCGCGTCGTCCAGGGCGCGCAGACAGGCAAAGGGATCACCCCGGTGCGCCTGGACGAGGGCATGGGCCGCCTGCCTCAGCGCTGTGACGCGGGCGGCTCCTCCGGGGCGCGCAGCAACCTCGGCGGCCCGCAGCAAGGTAGCGACCTCTGAGGTCTGGCCTAGCTCACAGAGCTGCATGGCGAGCATGGTCTGCAGATATGCCTGCAGATAGCCGAAGTTGGCGCTGGCAGTGGCCCTCAGGCCGAAGCGGTAGTAGGAGTCCGCGACGGAGTGCCGACCCGCGTCGAAGGACATCCATGCCCCTGCGGCGGCCGCATACGCTGCGAGGGTCTGCAGAGCCCTGGTGCTCGGCGGGTCAGAGGCCCTGTCCCGGGCCAGCAGATGGGAGATCATGGAGATCTCGCTCGCCGCTCTGTGGAGAAGACGTCCTGAGCCCATGCTGTCATCCAGCATGGCCAGGGAGGTGATTCTCGACTCGATCGCCTGCACGACAGAGGGCTCGAGGGGCCGTGCCCGGTGTGCAGGTAACAGCGGATAACGCGCCGCTTTATGAGGCCCTGGAACGGTCGGACCGTACTGCTGACGACTCACGGCGGTCTTCCTCCAACGTCTCGCCATCGGGGCCGCACCGCTCAGGGGCGGACGACGTGTGAAGACACTAATCGGCCCTGGTGTCGGCAGGAGACGAACCGTCAGAGAAGGCACCCCTAAGCTCCTCGGGTCACTGGCGAGCATCAGAACGCTTCTGCGTGCGGTGCCGCACAGGTCTCATCCCCCTCCGCGATCCTGGCGAGGAGTGCTTGAACCGAGGGGACGGCCTGGTGAGAGGAGAACGTGCGGCGCAACTGGTGGAGGAGGTGAGCCGGCAGCGCACTGAGCACCCCCATGGCGCGCTCCGCGCCGCGCACAGCCTCATCCGGGTTGCCCGCGGCCAGATGGGCCTTGGCAGCGTACAGCAGCTCACGAGCAGTGTGGCTGGGGCCTGCGGGGCTGACTGTCAGGGGCCCTTCGAGCAATGAGGCGAAATAGGGAAGCGCCCGGCGCGGCTCACCGAGGTGGAACCAGGTCATGCCGGCTGTACCGTCCAGCCATCGCGGCGTGAGCCACCGGTTGGAGGCGAAGCGCATCGCTGGTTCCGCGGCCGCAGGTGTGGCGCGGTAGGAGGCGAAGGCGGCCTCCAGAGCGCGGACAGCCGCGTTTTCACGGCCGAGCAGGGCCCAGGCCTGTGCCTCGCAGGCGGACCAGAGCGCGACCAGGCAAGGCGGAGGATTGGACACGGTGTGGCGTGCCGACTCCACCAACTGGAGGGAATCCTCGGCACTGCCTACCTCGAGGTGCATGCTGGCGAGCGAGGTGGTGTAGTAGGCCGCCATCTGGGCACAGCCGACCGTGGTGCTCATCTGGATGCTGGTCACGTTGAATCTTTCCGCAGCGGCGCTGTCGCCAAAGGCCGCGGCGTGTTCGGCGCACAGCCCAGCTGTCCGGGCTGCCAGGTGGTGCAGGAGGACACCGGTCTCGCGGTCGTAGCCGGTGTCGTTGAGGAGTTCGGCCAGGAGCTGCAGTTCAGTCAGCGCGGCCTGTCGCAATAGGGGTGCGTCGAGCTGCTGCTGCATGTACTCCAGGGCCTCAACACGCGCCTCTAGGAGGGCCGCTGTACGCTCATTCGTCACGGTACGCCCCCCCGTTCTCTCTGGCGGCACGGGTGGGTGGCGAAGTGTCGTGCTGATCATCGTCGTGAGGGTGCTGAGGGACCTGCCGCGTAAGGTGAGGTATCGACGGGGCTGGCCATACGCTGATCGCACCGTCTCACTCAGGGCCGATGCCGTGCTCTGTGCAGTCCACTGCTGACCCGTGGATGGGGATTCGCCGATCGCTGTGTGAAGCCAGTGCGGCCAGCCCAGACGTTCAACGAGCTCGCGCGGTACCCGATGGAGGTGCGCGATGGCGAACTGGGCGGTGAGTTCTGGTTCGACGCGGCCGGATTCCCACCGGGATATCTTCTCGCGCCTAGCCGCCATGTTGCCGAAGCCCAGAGCCACATGTGTCCTGGCTATGGCTTCCGCGTAGCGGGGGTGGGAAAACCCGGCCGACGCCCTGAGCACCTTCAGCGGATGTTGCGCTGCCCGTTCGCCCCTCAACACTTTAGTTCTCACGACTCCGTTCAATCAGCACCGTCACTCAACGAACGCAATATATGCCCGATAGTAATCGTGCCTTGAAGGTTCATAAATGAAATTGCTGAGGAGGTGCAGCAGGGCACGGCTGGTCCGCACCATCAGATGAGAACTCGCCGCGCGCACTCGTGGCAGCGCGTGGACGCCCGGACGATGGAAGGAAACTATTCAAGAGAGACTGCACCCCCGACACCATCCCGCAGGCACACTACACCCGGACTGCCGTTCAGTACCGACCGTGGCGTAAGCGGGGTGTAAGCCCGGGGATAGTCGCCCCAACTCGTGCTTGTGGCCCGCAGTTCGCCGAGTATCGGCCACACCAGAGCCGACCACCCGGGCGCAAAGCTGATCCGGTAGAAGACCTTTCCGGCCCGCGCGATTTCGGGCAGCGCACCCATTTTGCCCTAAGGCCTGTTGCAGAAGGCAGTGAACTGGGCATGTTCCGCGTATGGGTGGGGTGCTACGGGACTGACTGATTGATTGGTCCGGTGGTTGATGTGTGGTCCTGGGTCAGGTTCCGCGCCAGTTCAGGGTGGCTTCGCCGGTGAGGCGGCGGGTTCAGGTCGAGGACCGGTACTGGTCCGGATCGCGGGCCTTGGTTGGACCTTCTTGGCTTGTGTTGGCAGGAAGAGCTTCGGATCCGGCACCTCGGATGAGGGCAACGCCGAAACGCCGCCGTTCACGCGGGTGTGATGCGATCCAACGCGCGGAGTCGCTGAGGTTGTTGAGGCCACCTCCGCTCGCGCGGAGAGCACGAGAAGGCCGACTATCTGGGGCTCGCGCGGGTCGGAACACCTCTACTCGCGCGGAGAGGAGGTAGTCCTCGGTGGGTTCGTGGCGTACTTTGCCGCGGGCGATGTCACGGCCGCGCGCGAAGACGCGCAGCCGGTACGGTCCGGGACCCTGCGCACTCAGCAGGGGTAGGTCGTCAACGGCTCCGTCGTGCAGGTGCTCCACGCGCAGTCCTGCATGGGGTGCCTGGACGGTGACTTCGGTGATCTCCTCCCACGACTGGTCGGCCTCGTCCAGGCCAGGGGGCGGCGGCGCGCAGCTGATGGCCCGGACGCGGACGGGGCCGGTGCGGATGCCGGTAGCGATCAGGACGCCGGTCCTCATCACGGCGACGAGGCCGTTGGACCAGTCCGCGGTGTGCGCGGGGACCTCTCCGTGGTCCAGCACTCCGAACGAGCCTTCCGGGACGTACACCGGGGCGTATACGGAGCTCATGCCACGCATGGCCGCCTGATGGGAAGTCAGAGGTGCCTGAAGGTAGGGCTGATGCCCCTGCCAGGCCCGCACCACTCTGCCGTGGACGCTCCAGCCCCGCTGTCACCGGCCTCGACCTCATAGGACGGGGGCACATCGGGAACAGTGATACGTTGCCTGTCAGTACTCAAGCTTTCCTGGCTGGGCTCCGCCTCCGCTAGGGAGGCTTTTTTCATGCCCGGGCTCACCCCCGGACTCACCGGACCGCCACTGCGAGCCCGTCGCAGTCGCGCAATCCCATGAAGGCCCAAGCACCACGGTTTCACGCAACACGAAGGAGATTCATGACCGATATATCTGCGCGCCTCGCCGATGCGACCGACCAGCCAGTACTGGAGCGCCTCTGGTTGTTGTTCCGACATGACATGTCGGAGTTCAACAGTGTTCTGCCCAACCCCGACGGCACCTTCCGGAGCGATTGGCTCCACGCCGCCCTCACGCAGGCCGACTGGGCTCCCTATCTCTTGACCAGTGGCGCATCCCCTGTTGGCCTCGCGTTCGTCCGCAGCCTGACTGCTCCGACGCGCGTGCTGAACAGCTTCTTCGTGGTCCGTGGGGCGCGCAGGTCAGGGATCGGGCTGCGAGCAGTTCAAGAAGTCGTGGCGAAGCACCCGGGGCCGTGGGAAGTCGCCTTCCAAGAGAGCAACATTGCCGCAGTCGCCTTCTGGCGTCGCGTCGCTACGGAGATCGCTGGCGACGCATGGACTGAGGAACGCAGGCCGGTAGCCGGTCGCCCAGACCTGCCACCCGATACCTGGATCACCTTCGACGCCCCGGCTGATGGCCAGCGCTGAGGACGAAGATCAGGTTCGGCCGCGTGAGAGCTGATCAGACGCACGGGGCGAAGATCCACTGACGCCCGATCGTGATCTACGGGTGCACAACCCCATACGGATCCTGGCGGTCTGAAAGGCGTCGGAGAAGGAATCTCCGGCGCCTTTCAGCACAGACGTACAGAGATCGGAGATCAGGTGGGCAAGAACATCTGGAGAGCTGTCGTGGCCGGTGGCGCGGCGGCGGTGTGCACGGGCCTGGCCGCGGTGCCTGCCGGGGCGGCCGAGGGCGGGGCCTCCTTCACCCGCGTCCAGGTGAACGGCGGCAAGCCGATCGTGATCGGGCTGTCCGAGGTCGCGGTGCCCACCTCCTTCCGCATGGCGACCACCCGCAAGTGGAAGTGGTCGGCGGTGTTCCTGTACCGCGGTAACACCGCGAACCAACTGTGGCACGCCATCGAAACGAGCGACTGCCACGAGGTGCGCTCGGGCGTCTGCGACTTCAACGAGACGATGTACTTCGACCCCACTGAGTGGGACATGCGCAACAGCGAGGCCGGAGCCTGGAAGGTCGCGGCCGAGGTGTCCTTCAAGGGCGGCGGCGGTGACACGGACAACGCGGGCCTGACCGCCTACGTCAAGCGCAACTCCCGCCTGAGTGTGAACGCCGCACCCGAGCCGGTGGCCAAGGGCAAGCCCCTCACCGTGACCGGCAAGGTCACGCGGGCCAACTGGGAGACGAAGAAGTACACCTCCTATGGAAGCCGCCTGGTGAGCCTGCAGTTCAAGCCCAGCGGAGCCACCTCCTACACCACGGTGAAGAAGGTGCACGCCAACGGCTCGGGTGCTCTCAAGACGACCGTGAAGGCGTCCAAGACAGGCGCGTGGCGCTGGGCGTACTACGGCAACACCACCACCGGACCGTCGACTTCGGCCGCGGACAACGTCGTAGTGCGGTGAGGCCGTCCTCAAGGTGCTGGGCAGCGAGCTGGACGAGCTCCAGCGCCTCCGGCGCGAGCTGAGCACCTTTCCCGCTCCGGGCCCTGACCAAGGGCAGGGGGACGACGCCCTGGGCGTCATTCAACCTGCCCCGGCCAAGGCCGACCGCGGCTCGGCGACTACAGCTGAGCCGCGTCAGTCCAGGCAGAACTCGTTCTTGCCCTCCGGCATCTGCTGGAAGAACAGCCGCGGACCGTGCCCGTCCGGGTCCTCGATGGCCGATCTCGTGGTGCGCTGCTCCTCCGGTGCGCCGACCCGCGCGAGGAAGTCATCCCATGCGGCCAACCGATCGGGACCCTGAGCCCCCGGCGTTGCCGAGGCCGCGCACCCCGGCCAGCCAGACGTCGAGCTGGTCGAGCGCGGCGAGCACGCCGACGATGACATGACCGAGTCGCCAGGCGATCGCGTCGTCACTCCTCGCCCTCGCCGCCCGCACCGCCCGCCATCGAGCGGAACTCCCGGGGACTGATCCCGTACTCCCTCCTGAAGACCCGGCTGAAGGCCGCCGCACTGGTGAAGCCCCAGCGGGCCGCGATGGTGTGGATGGGCACGGCCGCGTAGCGGTCGGCCACGAGGTCGGCGCGGCACCGGGCCAGGCGGCGGTGCCGGATGGTGGCCGCCACCGTCTCCTCGCGGTGGCGGAACAGCCAGTGCAGGGTGCGTACGGACAGGTGGTGGTGCGCGGCGATCGCCGCCGGGGTCAGGCGCGGGTCGCAGAGGTTGGCGTCGATGAAGGCGTCGATGCGGGCGAGCCGCATCCGGTCGCCGGACTCGGGCGGCACCCGGTCGCGGGCGTCGGCCCAGTCGCCCAGGAACGCGGTGGCGAGTTCCCAGGTCGCGATGCCCACCCGGGCCGCGGCGGACTCCTCAAGACGGGCCGCGTCCTCGGCGACGCTGAGGAGGTGGCGGGCGAGGATCCCCGCCATGCCGGTGCGGCCGGGCACGGCGTTCGCGAGGAGCCGGTCCACCTTGGCCGTGGGAAGGGGCAGCCCGATGCGCGGCAGGTGCAGGATGATGGCCTTGGAGATGCCGCCGTGCGAACCCGCCAGGCCCCTTCCGTCGAACGGCAGCGAGGTGCTCCACAGCACCAGGTCACCGGCCGCCATCCTGGCCTCGTTGCGATCCTGGGTGATCCACATCTCGGTACCCCGGATCAGCGTGAGCTGGTAGTCCTCGGGGTCGGAGTACCGGATGAGCGCGGGGGTGCGCTCCGACCTGATGGCGGGAAACGACATGACGGTGAGCCGCACGGCGCCGAGTCGCGCCACGCCCGCGGTGGCCGGGAAGTCCTCGGCGTGGTCGGTGGTGATCCGGGTGGGCGCGACGTCCTGGCTGATCAGCTCGCGCCACCACTCGAAACGGTGCTCCGGCTCTACGACGGCACTGTGCAGCACGGTGAGACTCATCGACTCGACCCCCGTGGGCTACTGGTGACGACTGGTCTCCTCCCAGCCTCACCAGCACAGGGCCGACCGGCAAGCGACCGTCCCGGCCTTGGGGACCAATGGAACAGCCAGTATCGGTGAGATTGATCTTGAACAGTGAGAGGGTCCTGGCGTCGCCGCCGGGGCCCTCTGGCGCGGTGGGGTAGCCGCAGGTCAGCCTGCGGTCGTTTCCTGCTCGGCCTCGGCGAACGCGCGGTACAGCGAGGCGACCGAGGGCGGCTTGCCCGCGTTCTTGCCGGTCTTGATGGTGAGCTTCTTCGCGATCTCGGGGACGGGGACGCCCTTGTCCTTCAGCGCCAGGGCGAAGGTGAGGGAGTCATCGTCGATGACCTTGGGCCGTCCGCCGTGGTTGCCCTTCTTCGCGGCGGCGACCTGGCCCTCCAGGGTCTTCTCCCGGATGTAGTTGCGCTCGATCTGTCCGGCGACGGCGAGTACGGCGAAGAACATGGCGCCCATGCCGTTGGGGTCGTAGATCCCAGTGAGCGGGCCGGTGAGGAGTTCGAGCTGGATGCCGGCGGCCTGCAGCTCGCTGGAGAGCGTCATCAGCTCGGCCGCGTTGCGGGCGAGGCGCTTGAGCTCGTGGACGGTGAAGATGACCGGGGTGTCGGGGGCGGCCTCCTTGAACTGGCGGGCCAGCGCGAGGGCCTTCTCCAGTTCGGGCCGCACCTTGATGCGGTGCTGATCTGCTCGTGGAACACCTTGTGGCAGTCGGCCGCGTGGAGGGCTTCGAGCTGGCTGGCCAGCTCCTGGCGGGCGGTCGATGTGCGGGCGTACCCGATGCGGACGGGCTTGGCGTCGCGCTGGGCGGCCACCGTGGCCGGGGCCGGTCCCTGCTTCCAGGGGCGGCCGGGCGAGCGGTCGGCGGGGACGGCCACTTCGAGTTCCTCGCGCAGGGCGGCGATGAGGACGAAGCGCGGGGTGTGGTACTTCGGCGCGGTCTTCCCGCCGCGCGTTCGGCACGGGCTCCCGGCGGGCACTTCGCACTTGGGGCAGTCGTTGCGTTCTACCGCGTCTGCGGCTTGATCGGGCGTCAGATCCTCGCGATCAGTGTTGCAGAAGGTGTCTCGCAGAACCTCCGAGTTCTGAGAGGACTTCTGCGAATCGTGACCTGCGGAAACCCGATCGCTTGGGTCGCTGTCGCAGAACTCGCAGAGATGACCATTTCTGCGAATGGCGCTGCGTCACCACGACTACGGACTGACGTGATCCGCGGCTCGGGCAACTTCAGATGAGACTCCACCCGACACCTGGCGTCACCACCGTACGGTGGTCAGATGTTCGCCAGCTACCACGGCCCCGAAGCCCTAGCCCGGACGCCAGGGAACAAGTAACCCGTCGGTAGCTGGCTGGGCTTCGGGAGCTCTTTTACGAGGGAGCGAACTGGAACGTCAAGCCCTCATACGTGTGGTTTTCCTGTGTTTAACGTGAGCATGGATGCTCCTGCCCGGTCAGACGCCGGGATCAGTCGGATAAGGAGTGATCATGCGAGGTTTACGACGTGCGCCCAGCATGGGAGCCGCAGCGGCAGTGCTGGCTGTGGTGCTGGGGATGGCCGTCTCTCCTGCGGCTCAGGCCGCACCGGGCGACGGCGTGAGCTGTGCGGGCGGCACCTCCAGCACATCGATCAAGCCGGGGCTCACCCTCATCGGAGACAGGCTCCAGAGCGTGCACGTGACGGCGCAAAGCACCAACTGCCAGGGCTCCGACGTCCTCAAGGCCGATCTGTCCCTTGACGCACAAGGTAATGGCGGTTGTATCCCGACCCTCGGCATTCCCAACGCGAGTGCTACGGCGCGGATTACCTGGACCACCAGCGAGGGTGTCTCCACGAGTGACCTGTCGGGCACCTTCCAGCTGGGGCTCGGCGGATGGAGCGCGGACGCAGTGATCACCAGCGGGCAGTTCAAGGGCCGACACCTCACCGTCGCAGGCAGTCACAGCCAGTCCGAGGTTATCAACGCCTCCAACAGGTGCATCGCGGGCAAATGGGATGGCTCAACCGCCACAGTCGAGCAGCTGACCGTCAGCTGACCTCACCTCTCGACCACCCCGAAGCCGCGGCCACCGTGAGGCGCCGGTGTCCGCAAGTCTGGTCGACAAGACACCGCCGCCACTACGCGCACCGCGCCCCCGCTCCCCGGCATGCAGTCGGCGGGCGGGTGGGGGCCTCTTGGCCTGATGGCCGGCCCGTTCCGGGATCAGTACCCGGATGCCTCGCCTGCGCAGGACCTGGCGGATTGCCCGGGATGAGTACGCCTTGTCCGCCATGACCGCACGGCCGTCGCTCACTTCGTGTCGATGGCCTTGCGCAAGCACTCTTTGAGCTTCGCGCGGGCTCCGGTCAGGGCCTTATCGGCATTTTCGTCGTCCTTCTGGGCCTGGTCGAACTGGCTCTTCAGGGTGCCCAGCTCCTTGGCCTTGACAGCGCCTCGGGCCTCGTCGGCGGCCTCCCGAGCACGGTTTGCCGCCGCTTCGATCTTGACGAGGTCGTCCTTCCTGGGCGACTTTGCGATGAAGTCCTTTGTCCATTCGGCAGCTCGCTTGATGGCGTTCGCAGTGCCTTCCGGGTCATGCCGGGTGGCAGCGGCCTCCGCCTCCTGCACGGCCTTGCTGACTTCCTCGGGTGACCTACCATCGAGCTCAAAGGCCGCGACGAGCTCTCGCCCGCGCATGACAGCCTTGTCCAGCTTGGCCTGATCCTCCTGAGGCCCCTTCAGCGCGGCCTCGGAATTGCCCAGCTTGTCGTGGGCGGCGTGTGCGGTGTCCTCGGCGTCGAGGTAGGTCACCTGTTCCGCAGCGCACGCAGGCGCCTCTGCGGCTTCTGCCGTCGCGACGGCGGGGCCGCCGAGAGCGAGCAGGGCCAGAGCGGTGATGGCGACGCGGGTGGCGTTCCTCAGTTTCACGTCATCTCCCGATGTATACGGCCAGTCGGCGTCCCTGGTCAGGGCGCCACTTACTGAACGACGGAAGATCACAAGCGAATGCATGAAACTGGCGTTCAGCCCATTCCCCGTATGGGGAGGGGACCTGCGAACCAACAGTCTCCCTGCAGAACCCCGCCCCCGCCCTCGCTCGTCCCCCCGGCCTCCGGAACCGTGCTTCACGATTTGTCAGACACCCCGTAGCACGCGAGCAGCCGGAGCAGATGATCTTTCGGCGTTCTGCCAGCCAAGCCCGCCCGGAGTCGCGAGTATGTCGGTGCCCACACATTCATTGACAGGAGCACGGCATGAGTGCAAGTGCGGAGTACATCAACGCGACGTACCCGGTCCCGGTCTACCGGTTCGTTCTCGACATCGACGGGGGCGCGACCGACGGCACATTCAGCTCGGTTTCGGGACTTGAGACCGGCGTCCAAAAGATCGAGTACAAGGACGGCGCCAGCGGTCTCTTCCAGCTGCCTGGCCAGCCGGAGGCCGTGACCGTCACCCTGCGCAAGGGAGTGATCCCGAAGGACAGCCAGCTGTGGGCCTGGCTCTTCTCGGTCAGCGAGAACAAGGTCGACAAGAAGAACTGCACGATCTCCCTGACGGACGACACTGGGGCGAACCTTCTCCTGACCTGGAACATCGCCAACGCGTTCCCGGTGAAGTTGTCCGGTCGGAACCTCGACGGCTCAACCGGCGAGGGGACGATCGAAGAGGTGACTCTCATGGCCGACCGGGTGACCGCAAAGTTCCACTGATTCGAGTTCGACGGCTTCGCCTTCGACACCAGCGACTGGGACTGGCAGGAGTACGACTGCTGGTTCGTGTACTCCTGCCACGCGCTGGCCCGGGCTGTCGCCCAGGACGACACCGCGCTGGTACCCACTGCTGGTCAGGCCCGGTTCAGTCCTCCGCGCCGTCGTCATCGTCGTCGAGGTCGGGTGCGTCCGGGTCGCGCAGCGGTCGCAGGCCGTCCGTCGGCGGGGAGGCCCGGAAGTTGTAGCGGCCCAGGCAGTTGAGGTTCTTGTGCTTGAGCGGGGACAGCCGTGCGATGTCCTCGTCCTTGATGTCGTGGCCCTCGGCCCGCAGCTGGGCGACGGCGGCGTCGATGTACCGCGTCGTCCAGAGCACCACGGCGTTCAGGACCAGGCCGAGCGCGCCGAGCTGGTCCTCCATCCCATCCCGGTACGCCTGGTGGATGGTGCCCTTCTTGCCGTGGCAGATGTCGCGGGCGAGCTTGTGGCGGGACTCCTGGACGGTGAGCTGCTTGTGCATCTGCCTGCGGTAGGTGTCGTCCATGGGGTCGACGACCGCGAGCAGGTGCAGGGTCTTGGCGATCCGCCCGTACTCGGCGAACGCGGCGCCCAGCGGGGTGGGGTGTCCCTCGCGGCCGAACATCCGCAGCAGGTCGTAGGCGCGGACCTGGTTGGTGACCAGGGAGCCGGCCACGCGGAGCATGTCCGGCCAGTGCGTGAGCACCTTCTTCACGTTGACCTTGTTCCGGGCGATCTCCTCCAGTAGCCCGTACCCGCCCGCCGCCTCGGTGCCGGGCATCGACGCCTTCCAGAACCGCTGGTCCTCAAGGTCCTTGAAGCGCGGGGAGAAGCGGTAGCCGAGCAGCTTGAAGATGCCGAAGACCATGTCGGAGTAGGAGGCGCAGTCGGTGGCGACCATCTCCGGCTTCACCCCGCCGTCCAGGTTCAACAGCGCGTCCAGGATGAACAGGGAGTCGCGCGGGGTACCCGGGACGACCATCTGCCCGATGCCGATGACCTGGTCATTGATCGCATTCAGCCAGGTGATGCCCTTCTTCTTCGCGAAGTACTTGGGGCTGGGGGCGGCGTTGATGGTGCGGACGGGGACGACGAAGCGCAGGCCGTCGACGGAGGCGAGCAGTCCCTGGCCCCAGAACTGCACGATCGGCACCTTCGCCTGGGCCTCGATCAGGGCGGCGTTCGCCGCGGCGATGGTGTCGGCCCGCAGGTAGTACTGGTCGACGTGGACGAGGCGGGAGCGGGTGAGGGCCTCGTAGTTCGGGTTGACGACCGGGGTCATGCCGATGTTGCACGCCTCCGACACCAGCAGCCCGACCATCGAGGTGGTGAGGTCGTTCATACGGGTCTTGCCGTCGCCCAGGTGCACGAAGGCATCCAGGAACCCCGTCCAGGCGTGCACCTCGAACAACAGGTCCGGCAGGTCGATCTTCGGGGGCATCTTCTTGACCCGCTCCCGCAGCCACTTCAGCGACCTCGGCTCGCCGAGCGCGTTCAGCTTCTCCACGTTCAGCTTCGCCCGGCCGTTCGCCTGCACCTCGATGCTGATCTTCGCGTCCGCGCCAGCTTCCTGAAGGCGCTCGGCCATCTGCTTCCACGTCGCGTCCAGCACCGCGATCAGTTCCGCCAGGTGCTGATCGGCGTCCTCGGTCAGGCTCAGCCCCGCCAGGACGTCCTCGCGCACCGCCTCCCAGCCCTTGCCCGAAAGGAGGCGGGCGCGCGGGTCGGACCAGCGGTGCGACGGCCTGGCGAAGATGTCACGGCGCTTGAGCGCACGGAAGAGCTGTTCCAGCACGCACACCACGTACGCGTCGCGGTCGACGGCCCCCTGGGGCAGCTCGGCGTTCGCGTACACGGCCATGCGCCAGTGCGGCGGCACCAGCTTGTCGTCGATCTCCCGGGGCAGCAGCGGCTTCTCCTCCACCCTGCGGCGCGACAGGGCGGGCAGCCTCTTCACCCCGGTCAGGATGCGCTTGCCGCCGGTCGCCGCATCCAGCGCCTTCGACTCGCCCAGCAGCGCAAGGAACGGCTTGACGGTGTTGTAGCGCAGCGCCAGCGCCCCGCGCAGCGCCGTCTCGGCCGTGTCGTCGTCCTCCGGGACCAGGCTCACCACCACGCTCGCCGCGCTGGACACCGCCGCCCGCGGCGCGACCTCCTCCAAGGCCCGCCACAGCGCGGCCACGTCCACATCCGCGCCGGTCTCCTCGATGAGCTCCAGCTCACCGAGCAACACCCGCGCCGCCCTGGCCACGATCCGCGACGCCTTCTCCAGCTGCGGCAGCGTCGACAGCCGCTGTTTGTCCGTGGACCGCTTCGCCGTACTGATCAGCCTCGTCGCCATCAGGATCTCGAAGAGGTCCAGGGCGTCGTCGATCGCCTTCGCCTCCAGGTGCCGCATCACCGCGGCCAGCATCGCCGTCCGCTTCGGCTCCGGGGTCCGCTCCAGCTTCGGCGCCTTGGTGCCCAGCCCGTACCGGGCCAGCGCCGAGAGCCGGTTCGGCGGGATCTTGTCGAGCTTCACCCGCCCCAGCTGGAAGGCGGCGATGTCATCGACCCGCTGCAACGCGGCCTTCAGCGCGGTGCCCGTGGTCCGCGTGGGCGGCCGGCGCATCCGCTCCAGCTCCGAGTACCGCTTGCCCTCCGGGGTCTTCAACGTCGCCACCAGCTCCCCGGGCAGGGCCGCATCCGCCCGCCTCACCTCCTTGGCGACCACCGAATGCAACCGGTCCTCCGCCATGCCGCGGACCTCAGCGACCTGCCGGGCCAGCGCCGACACCCCCGGCAGCAGCACCCGGTTCTTGCGCAGCCAGCCCACCGAATGATCGAACAAAGCCTTCGGCCCCTCCGCGTGCGCCGTCCACGCCCGCCCGTGCAGGAACGCCCGGAACTTCCGCCCCCACTCGTGGTCCTCGTACAGGTGGTAGCCGTACGCGTCCCGAATCTCCCACGCGTGGTCGTACACCGTCTGACGCCGATCGGCGTACCGCTTCACACACGAGGCGCCCTCGATCCCCAGCTGCTCGGCCAGGTGCTCCACCACCGTCCACGGCACATCCAGCGGGTCCTCGCCCAGGAACAGCCCCACATAGCGCACAGTGCACATCTGAAGCGCGAACCCAAGCTGATGATGCTGCGTACGCCGCAGCGCGATCAGATCCCGGTCCACGTCATCCAGGAAGAAGAAGCGTTCCAGCTCGGGCTTCGTCGGCTCCTCGGCGAACTTCCCGTACGCCTCAGCCTGCTCGTCAGTTAAGAATTCCACCGGCATGCAGCGGACGTAACCACCCGGCACACGCGGCCGTGGACCTTTCCCCGAACACCCGCACAGAACAGATCGCTTGTGCTATTGGATCACGTCGACGTGACCATGATCGTTCTCACCGATACTGGCTGTTCCATTGGTCCCCAAGGCCGCGTCCGGCCGATCGCTCGCCGCCGAGGTCCGGGGAAACGGCGGTGTGCCGCGACCGGATTGTTAGGGTGGCCAAGACGACGGCCGGACCGGTGAGTTGGGGCCGCGCGGCCGGACGCTCCAGCGGAGTCGTCCAGGTCCGCGGCGGGTGCGGTCACGGCCGCTGGAGGTTGAGTCGGACACGACGGGGGGCTCGCGTTGGATCGCCTGGCCGGAGCGGAACGGGAACGGCTCGACCGCCGCCACGTACCGGACGCGGTGAGCGGGTGAACGGCCGGTCGACACCACCGGTGCTGCCCCCACCGCTGCGTGCCGGGCTCGCGCTGATCGCGGCGCTCGCCGCACTCGTGGCCGTCGTGATCGGGGCCATGTACGCCGACCACAGCCAGTCCGGCGCGGTCGACACCTGGATCATGGATCCGACGGCGGACAGCGTGGGGCCGCCGTGGCGGCGCGTCGCCCTGGCCACGGACTTCCTGGGGGAACCCGCCGGAGCCGCGCTCCTCGTCGTGGCCGCCGTGACGGGCTGCCTGCTGCTGCGGCACCCCCGTGCGGCCGTGCTCGCCCTCGCCGCGGCCTTCCTGGCCGTCGCGACGACGACGCTGGGCAAGCACCTGGCGGGACGCACCATCCACGGCGGCAGCCTGTCCTACCCGAGCGGACACACCGCCTTCCTGACCACGCTCGCCCTCGTCCTTGCGCTGGTCGCGGTCGGCAGGCTGGGCCTCGGCAGGGCTTTGGGCACGCTCCTGGTGCTCGCCGCGGCGCTGGTCGCCGGTGCCGCCATGGGCTGGGCCCAGGTCTCCCTCAGCGCGCACTACCCGACCGACGTCCTCGGCGGCTGGTGCACCGCCCTGGTGGTGGTCCCGGCGACCGCGTGGCTGGTCGACCGGACCGCCGACCGGACGGCCGACCGACCGGCCGACGCCGGTCGGCAGGAGCAGCTCTGACGCCGTGTCACACCAGGCGGCGGAACACCGGCTTCACCGGTCGCCCGCCGAGCCAGGGCGTGGGATCGCCCGCGTCCAGGGCCTTTCGGTACACCGCGCACGCATCGGCCACCACGTCGACGGTGTGGTCGATGTCGGCTTCGCCGAGCGCACTGCTCACCACGAACGACGGGGCGAGGACCCCGCCCGCGAGGAGTCGGCGCAGGAACAGGGTGCGGTACTCCTGCGACGGCTGCCCCCTCTCGTCGAGGGTGGCGAAGACCAGGTTGCTGGCCCGGCCCCGGACGACGAGGTGGTCGCCCACGCCCATCCCGGCGGCGGCGTCGCGCACACCGGCGGCCAACCGCTCGCCGAGGGCGTGCAGCCGCGCGGTGATGCCCTCCTCCGCGTAGGTGGCCTGCACGGCCATCGCGGCGGCCAGGGAGTGCGTCTCCGCGCCGTGCGTGGTGGACAGCAGGAACACCCGCTCGCCACCGTGGCGCAGGCCGCCCCGCTCCATCAGCGCGCGGCGCCCGGCGAGGGCGGAGACGGCGAAGCCGTTGCCCAGCGCCTTGCCGAACGTGGAGAGGTCGGGGACGACGCCGTACAGACCCTGGGCGCCCGCCTCGGACCAGCGGAAACCAGTGATCATCTCGTCGAAGACCAGAACGCAGCCGTGCCGGTCGGCCAGCTCGCGCAGGCCTGCCAGATAGCCCGTCGGAGGCTCGGTGTGCCCCGCGGGTTCGAGGATCAGGCAGGCGATCTCGCCCTCGTACCGGGTGAGCAGCTCCTCCGTCGCGGCCAGGTCACCGTAGGGGAAGGAGACCGTGAGTTCCGTGGTCACCTCCGGAATACCCGCCGACATCGGCGTGGTGCCGATGAACCAGTCGTCGACGGAGAAGAACGGATGGTCCCCGCAGCGGGCGACGCGGGAGCGCCCGGTGACCGCGCGGGCGAGGCGGACCGCGGCGGTGGTGGCGTCGGAGCCGTTCTTCGCGAACTTCACCATCTCGGCGGTCGGCACCGTGGCCAAGAAGCGCTCCGCGGCCTCGACCTCCACGATGGACGGCCGCGTGAAGTTGCTGCCCCGGTCGAGCTCGCGCCGCACCGCCTCGGTCACGCGCGGGTGGGCGTGGCCGAGGCTGACGGAGCGCAGCCCCGAGCCGTACTCGACGTAGCGGTTGCCGTCGACGTCCCACACGTGGGCGCCACGGCCGTGGCTGATGACCGGGGCCAGGCCCTCGGGGTACTGGTCGTCGCCCTTGGCGTAGGTGTGCGCGCCCCCGGGGATCAGCGCGTGCAGCCGCTCGTTCGCGCTGCGTGACCGGGGCAGGGTGAACTCCCCGGCCCCTTCGGTGTGTTGGGTGTCCACGCCGACCTCACTTCGCACTGTTCTTCAGGGCCTCGGCGAGGCTCGGCGCCTCCCGGTCCCGCTGGGACATCAGGGTGACCGGCAGCGGCCACGGAATGTCGAGCTCCGGGTCGTCGAAGGCGATCGTCACGTCCTCGGCGGGATCGTGCGGGCGGTCGATCCGGTACGAGGTGTCGGCGGTCTCGGTCAGCGCCTGGAAGCCGTGCGCGCACCCCGCCGGGACGTACAGGGTCGCCTGCGTCTCGCCGGACAGCTCGAAGGTGGCCACGTTGAGATAGGTCGGCGAGTCGGCCCGCAGGTCCACGACGACGTCGAAGATCTTCCCGTACGAGCACCGCACCAGCTTGGCCTCGCCCCGCCCGGAGCGCAGGTGCATGCCGCGCAGCACGCCACGGACCGAACGGGACACGCTGTCCTGGATGAACGCGTTCGGGTCGAGGCCCACCGAGCGGACCACGTCGGCGTCGAAGGTGCGGCAGAAGAAGCCGCGTTCGTCGGCGTACGGCGTCGGCTCGAACAGGAACGCGCCGTCGATCTCCGGGACTTCGGTTGCTTTCATGGGGTCTCCCGTGGAGCGTGGGCGTGGTCGGTCGCGGGGAACAGGACCGTGCTCAACTCGGCGAACTGGTCCTGGAGTTGACGGGCGGCGAGCCGGTTCCGCTCGGTGAGGGTCCCGCGCAGCTCCGCGGACTGCTTCTCCAGCGCCCGGAACTGTTCGAGGAGCCGGTCGGCGTCGACCTCGCGGGCCGGGTGGCAGTACGCGCCGAGGCCCATCCGGTCCATGAGGGCGTCGCTCTTCGCCGCGTAGCTGAGCGCGAGCGTCGGTGTGCCCGCCTTCAGCGCGCAGACCAGGTTGTGATAGCGGGTCGCCACCACGGCGTCGGCGGCCGCCGTCTCCTTCATCAGGTCCGCGAGCGAGGTCGCCTCCGCGGCGGTGACCAGCGGCGAGTCCACCGCGGCGCGGATCGCGGTGACCACCGTCGCGTCGACCCCGTCTCCGGTGAGCAGCCGGACCGGCCTGCCGTCCTCGACGAGGGTGCGGACGAACCGGGTCACCCCGTCGAGGTAGCGCCGGTGGATCTCCTCGGCGCGGGCGCGGTCGTCGTTGCCGCCGTGGAAGGCCATGACGCCGACGCAGACCGTGCCCGACGGCGTGCCCGCGGGCGGCGTCGGCAGGGCGAACGCGAGGTCCGGGTAGACCCCGTCGCGCGCGGTGTCCACGCCCATCTGACGCATCGCGTCGCGGGACATCGCGTCCCGGTACGACCGGTACGCGGCAAGGCGCGCCGACCAGCGCACCAGCGCCCGGGTCGGCCGGTCGGCGATCGGGGCGGCCCCGACGCCGACCAGAGCGACCCGGGTCCGCAGCAGTCGGCCACTCGCGCAGAGCAGGAAGAGCGCGTACGGAAAGCCCCAGGGCCGCAGCGGCAGCGTGGCCTCCAGGACGCCCATGCCCGGCACGATCACCACGTCGTGCTTGCGCACCCAGGCGGCGGTGCGGACGGCGTCGACGAGTTTGCCCAGGCCCTTGCCCGCGATCGCGCCCGCACGCGACGCGGTCCGGTACTCCCCGCGGTACCAGTGCAGCCGCGTCGCGGGGATCCCGTACCGGGCCGTGACCGCCTCGGGTCCGCCGCACAGCGCGTCCACGACCGCCTCCGGGTGCGCGGCGCGCAGATGGCCGAGCACGGCCTCCAACGACCCGTCGTTGCCGAGGTTGCCGGAGCCGAGCAGGCCGAACACCCCCACCCGCACCGCGGTCACGGCCGCTTCCCCGCACGCCCGGCGACGAGGGCGTCGAGGGAGACGTCGAGCTTCGCCGGATCGACCGGGGCGCGGTCCTCGACCCGCTCCCCGGCACCCGGCCGGGCCCGGCTGGCCGCCCACGCGGCCAGGTGGCCGTAGCACGCGCGCCGGTCGGCCGCGGACAGCGGCGTCCGCCGGATCGCCGCGACGAAGCCCCACACGTACTCGGCGAGCAGCCGCGGCGTCGGGTGCAGCGGACCCGCCCGGCGCGGGTCCAGGTTGACGCACCGGGAGCGCTTGGAGGGGTTCGCCCGCTCGGCGCGGGTGGGGTGGTCGCGGCGGAAGTACAGCAGCTCCGGCACCTGGTGGAAGGGCCCGCGCAGGCCGATCTCGGCGACGAACGTGCGGTCCGCGTGGTGGTAGCTGTCGTGCGGCCTGACCCGGCGCAGCACGTCGGCCCGCATCACCCCGTAGAAGTCGTCGCCGCCGGGCTCGAAGAGCATGCTGCGGAACCGCTCCGGCGCGCGCGGCGAGTCGGTGGCGAGCGTGTACGCGTACGGGACCTTCACCCGCCCTTCCTCGTCGATGACGGCCTGGTCGGCGTGCGCGAGGATCACCTCGGGGCGCTCGTCCAGGGCCTCCACGCAGCGCCGCAGCAGATCACGGGCGTACAGGTCGTCGTGCGAGGCCCACTTGAACAGCTCGCCGCGGCACTGGGTGAACACGTAGTTGTGGTTCGGCGCCGCGCCGATGTTCCGGGGCAGCCGCAGATAGCGGACGCGGGAGTCCCGCGCGGCGTACTCGCGGCAGATCTCCTGGGTCCCGTCGGTCGAGGCGTTGTCGGAGATGACCAGCTCGAAGTCCTCGTAGGTCTGGCCGAGCAGGGCATCGAGCGCCTCGGCGAGGTACTCCTCGCCGTTGTACACGGGCAGGCCGATGCTCAACCGGGGATGGGCGGTCATGACGTCCTCACTTCGGGGATGGGGGAGTGGTGGCGCTCGCGCAGGGCGGACCTCAGCTGGAGCCACCACACGGCTGAGCTGATGACGGTCGCGGCGGCGACGCCCCAGGCCGAGCCGACCGCGCCGCCCAGGGCGGCACCGCCGAGTCCGCCGCCGACGTAGCAGGTGGAGGCGGAGAGCTGGGCGCGCAGGCTGCGCCGGGCGGCGGCGAGGGCGCGCAGTCCGGCGGCCGCGCCGATGCCGAGGCTGCTGCCCGCGACGCCGAGCGCGGCCGGCACGATGAGGTCCGAGGCGGCACCCCAGACGTCGCCGAGCACGAGCTCGCCGCCCCGGTCCGGCACCAGGAGCAGTGCCACGCCCCACAGCAGTGCGGCACCGGCCAGGGCGCCGGACAGCATGAGGCAGAACGTGCCGAGGCGGTGCGGGGCCTGCCGCAGCACGCGTGCCGCCTCCGGGACCGTGACCAGGGAAAGGCCCATGAGCATGGCCAGGAACGGGCCGAGCAGGAGTTCGGCACCCCGGACCACCCCCACCGCGCTGACGCCGACGATCGCGCCGAGCCCGTACGCCCGCAGCTGGGACGCGCCGCTGACGCCGACGTTCTCGACGAGGTAGCGGTAGCCGAGGTCGCGCTGCTCGCGCAGCCATGCGCGCGCCCCGGCTGGCTGGGGCCGGATGCCGGACTGGAGGCAGCCGTACGCGGCGGCCACCGCGGCGGCGGTGCCCCAGGCGAGCACGAAGGCCGCCACGCTGTCCACACGGGCCGCGACCAGGAGCGCGGGGACGAGCGCGACGCCGCCCAGGAGGTCGTTGACGAACGCTTTCCGCCCGGTGCCCGCGGCGAAGAACGAGTACCGCCAGGCGTCTTGCAGGAGCAGCCCCGGCAGCACCACGCCGAGGGCGGCGAACGCGGGCCCCACGCGGCCGCCGACGCCCAGCCCGACCACCAGGGACACCGCGCCGACCGCGCCGCCGACGCCGAGCGCGGTACCCGACGACTGGGCCGCGGCCGCGCGCCAGGACGCGGTCGACACGCCGCTGAAGCGCACCACCAGCGGGTCGGTGGCAAGTCCGCGGGAGACGCCGAGCACCACGCCGTAGGTCACCCAGGCCAGGCTGAACACGCCGAACGCCGACAGGCCAAGGGCGCGGGCCACATAGATGCCCACCGCGAAGTTGGTCATGCTGCAGACCGCCTGGTCGGCCAGGCCCCAGGACAGCCGACCGGCCATGGCCCGCCTCGCGGTCGGCCGGGCCGCCGCCGTCGTCTGCTTCTCCCTCCCGGTGGCCATCGGCGTCACGCCTTGATCAGTTCGGCGGCGCCCAGGGCGTCGGCGGCGGCCGCGACGGCGCTGAACGGCAGCCCGGACCGCTCCGCGACGTCGAGCAGACTGTGCTCGCCGTCGGAGAGGCTGAGCACCCACAGCATGGCCATCTGGGCCTGCTTGGTGTCGCTGAGGCCGCCGAGCGCGTCGTACAACCCCCGTCGGCCGAGCTGCGGTTCGCCGTACGGGCTGAGGTTGACGTACCGCCGGTTGCGGTCGAGGACCGTGAACGCCTCGCGGCAGACGGCGAGGGTGTCCTCCATCGCCTCCGGGCAGACGAAGTCCGGGTTGTCCGCCGAGGTGTGGTACTCGGGGTACCCGGCGTACGGGGTCCGGCTGAGCGAGCCCACACCGAGGTTGAACCCGGGCGAGCAGTACTGCCGCTCGTCGTAGCCGTACGGCGTGAACTCGGTGACGCGGTGCGGGCGTTCGGACGTCGCGAGCACGTGCCGCAGCACCCGGTCGATCTCCGCGTCGCCGCGCCTGCTCTGCTTGTACGTCAGGTCCCCCCGGTCACCGGCGCAGGCCAGGACGAGGCCGTGCTTGACCTGGTCGATCCGCTCCTGATTGCGGGCCAGCCAGGTGATCGCCCCGATGGTGCCGGGCGCGAAGACGAACCGGTAGGTGTAGTACGGCGTCGTCTCGGCGAGGGCCCGGGCCAGGAACGTCGCCACCGCGATGCCCGCCAGGTTGTCGTTGGCCAGCGACGGGTGGCAGACGTGACAGGAGACGATCACCTCGTCGGCGACCTGCCCGGGGACCACGTGCTCGGCGTAGGTGAGGTGGCCGTCGGCCAGTGTGGAGTCGACGCACACCTCGTAGTCGCCGTCCGGGAGCGCGTCCAGGGTCTCCTGCGCCAGGCAGAAGCCCCACTGCGGCTTGTAGTAACTGGTGCGGTACGGCACCCAGGACGGGTGGTCCGGCAGGGTGTGCAGGTGCGCGCGCAGTTCGGCCAGGGGCAAGGTCCTCGACACCGGCACGCTGTAGCCGAGCACGTGCAGGCTGGACGCGGCGAAGTCGACGACCCGCTTGCCCGAGCTGTCGGCCACGTACGCGTCCCGGATGTTCCACTCCTGCGGCACCGTCCAGTCGAGCACCCGCGTCCCGGTCGGCACCTCGTGCACCTGGAGCGGGATGTACTCCCCGACGATGTCCAGGGTGGCGCGCACGCCGTCGCCGGTGATGCTCCGGCACAGCGGGTACATCCGCTCCACCAGGGCGTGCATCCGTTCGCCGAGCGTGGTGGTCACCGGCGCCGCCGCAGGGTGTCGTCGACGGCACCGGCGTCGGACGCCGCGCGCAGCACGGCGAGCCGGGTGAAGCGCTGCTCGAAGTCCTCGCGGGTCAGCCCGTGCTGCCGGTAGGCCTCGGCGAGTTCGAGCGCGCCCCGGCGCACCGTCCACGCGCAGTCGAAGCCGGGGATCGCGGCGCGGAACCGGGAGAAGTCCACGCGGTACGAGCGCGGGTCGGCGCCGTTCTCCCCGGTGATGTTCACCTTCGCCCCCGCCACCGCGTCGGCGACCTGCTCGGCGATCTCGGCGACCGTGACGTTGTTGACCTCGCTGCCGATGTTGAACGCCTGGTCGTGCACCGCCTCGCGCGGCGCGGTCAGCGCGGCCGCGAACGCCCGGGCGATGTCGGCGGCGTGCACCAGCGGCCGCCAGGGGGTGCCGTCGGAGAGCACCAGGACCTCGCCGGACAGCAGCGCGTGACCCACCAGGTTGTTCAGCACGATGTCGGCGCGCAGCCGGGGCGAGTAGCCGAAGGCGGTGGCGTTGCGCATGTACACCGGGGTGAAGTCGCCGTCGGCGAGCGCGTGCAGGTCGTCCTCCACCCGCACCTTGGACTCCGCGTACGGCGTCACCGGGCGCAGCGGGGCGTCCTCGGTCACCAGGTCGCCACCGCCCGCGGCGCCGTACACCGAGCACGTCGACGCGTACAGGAAGCGCCGCACTCCGGCGTCGCGGGCCAGCTCGGCCAGGCGCACGGAGGCGTGGTGGTTGATGTCGTACGTCAGCTCCGGCGCGAGCGAGCCCAGCGGGTCGTTGGAGAGCGCGGCCAGGTGGATCACGGCGTCCACCCCGGCCACGTGCTCGGCCGTGACGTCACGCAGGTCCACCCGGTGCCCCTGCGGGTCCGCGGGCGCCGGGCCGAGGACGCAGTCCGCGAACAGGCCGGAGTCGAGGCCGACGACCTCGTGCCCGGCGGCCGTGAGGACCGGGGCCATGACGGTGCCCAGGTAGCCCTGGTGCCCGGTCAGAAGTACGCGCATGGTTCAGTTCCCCAGGTTCAGAGTGAGTTTGGTGACGGCGAACGCCTCGGCGTAGCGCGCGTGGCATTCGATGCCGCGGATCCGTGCGAGGCCGAGGAAGGCCTCGCGGTCGTACCAGGGCCGGTGCCGCTGCGAGGGGTAGTGGTCCTGGAGCAGCCGCACCTTCCGCTCGGCGACCTCCGTCGTCAGCGGCTGGTACGCCGCCGGGCGGCCGAGGTCGCCGTCCCACTTGACGATCTCGTAGCCGAGGACCAGGTGGTCGCGGAACGCGGTGGGCATCAACTGCGCCAGGCCCCGGTGGTCCTGGTGCGCGTCGTCGGTGCGCGGGGCCAGGACCAGGTCCGGGTCGGTCTGCCCGCGCAGCTCCTCGACCGCGGCCTTGGCCTCCTCCCAGTGCACGGGCATCCGGCCGTCCGGCAGCTTGAGCACGGTCAGGCGCAGGTCGGCGCCCGGGCAGAAGGCGGCGAGCGCGGCCCGCTCCTCCTGCTCGCGCTCGCTGCCGCCGCCGGAGAGCACCAGGGCGTCGACGCGCAGGCCCGGCCGCGCGAGGCACAGGGTCAGGAGGGTGCCGCCCGCGCCGATGGCGATGTCGTCGCAGTGCGCGCCCACCGCCGCGATCCGGTCCAGGCGCCCGGCGCCGAGCCGGATCACGCGGTCCTCGCTTCGGCGCCGACCCCGCCGCCGAGCGTGACGGCCCCTGAGCTGTCCCGCTCCCACACGGCCCACGGCCGGTCGCCCCGGGCGTAGGCGGCGTCCAGCGCGGCCCGCTCCTTCACGGTGTCGGTCGGCTTCCAGAAGCCGCGGTGCTGGTGCGCCACGAGCCTGCCCTGCTTGGCCAGTTGGGCGCAGCCGTCGGCGACCAGGTCCCCGTTCTCGGGGATGTGGTCGAAGACCTCCTGGCGCAGCACGAAGTAGCCGCCGTTCTCCCACAGCGGCATGTCGCTCACCGCCGTGATGCCCCCGACCATGCCGTTCTCGCCCAGTTCCACGCAGTGGAACGAGGACTGCGGCGGCACCACCATCATCGACGCACCGGCGTCGCGCCGGGCGAAGGAGTCGATCATCTGCGGCAGGGGAGCGTCGGTGAGCACGTCCGCGTAGTTGGCGAGGAACATCTCGTCGCCGTCCAGGTGGTGGCGCACCCGGCGCAGGCGCTCCCCGATCGGCGACTCGACGCCGGTCTGCGCGAACGTGATCGTCCAGTCGGATATGTCCGTGGAGAGCAGCTCGGTCTTCCCGCCCCGCAGCACGAAGTCGTTGGACGCCGTCTCCTCGTAGGTGAGGAAGAAGTCCTTGATGTGCTGCGCCCCATACCCCAGGCACAGGATGAACTCCGTGTGCCCGAAGTGCGCGTAGTAGCGCATGACGTGCCAGATCAGCGGTCTCGGGCCGACCATCGCCATCGGCTTGGGCACGTCGTCGGAGGCGCCGCTGCGCATCCGCATCCCGTAACCGCCGCAGAACAGTACGACCTTCATGCTGTGCCCTCTTTCGACGACGTGGCCTCGACGATGCTCAGTTCCGGGATGGGGAAGACCAGGCGGCCGCCCCAGTCGTGCACGTAGGACAGCTGCTCGACCAGCTCGGCCCGCAGGTTCCACGGCAGGACGAGGACGTAGTCCGGCTTGTCGGCGGCGATCCGCTCGGGCGACAGGATCGGGACGCGGGTGCCGGGGGTGAACCTGCCGTGCTTGTAGGGGTTGCGGTCGACCGTGTACGCGAGCAGGTCGGGCCGGATGCCGCAGTGGTTCAGGAGCGTGTTGCCCTTGCCCGGGGCGCCGTAGCCGACCACCGTCTCGCCGCGCTCGGCCGCCTCGATGAGGAACCTGAGCAGGTCCCGGCGCACCTTGGCCACCCGCGCGCCGAACTCGGTGTACCCGGACAGCTCCTGGAGCCCGGCGGCCTTCTCCCGGGCCAGCACGTCGGACACCTGGCGGGACGGCTCACCGGCCACCTCCGTCGGCCGGGCCCACAGCCGGATGGAGCCGCCGTGCGTGGGCAGCAGCTCCACGTCCACGAGCGCGAGTCCGCCGCTGGCGAGGGCCCTGATCGCGGACGCCACCGTGTAGTACTGGAAGTGCTCGTGGTAGATCGTGTCGTACTGGTTCTCCTCGATCAGGGTCAGCAGGTGCTGCACCTCGATGGAGACCCAGCCGTCGTCGGCGACCAGGGCGCGCAGCCCCTGCGTGAACCCGACCACGTCGGGGATGTGCGCGTACACGTTGTTGGCCACGACCAGGTCCGCCGGGCCGTGCTCGGCGCGCACGGCCGCGCCGGTCTCGGGGGACAGGAACTCCGTGAGCGTGGGCACGCCCGCGTCCCGCGCCGTGGCGCCGACGTTCACCGACGGCTCGATGCCGAGGCAGCGGATCCCCCGGTCCACCACGTGCTTCAGCAGGTACCCGTCGTTGCTCGCCACCTCGACCACGAAGGCGTCGGAGCCTTCGGCGTCGAGCCCCACCCGCCGCACGGCATCGGCGACGAACGCGCGCGCGTGCTCCACCCAGGAGGTCGAGAAGGAGGAGAAGTACGCGTACTCCTTGAACGTCTCCTCCGGCGTGATCAGCGCGGGGATCTGCGCGAGCCAGCAGTCGGTGCAGACCCGCAGGTGCAGCGGGTACGCGGGCTCCGGCTCGTCCAGCTGGTCCGCGGCGAGGAAGCTCTCGCACGGCGGGGTCGCCCCCAGATCGACGACGCTGGCCAGCGCCGCCGAGCCGCAGAGTCGGCATCGTGTCATCTACTGCCCCCATCCCTGCTCGCGCGGATGCCCCGCCGCGAGCCAGTGCTCGTGTTTCCTGACGGCGGCGCGCTGTCGCCGCCGCCCGACCGCCCCGCGATCGCGGCGCGGTACCCCTCCACCAGGCGCTCCAGGCCGACGGCAGGACTGAAGTCCTTCTCGTAACGGCGCCGGGCCGCCTGGCCCATCTCGTGGTTGCGGCCCGCGTCGGCCGCGACCCGGCGGATGCTCTCCGCGAGCGAGGCGGCCTCGCCCGGCCGGTGAAGGAGGCCGGTCACCCCGTCCTCGACGAGTTCGACGAAGGCGCCGTGACCGGCGGCGACGGCCGGGACGCCCGCCGCCATCGCCTCCGCGACCACCAGGCCGAACGTCTCCATGGACATCGAGGGCGCCACCACGGCGACCGACCGCGCGACGGCCTCCCGGCACTCCTGTGGGTCGTACAGGCCGACGTAGCGCACGTCGTCACGGCCCGACGCCCAGGCGGTCACCTCCGGCTCCAGCGGCCCCGAGCCCGCGAGCACGAGCGGCACACCCACACCGCCGCGCGCCGCGACCTCGTCCCACGCGGACATGAGCAGCCGCACGCCCTTGGCCTCCGCGAGCCGCCCGAGGAAGAGCACGTGCTCCCCGTCGCCCGTGCGGCAGCCGCCCGGGTCGGGCACGAAGTTGTGCTTCACCGCGAGGCGCTCCGGCGGCATGCCGGTGCGCACCAAGACGTCGCGCTGCGCCGCGGAGATGCAGAAGAACCGCTCCACGCCGGACCACCAGCGCCGCCGGTTGACCGACAGGCTGACCGCGAGCGGCACCGTCGCGAGCCGCGAGTCGCGGTAGCAGCCGTGCCGGACGGCGGGCAGCGCCATCCTCGTCCCGGCGCACTCGGTGCACACCCGGCCGTCTCGCTGGAGCGTGCCGGGCGGGCAGACCTGGGTGTAGTTGTGCAGGGTGGCGACGGTCGGCACACCGGCGTCGGCGCAGGCGGCGAGGACCGCGGGCGACAGGAGCGGAAAGACGTTGTGGACGTGCACCACGTCGGGGCGCGAGGCGCGGAGCCGGGCGCCGAGCTCCGAGCGGACCTTCGGGTTCCAGGGCACGAGCAGCGGCACCGCGGCCTTGGCGAGCAGGGACCGGTCGGCGATGGTGTCGCTGCGCCGCTCGAACACGTCGACCCGGTGACCGGCCGCGCGCAGCAGCCCCACCTCCTCGTCGACGACCCTGTTCTCGCCGCTCGGCTGCGCCGACGAGTAACGGTTGTGTACTACAAGGACGTGCATGCTCACCCTTACCTCCGGGCCCATCGCGGGATGCGTCGTCGAGGGACTTCGGCCCTCGGACCGGGAACCTCGGCCGTCGCGAGGGGCGGCGCAGCGGCGCCCGGCACCAACAGCGAGGCGGCCAGGGCCAGATGCAGCAGATACGGCGAGGCGTCACCGAGTCCGGCCTCGGTGTACGAGGACATCGCGCAGTAGCTGATCAGGAAGATCGCGCAGGCCCTCGGCACCGACGGCGGCCGCAGCAGCGCGACCCCGCCGAGGACGCCGATGAACGCCGCCACCAAAGTGATGCCGATCAGGCCCTGCTCGTGGTAGACGGCCAGCCAGCTGTTGTCGATCGGGAGGCCGCCGAAGGACTTGTCGCCCAGGCCCGTGCCGAACACCTTCTCCCCGGTCGTCCGGGGCGCGGCGAGCAGGGCGTCCCAGACCTTGGCCCGCCCGGTGAGGTTGGAGAGGCCCTCCTTGCTCTGCCCGCGCATGAACCACGCCTGCAGCGCGGAGCTCAACGCCACCGTGGCCACCGTCGCGCACACCACCGTCCAGGCGAAGAACCGGCGGGCGGCGGCACTGGTCAGGACGAGCGAGCCGATCGCGAGCACCAACCCGACGATCAGACCGAGCGTGGCCGTGCGGGTGTGGGTCAGCGCGAGCAGGACGAGCGACGGCACGATGATCATCGCCGCGCTGGCCCCGGTCGTCAGACGGCCGAGGGTGAGCAGCACGGTGAGCCCGATGATCACTGCGGCGTACTGCCCGATCTGCGGCGGGGTGAGCGGCCACAACGCGCCGACGAGGCGCCCGCCGTAGTACTCCGGCCTCGCCGTGCCCGGGGCGACGACCAGGCCCGCGGCCACCAGGACGAGCACCGCGAAGTACATCCGGATGTGATGGCGGACGAACGTCATGCCGCCGTCCCACCAGCGGCTGAGCAGCCACAGCGTGCCGACGAAGAGCGCGAACCGGAAGCAGCGGAACAGCGCGCCGAACCCGCCCTCCAGATCCGCGCTGGAGATCACGCTCGGCACGAGGAGCAGGGTGAGCAGGAACACGAAGGCGCTCGGCCGGATGCGCAGCCGGAGGTTGAGCGCGAGCGCCAGCGCGAAGGCGGAGACCAGCGCGCCCATGGTGGCCATCTGGATGAGGGAGCGGGGCAGCGGCAGGATGGTCTTCGCCCCGGCGGAGCCGAGCGTGTTGAGTCCGAGCAGCGCCCAGACGATCCCGACGGCCTTCGGCGTCGCCTCAGGGCGCTGTTCCCCCTCGGGCCGCGCGTCCGGCCCGCCGCGCATCAGGTCCCCGCCCATCTCAACCACCGGCCTGGGCGTCGAAGGTGCTGCCGGTGTCCTGCTGGTACGGCGCGCTCTGCCACTGCCCCGGCTCCAGCTTCCGGCTCGGATCGCCCGCCACGAAGCTCCACGGCCCGCGGTAGACGTTGTCGTGCCAGCGGTTGCGCTGCTTGTGGGTGATCGCGTCGGCGACCCGCTTGCCCTTGTACGGCGACCACTTCGGATACGTGCCGTAGTTGGCGAGGACCGCCATGCGGCCGCACTCCTCCGTGCACTTGACGACGGAGGTGTCCAGGACGAAGCGGTTGTCGTGGATGTCCACCCGCTGGGTCTTCCACCGGCAGTCGGCGTACAGCGGCGCGGTGGCGATCCCCGGCTTCGCGCAGCGCTTGGTGTCCTTCACCAGCAAGGTGCAGTAGCCGGTCGAGGTGTTGGCCGGGCTGTTGCAGAACCGGTCGGCGTTCTCCCACAGGGTGATCCCGGACCAGTTGTCCTCCAGGACGTTCCGGTAGATCTCTATCTTGTTCGTGCGGGCCCTGATCCGCGGCTCGCCACCGGCCTCCGACACATAGATCGTGGCATACGGGAAGTCGTCGTCGCGCTCGGCGTACTTACGGCCCTCGACCCAGTTGTTGCGCCGGATCGTGTTGTTCCGGATGACCGCGTTATAGCTGGTCTCGTACATCAGCGCGGCACCGTCGTTGGCTTCGAGGACGTTGTTCTCGATGCGGAAGTCGTTGTTGTTGTTGTCCGCCCACAACCCGGCGCCGCGGTTGTCGTGCACCCAATTGCCGCGGACGTCGGCGCCGTTGACGGCCCAGAACTTGATGCCTCCGGTGCAGCCGCAGCCGGGCTTGCGCCGCTCCCAGTCGTCGGTGTTGTTGCCCACCACCTCGTTGCCCTCGACCACCAGGCCCTTGATGGAGTCACCGGTCTTGTACGCGTTCATCCCGTACTGCCCGTTGCCGCGCAGACAGCTGGCGCGGACCCGCTGGCGGGCACCGGCCATCAGCCCGGCACCGGAGTTGTACTGGATCCTCGCGTGCTCGATGACCCACCCGTCGGCCATGTCGTGGTTGACCACGCCCTCGTTGTTGGGCGCGACGAAGTGCTCCACGGTCAGATGGCGGATGGTGACGTCGCGGGCCGTACCGCTGAACGCGTACTGGTTGACCTTCCGTCCGTCGAGCACCGCGCCCGGCGCGCCGAGGTAGCGGTTGCCCTTCTTGGCCATGACCTGGGCGTAGCGGTCCCGCTCAAGGCGGTGCCTGCCCGGGCGCAGCCAGAACGTCGTGTGCGGCGGGTTGCTCTTCGTCTTCGCCGCCAGGTCACCGACCACCGCCGGGTCGACCGTCACCGCGCCCGCGGGAGCCTTCGTCGGCCCGGCCGCGGGCTTGGCGCACACCCGGGCGACGGGCGTGGACGGCTTCGCGGCGGACGCCTTCGCCCGCGAGCCGGACGTGCTGTCGCTGCCACTGTCGCTGTCGCAGCCGGTCGTCGCGAGCAGGGCCAGCGCCAGCGCTGCCGCCGCCGACGCCAAGGGCCGCCTCTTGATCACCACATGCCCCCTAGCCGCGGAACCTGAGCACGGTGGTGAACCCCTCCGCGCCGTCGGTGAATCCGGTGCCGACCAGCGTGGTGGCGGGCTCCTTGCGCCCGAAGCCGGGGGAGTACCAGCCGAGCGGCGGCTCGCTCTCGCCGCGGTGCGCCCGCCAGGACAGCTCCCCGGGCAGGTCGAGCACCGCGGAGCGCTCCTCGCCGTCCCGCGTCCAGGTCAGCAGCGCCCAGTTCCCCACCAGGTCGGCGGCGATCGCCGGACCGAGGTGGAACGCCAGGCGCACGGCCCGGCGCGGTCCGCGCACCTCGTCGACCACCGTCAGCTCCTGGCTCGCGGCCGACAGCTCCACCCGGCGGCGGTGCACGGAGCCCTCGTACCCGTCGTGCTCGGCGCACCAGCGCGCCACGGCCTCGTCGGACGGGTCCGTGGCCAGCACGCGCGTGCGGGCGTGCCGGGTCCACAGGAACGGGCCGCCGGAGACGGACTGGTCAGTGCCGTCCAGCTCCAGGGTGTTGTGGCCGAGGGTCGAGCGGAAGTACCGCCGCCACGCGGGCTCCCCGTGGTAGCAGTACGTCCCCGGGTCGGCGAGCACGTCGACCCCGTCGTGCCGGACCTCCACGGACAGGGCGTCCGCGTGGGCGTGCGCGGCGATGGACAGGAAGCCGTGCGGACCGCCGTCGCAGCGGCACCAGATCTCCTCCGGGCCGCGCAGGATGGTCATGCCCGCGTCGGCGAAGTGGGCGGGGCGGCTCGCCGGGCGCGCGGTTCCCGTGCCCGGGTACGGCCGGATGAGTGCGGCGAGCAGCGGGGTGCGCACATCGGTGCCGGTCACCTCCGGCCACCAGGCGAGCCGCCCGAACACGGCGTCCCCGGTGGCCAGGAGCGAGCCCCAGCGGTGGGTGCCCGCGCCGTCGACGACCAGACCGTGTCCGTCGTCGGCGTCCCCCTGGCGCGGCGGCCGCAGCCGGTTGTCCACGACGGCCGCGAGCGCGTCGGTCATCCGCAGCAGCACCAGGCGGATCGACGCGGGCACCGGCACGTCGGCGGCGTCCGCCTCGGCCACCGCGGCCAGGCCCAGCTCCAGGACGAGCCCGTGGTACTCGGTGGCCAGCTCGCGGTTGAGGCCGGAGGGGAAGGTGTTGGCGCGCAGCTGCTGCTCCAGCGAGCGCAGCGCGTCGGCCCGCCACCGTGCCGACGTGGGGAACCACCCGAACGCGCAGGCAGCGGCGAACTGCCCGGCGGCCTCGGCGATGACGTGGTTGTTCGCCGAGGAACCCCGGCTGGGAAAGGCGGCGAGCCAGCGCTGGTGGTGCCAGATCTGGTTCTGCGCCACCGGGTTGTCCTCGAAGAGCCCGGCCGCGCCGGCCCAGCCGTCGAGCAGCCGCCGGACCCACACCCAGGAGAGCAGCCGGATGCCCAGCTCGATGCCGCTCACCCAGTGCACCCCGCGCAGCGGCGGGTTGGCCGCCCACCACGACCGCAGGTGCGCGGCCACGCGCTCGGCGTACCGCTCGTCCCCGGTGACCGCGTAGGCGGCGGCGAGCACGGTGAGGTACTGATGCCGGGACGGCTCCCAGATCTGCTTGATGTCCCCGGCCGCTTCCTCGTCGCGGTACGGCACGTCGAAGGCGTAGCCCCACGGGGCCCGGCGCCCGGTCTTCGGGTCGTACCACCAGTCCGGGTCGACCAGGTCGTCGCGGTCCACCCCGAAGTACGTGGCGTGCCCGTCGAGCAGCCGGTCGGCCTCGGCGACCAGACGCTTCGCGGCGTCCGGCGCCACCGAGGCCAGCGTCCCCGCGGGCAGTGCCGCGGTGAACCGGGCGCCGGTCACGCGCGGGCAGCGCGGCCGTGCCGACCGCCACCGCCGCCTGCGCACCGCGTCGCCCGCCCGGCCGCCGACCTCCCGCGGCCCCATCCGGGAGAGGCGGCGCAGGTACCAGCCCGCGCTCCCCGAGCTCACCGTCATCGCGTCCTCGCCAACGTCACCGGGGCGCCACCGGCCAGGCCCGCCCGCACGGCGAGGGTGGCCGCCGTGGTGGCGACGAGGGACTGAAGCGGCACCGGCATCGGCCCGCCGGTCCGCACGGCCTTGACGAACGCGGCCAGCTCGGCGTTCTGGCCCTTGTCCCGGGCCTTGGGCAGCCGCGAGGAGACCCACTTCTTGCGCCCGTAGACCGAGGCCCGCACGAAGTCGTCGAGCTGCAGCACCTTGCCGTCCGCCACCAGGTCCAGCGTCTCCTTGGGGAAGGCGGCCGAACCGGTGGTGACGTAGCTGATGGTGGCGGTGGACCCGTCCGGGTAGCGCAGCACCACCTGGAGGTCCTCGTTGCCCGACGCGGCGACGGAGTACACCGAGACCGGGTCGGCTCCCAGGAGCCAGCTCGCCGTGTCGATGAAGTGCCCGCCCTCACCGGCGAACCGCGAGCCCTCGGTGCCCTCCTTGAGGTACCAGCTGCCGTGCTGGAGGCGGCCCGCGTTCACCAGGTAGCGCAGGCTCGCCGGGCCGGTCCGGGCGCCGAACCGCTCCTTGGCCTCCTGGAGCAGCGGCGCGAAGCGGCGGTTGAACCCCACCTGCAGCCGGTCGTTGCCGGACTCCTCCACCGCCGCGAGCACCCCGGCCAGCTCGTCCTCGGTGAGGGCCAGGGGCTTCTCCACGAACACCGCCTTGCCCGCGTGCAGCGCCTTGCGGGTCAGTTCGGCGTGCGAGCTGTGCCGGGTGACCACGAACACCGCGTCGATGGACTTGTCGCCGAGCACGGCGTCCAGATCGGTCGTCGCATCGGCAAAGCCGAACTTGCGCCGCGCGTTGGCCGCCGACAGCGCCGTCGTGGTGACGACGGTCGACAGCTCGACGCCCTCGCGCCGCGTCAGGTGCGGAAGGAGCATCGACGTCGCGTAGTTCCCCGCGCCGACGAACGCCAGCTTCACCGGCGAACCGGCGGCCCGTGCCCGGCCCTGGCGCACGGGCACCGCGGGCACGGCCACCGCTGGTGCCTCCACCTCCGTCGCGTGCGCGTTGGGGTACCGGAACAGCACGGCCACGGCCTTGAGTTCGCCGTCCTTCAGCCGCTGGTACGTCTCGACGGCGTCGTCGAAGTCGGCGACGTGGGAGACCAGGGGCTCCACGTCGACGCTGCCGCGCGCGACGAGATCGAGGAAGCACGCAAGATTGCGGCGCTCGGTCCAGCGCACATAGCCGATCGGATAGTCGCGCCCCTCCAGCTCGTACTCCGGGTCGTAGCGCCCGGGACCGTAACTGCGGGAGAACCGGACGTCGAGCTCCTTCTCGTAGTACGCGTTCCACGGCAGGTCGAGGCGGCACTTGCCGATGTCGACGACCCGGCCGCGGTCCCGGCACAGCCGGGCGGCCAGCTCGACGGGCTGGTTGCTGCCGCCACCGGCGGCCAGGTACACCTGGTCCACGCCGTGCCCGTCGGTGAGCTCGGCGACGGCCGCTTCCACGGCCGCGGCCCCGGGATCCCCGCAGGCCGCGGCGCCCAGACGCTCGGCGAGCTCGCAGCGCGCCGGGTCGGGGTCGACCCCGACGACGCGGACCCCCGAGGCGGCGAGGAGCTGCACCACCAGCTGCCCGATCAGACCGAGCCCGATGACGAGGGCCACGTCGCCGAGGTGCGGCTCGCCGCGGCGCACCCCCTGCATCGCGATGGACCCGACGGTGCCGAAGGCGGCATGGCGCGGCGCGAGGCCGTCCGGCACGGGGGTGTAGAGGTTCTTGGGCACCCAGTTCAGCTCGGCGTGCAGCGCGTGCTCGTTGCCCGCGCAGGCCACGACGTCGCCGACCTTCACGTCGTCGATCCCGGAACCCACCTGCTCGACCACCCCGCACAGCGAGTAGCCGAGCGGCGTGTAGGAGTCCAGCTTGCCCATCACCTTGCGGTAGGTGGCGGGCACCCCGTTGGTGGCCACGCTCTGCATGACCTTGGCCACCTGGTCGGGCCGGGAACGGGCCTTGCCGAGCATCGACATGCCGGCCTCGGACACCTTCATGAGCTCGGTCCCGGTGGAGATCAGCGAGAAGGCGCTGCGCACGAGCACCCCACCCGGCTTGCACCCCGGCACCGGCACGTCGAGCACCGCCAGCTCGCCGCTCTTGTAGTTCTGTACCACTTGTTTCACCCGAACTCCTCTGAATTCCTAAGCCGTTAACCGAGTGCTCTGGCCGGACCCAGAGGTCGCGTCGCGATACCAGTACTCGAGGGTCAGCACATGCCACAGATGCTTGGAGAAGTCCCGCTGCCCCGCGGCGTCCTCGGCGACCATGCGCGCCAGCGCGTCCCGGCGCAGCAGCCCGGAGCGGACCAGCTCGCCGTCGTGCACCACCTCGCGCACCAGCGGCGCCAGGTCCCTGCTCATCCAGGCCCTCAGCGGGGCGCTGAACAGGCCCTTGGGCCGGTAGACGATCTCCCGGGGCAGGATCGAGGTGGCCGCCTCCTTGAGCACGGCCTTGCCCTGCCGCCCGACGATCTTGCGCTCGCCGGGCACGGCGAACGCCGCCCTGACCACCTCGACGTCCACGTACGGCACCCGCACCTCGGTCGACGCGGCCATGCTGGAGCGGTCCGTGTACGTGAGGTTCAGGCCCGGCAGGAACATCCGGGCGTCGCCCAGGCACATGCGGTTGACGAAGTCGTCGAGGTCGTTGTCCCGGTAGACGTCCGCGTGCTCGGTCAGCACGTCGTCGACCGTTCCCGCCAGGTCCGGATCGACCAGGGCCAGCAGCTCGTCCTGGTCGTACATGGTGTAGCTGCGCCGGAACGCGGTCTCCTCCGGCAGCTCCGCGAAGGACAGGAACCGCTTCGCGAACCGCACCGACCGGTACCCCCGCCGTGCCGTGGCCACCGGCAGCCGGTCCACGGCCCTGGACACCCCGCGCCGCAGCGGCCGCGGGACCCGCTGGTAGCGCAGCGCGATCAGGTTGGCCAGGTGCTTGCGGTACCCGGCGAACAGCTCGTCGGCCCCCATCCCCGAGAGCATCACCTTGACCCCGGCCTCCCGGGCGGCCGAGCAGATCAGGAACGTGTTGATCGCGGCCGGGTCGCCGATCGGCTCGTCCAGGTGGTACGTCATCCGCGGCAGCAGGTCGAGCACGTTCGGAGCGATCTCGATCTCGTGCAGATCGACGCCGAACCGCCGCGCCACCTGCCGGGCGTAGCGCAGGTCGTCCGGCATCGCCTCGAACCTGGCGTCCTCGGCGCGGAACCCGATCGTGTAGGCGGAGATCCCGGGCCGGTGGCGGGCCGCGAGCGCGGTCAGCCAGCTGGAGTCGAGACCACCGGAGAGAAAGGTCGCCACGGGCACGTCGGAGAGCAGGTGCCGCCGCGTCGACTCCTCGACGATGGCGGCCAGGTCGGGCCGCTCACCGCTGAGGGCCCGCTCCCGGCCCTCGGCGGCCACGTCCTTCAGATGCCAGTACCGGCCGCGCTCCACCCCGCCGTCGGCCCGGCACCGCAGCCAGCTCCCCGGCGGCAGCTTCTCCGCCTCGCGGTACGCGCACCGCGAGTCCGGCACCCAGTAGTAGAGGAGCGAGGCCACCAGCGCCCCGTGGTCCACCTCGAGGGACCCGCCCGTGGCGGCGGCGAGCGCCTTGAGCTCGGAGGCGAACACCAGGCCCTCGCCGCGCCGCAGCAGGAACAGCGGCTTGATGCCGAGCTGGTCCCGGGCGAGCACCAGCTCACCCGTGCGCTCGTCGAAGATCCCGAACGCGAACATGCCGCGAAGCCGGGGCAGACAGTCCGTGCCCCAGCGCCGCCAGGCCTCAAGGACCACCTCGGTGTCGGAGGTGCCGCGGAAGCGCACCCCGGCGGCCGCCAACTCGGCCCGCAGCTCCGGCGCGTTGTACAGCTCGCCGTTGTACGTCAGGGCGAGGCCGCCCGAGACCATCGGCTGGGCGCCGGTCTCCGACAGGTCGATGATGGCCAGGCGGCGGTGCCCGAGGTGCACTTCGCCGTCACCGGCGGCATGGCTGTACCTGCCCGCCCCGTCCGGACCGCGATGGGTGAGGACATCGGTGAGCCGGTCGGTCACGACCTTCCCGTCCGGCCATCGATACGTGCCTGCGATACCACACATGTCCTACCGCGCCTCCTGGTCGCTGTCCGGGACCCGCGCGGCCGGCCTCGACGGTCTCTCCGCCCGCGGCCCGCCCGTCCCGTTCTGCTGGGGCGGCCGCTCCGCGCGCGGCTGACCCGTTCCGTTCTGCCGGGCCCGCCGATCGAGAGGGCCCCGCAGCGCGGCGTGCGGCCCGTCCCACAGCGTGCCGTCGGTCCTGTCCCGCGGATCGGGGTCGATCAGCACCACACCGATCACGGGAACGCACTGGTCCGAGAGTTGCCGCGCCACCGTGTGCAGCCACGCGGCACTGCCGTGCCCGGCCCGCACGACGAGCACGGTCTGACCGCCCAGGTACTGCAGATCGGTCCACGCCGTGCCGGGCGCGACCGAGCCGACGCCGATCCTGCGCACCTCGGGCGACACGGTCGCGGCCCGCTCGCCGCTGACCACCTCCGGATCTCCCGACTCCGTGCGGCTGTTGGCGAGCTGCGGCCCCGGCAGACCGTCGACGACGACCACGGGACCGTCCGCCGCCAGGGCTCTGGCCACGTTCAGGGCGAGCACGCTCGTGTCGCGCGCACAGCCCAGTTCGAGCAGCGACACCGGTTCCGCGGCGGCGCGCACGGTGCGCACCAGGGTCGTGGTGAGCCGTTCGTGTGCCGTACGGGTCCGTCGGCGCTGCCACAGCCAGGCCGGTCCGCGGCGCGCGCGGCGCAGCTCCGCGATGACCGAGGCGCCCAGGTTCGCGGCGATCTCCCGGCGCAGCACGGGGCGGTCCGCCACCACCGTGCCGACCGCGGCCACCGCGAGCCCGAGGACGAGTCCGAGGACCGCACCGATCACGGCGTTCGTGCCCGCGGCCTTGGGCAGGGAGTGCTCCACCGCGCGCGGGTCGTCCACGATCTGCGTGCCGGAGACGAGCCGGGGCGTGCCGACGCGTGCCTCCTCGGCGCGCTGGGCGAAGTCGGCGATCCGCGAACTGAGCTCGGCCCGGCGGGCGAAGAGCGACTCCATGTTCGCCGGTGCCTTCTCCCCGCTCTGCGGCGACCGGCCGCCGATCACCTTGTTGACCTCGGCGAGTTCCTTCCGCATCCGGTCACGCTGCTCCAGCAGGGCCTCGGCCTCCGCCTTCGCGGCCTCCTTCATCCGCCGCACGTGGTCCGCGACGAACGCGTTCGCCAGTGCCTTGGCCCGGGCCACCGCCTCCGCCTCGCTGGCGGCCGTCACATCGATGCGCAGCAGGTTGTTGGTCAGGCCCGAGCCCCGGTAGTCCCGCATGAAGTCCTCAGGCTTCTCCGGGGACTTGAGTTCCTGCAGGGCCTTGGCGGCGATCCGCGTGGTGCCGAGCAGCTCGACATCGGTACGGATCAGCGTTCCGGTGTCGTTCGGCTGGTCCTCCTTGTGCGCGACGAGGACCTTGGTCATCGCGCTGGGAGGCGGTGGCCGCAGCACTGCCAACGCCGCGCCGGCCAGGAACCCGAGGACCGCGAGGGAGGACCACAGGCGGCGCCGTCTGCGCACCGCCACCACCAGCGTCTGCAGATCCAGGAGCGGTGCGGCGGTCGACGACTCCGTTGTCCTGCTGCCCCTCATACCGCACCTCCCCCCATGTCGTCGCCCACCGCGATGGCAGGCGTGGCGCGCCGCGCGGACCGGCTGGCCTTCTCCTTCGGACGCGCCCGGACCGGTCCGGCCACGACGATGCCGACGACCTCATGTCCCGCGTCCGCACTCGCCTCGGCGACGGCCGCGAGGTCCCCCGCGGTCCAGGTGCCCGCGCTGAGCACGACCAGGACACCGGACTCGATGTCGCGGTCCGGCACCATCGGCCGGGACATCGAAACCCTCACCACCCGCAGCGGATCGCTCTTGGCCTCGGCGACGAGCTGCCCAGCGGCCCGGCGGGCGACCTCGTCACCGTCCGGTACGACGACCAGCAGCCGCCGCGGGGCGGGTACGAGATCCCGCAGGCGGGCGCACACCCGCCGGTAGCGGACCTGTCTGCTGGCCTCGTCGCCGGACGACTGCGGGGTCGGCAGGTCCCACCGGGTGTCGACGCCGAGGAACCAGCGGACCCAGGCCCGCCGACCACGGCCCTTGGGCCGGTGCGCGGACCGCTCACCCGGTACGTCGACGGTGCCGAGGAGCACCGAGCCGAGCGCCGCGGCGATCTCCGCCTCGGTACGCAGCCGACGGTTCACCCGGGCCGCGGCGAGATGGCCGATGACCGAGAACACGAAGGCCAACAGCGCCCCGCCGACGGTCAGTTGCATCCTCGTGGGCGGCGCCTCGCCGGTCGGCCGGGCCGCGGGCCCCATGACGACCATGCCCGCCTTGCTGGTCGCCGGATCGGCCTCGTCGAGCTTCTTCATGGCCTCCGCCAGCGCCGTACGCAACTTCTCGAGCTCGGTGCGGACCTGCACGCTCTCCACGGTCTGCCCCGGATCCGCCGCATTGGCCAGTTCGGTGATGCGGCGGTTGGTCTCCGTCACCTTCTTCCGCAGCGCCTCGGGCCCGGTGGCGGCCCCCGAGTCGGTGCCGTCGCCCGCGATCCGCGCGGCGAAGGCGACGAACTGGTGGGCCAGCCGGTCGGAGAGCTGCTGGGCGCGCTCCGGAGTCTCGGCCGTACCGGAGACCTTGATGATGTTCCCGTCCGCGGCCTTGGCGCTCACGTCGCCCCGCAGGTCGCTGCCGCTGACGCCGTCCCAGCGGAGCGCGGCGGCCGTGCGGTCGACCACCGCCGAACTGGTGGCGATCTCCGCCTGGGTCAGCAGTTCGCGCTCCTCCCACTGCCCCGGCAGCAGCACCGACGTCGACGTCGTATAACGCGGCGGGAACAGCAGGGAGGTGCCGTAGCCGACGAGCGCGCCCACCACCGTGAGGATGGCCAGGAGCCGCCAGCGACGGCGGAGGATCCGCCCGATCGTGACCAGGCGTATGGTGTCATCGCTCAACGGTGCGGCCTCTTCCGTGTCCGGACCGGGCGTCGCCCGCCGGCACCGGAGCACGGTCACGACAGGCAGCTCTGTAGGCGGCGAGCAGCGAGCGCTGGGAGTTCCGCCAGGAGAGCTCCCCGCTGATCCGCTCCTTGCCGATCTCGCCCATCCGGGCCCGCCGCTCGGGGTCGTCGAGCAGCAGCGCGACGAGCTCGGCGAAGGCGGCCTCGTCGTTGGCGGGCGCGTAGACGGCGGCGTCCCCGGCGGAGACTCTCGCCTCCTTCAGGTCGAACGAGACGATCGGCCGGCCCATCGCCATGTACTCCAGGACCTTGTTCATGGTCGATACGTCGTTGAGCGGATTGCGCGGGTCGGGGGAGAGGCAGACGTCCGCCGTGGACAGGTAGCGCACCAGGTCGGCGTCCGGTATGCGCCCGGTGAACTGCACCTGCTCGGACAGGCCGAGCTGCCGGGACAGCGCCACCATCGCGTCGAAGGCGTCACCCGCGCCGACGAACACCGCGTGCCAGTCGCTCCGCCCGACCTCGTCGCGCAGCTTCGCCAGGGCCCGCAGCGCGTAGTCGACGCCGTCCTGCGGCCCCATGACGCCGAGATAGCACAGCAGATGGGGCTTGCCGCGCTTCAACTCGGGCTCCGGCGCGACCGGTTGGAACCGGTCGCTCGCGGGGGCGCTGCGCACCACGAAGACGTCCTCAGGCCGCCGTCCGCCGCGGCGCACCGCGACGTCCCGGTAGCTCTCGTTCGTCGCGAGCACGATGTCCGCGGCCCGGTAGGTCCACCGCTCCAGCGCGCACACGGCGCGGTAGAGCAGGTCCTTGCCGCGGCCGAACCGCGAGAGATACAGCTCGGGCACCAGGTCGTGCTGGTCGAAGACGAACCGGGAGCCGCGCCGCTTCAGCCACAGGGCAGGCAGGAACAGCAGGTCGGGCGGATTGCAGGCGTGGACCACGTGGACCGGGCCGACCTTGCGGGCGAGCCGGAGCGTATGCCACAACGCCGAGCCGTACTCCCGCAGATAGCCGGCCGGTCCTCCGGTGGCCGCGCGCAACGGGTAGCGGTGGATCCGCACCCCGTCGATCTCCGCTTCCCGTTCCGTGTCCCGCTTGTTCCCCCGGGGACAGATGACGTGCACTTCCCAACCCGCGTCGCGCAGCGTCGTGCATTCTTGCCACACCCGCCGGTCGAACGGCACCGACAGGTTCTCCACCAGGATCAGCGCGCGCCGGGCAGGCGCGCCGCCGCTGGTCGTATTACCAAGCAAGACCCAAGTACCCCGTTTCGGCCCGGCGCTCCTCGGCGTCCGGAAGGCGGATGAGATCGACGATCACCGGTCCGTCACCATGGGGCAGCGCCGAGAGCACCGCCGGATCCTTGGTTCCGACCAGGCATACGTCGGCGTGTTCGAGCACCTCGTCGACGGAGTCCGCGAGCAGCTGCGCGAGGTGCGGAAGGCGGGTCTCGATGTACTCGCGGTTCGCCCCGATCAGCCGGGAGAGGCTCACATTGGCGTCGTAGATCTTGAGCTCGTACCCCTTGCCGAAGAGCCGCTCCGCCAGCTCGACGAGCGGACTCTCGCGGAGGTCGTCGGTGCCGGGCTTGAAGGAGAGCCCGAACATTCCCACCCGCCGCTTGCCGGTGCGCTCGACCAGCTCCACCGCGCGCTGGAGATGGTCGGCGTTGGAGGGCAGCACATGGGACAGGATCGGCACCGAGACGTCGGCCCGCTGCGCCGCGTACACCAGGCTCCGCAGGTCCTTGGGCAGGCAGGAGCCGCCGAAGGCGAAGCCGGGCCGCAGATAGGCGGGGCTGATGTTCAGCTTGCGGTCGGCCAGGAACACGTCGATCACCTGGTGCGAGTCCACCCCGAGCGCCTGGCACACCGCGCCCAGCTCGTTCGCGAAGCCGATCTTCAGGCCGTGGAACGCGTTGTCCGCGTACTTGATCGCCTCGGCCGTCGGCACCGGCACCCGGAACACCTCGCCGGGCAGGCCCTCGTACAGCGCGGCCACCGCGTCGCCGCTCGCCGGGTCGAGCTGGCCGACGACGGTCTTGGGCGGGTCGAAGAAGTCCCGCACGCTCGTGCCCTCGCGCAGGAACTCCGGGTTGACCGAGACCCCGAAGTCCACCCCGGCCGTGCCGCCGACGTACTTCTCCAGGATCGGCACCAAAAGGTTCAGGCAGGTGCCCGGGAGCATGGTGCTGCGGAACACGACGGTGTGCCGCCCGCCCCGCTCGGCGAGCGCGGCGCCGATCTGCTCGGTGACCCGCTCCAAGTACGTGGTGCACAGGCTGCCGTTGGGCTCCGAGGGCGTACCCACGCAGACCAGCGACACCTCACTTCCCATGATCGCCTCACGGACGTCGCGCGTGGCCCGTAAGGCTCCGGTCCGCACGACCTCGGCGGTGAGCTCGCCGATCCGCTCCTCGACCACCGGGGCCTTGCCGTCGTTGACCAGGTCGACCTTCACCTGGTTCACGTCGACGCCGATGACCTCGTGCCCCATGCTGGCCAGGCACGCGGCCGACACGCAGCCCACGTAGCCGAGCCCCAGGACGCTGACTCTCACAACCCGTTCCTCCCCCCAGGCACGCCCTTCCGGCCTGCCTTCCGTGTACCGGCCGGACGACGAACTCCCCGCATCAGTAGGCTCCCTGCCCCTGGAGCACCGCCCGCAGGGTCTTCCACAAGATCACTGTGTCCAGGGCGAGCGACCAGTCCTCCACGTACCGCAGGTCGAGGCGGACCGCCTCCTCCCAGGGCAGGTCGCTGCGCCCGCTGATCTGCCACAGGCCGGTGAGCCCGGGCTTGACGAGCAGCCGCCGCCGGATGTCAGGGCCGTACGCGGCGGACTCCTCCGGCAACGGAGGCCGCGGACCGACGAGCGACATCGACCCGGTGAGTACGTTGAAGAGCTGCGGGAGCTCGTCGAGCGAGTACCGGCGCAGCACCGCTCCCACCCGGGTCACCCGCGGATCCCTGCGGAGCTTGAACAGCAGCCCCGCGCCCTCGTTGCGGTCGGCGAGCGCGGCCCGCGCCCCGTCGGCGCCGACGACCATGGTGCGGAACTTCAAGATGGTGAACTCCCGGCCGTCCTTGCCGACTCGGCGCTGCCGGTAGAACGCCCCACCCCGGCTGTCCACCAGAACGAGCAGCGCGACCAGCACCATCAGCGGCGCGAACAGCAGCAACAGGAGGGCCGCCCCCATCCGGTCGACGACCTCCTTGACGGCCCGGCGGCCCCCGGTGAAGGTCGGCATGCTGACCCGGAGCAGCGGGATCCCGAGCACCGCGTCGACGTGCAGCCGCGGGCCAGCCACCTCCATCAGCACGGGCGCCACGACCATCTCGGCATCGCTGCCCTCGAGGTTCCAGGCGAGGCGCTGAAGCCGATCGGGAGACCAGTGCGGGTCCGGCGTGACCGCGACGACGCGGTAGCCGTCACGGCGTACGTGACCCGCGACGTCCGCAAGGCGGCCGACGACCGGCACGCCGTCCAGGTGGTCACCGTCGGGTCCGAGGCCGTCCGTCGTGCAGACCGCCTCCACCCGCCAGCCGAGGTGCGGGAACTTACGGGCCCGGGTGATCAGATCGCGCACGGTGGCCAGGCTCCCGGCGGCGAGCACCGGTCTGAGGCACCGGCCTTCCTTGCGCTGCTTGTGCAGCCACAGGCGCAGCAGATAGCGCGCCGTCATGGTGGTGATCGCGATCGCCGGTATCGCGACGAAGATCCAGAGTTTGATGTTGCGCGAGGTGAAGGCGATCCCGCCGAGCGCCAGGACGACGGTCGCCGCGAACAGCGAGCGTCCCAGCCGCCGGAATTCCTCGGCCCCCTGGCCGAGCACGGCCGGAGCCCACGAACGGCTCACCGCGAGGGCACCCAGCACGAGCAGCTCGGTGCCGAAGGCGAGGATGCCCCACTTCTCATGCCAGTTGGCCGCGTCCCGGGCCCCGAAGAAGTTGCCGATCGCCGCCACGACGAAGGCTGTGGCCACGGTGTCGCTGGTGATCACGGTACGCCGGTACCGCTGCTCCCAGTCGATCGCGGGCTGGCTGATCGCCCCGTTCACCGGGCGCCCGCGCGCCGATGAGAACGGGCTGACTAATTCCCCCGGCTGTACAGCCCCCCTCAGGTCGCCAGTGGGCTCGGCGTGTTCGCTCCACATGGTTCCTCCCCCCCCTCGGGAGGCCCCCGCCTCCCGCACTGGTCCACCCCTCGGGAGGCCCCCAGCCTCCCGCGCCGCACCGTTCCTCCCCTCGGGAAGCCGTCGCCCTCCGCGATGGCGTCCCGGTTGTTGCGGCGCTACTTGACCACCCCACCCAGGCGGCGGACGCGTACGCCCTGCGGGCTCCTCCAGGCATGCGGGAACCCGTCGAATCCCAGGTTGTCCCCCCACGCCTGAGGCCTGTGCCCGGGCCCCAAGTACTGATCACCCCCACGTCAGCCGCCCGAGACGGCACATGCTGGCCTTACGTGACGCCGCACCCGCAGATCACTATCCGTTGCCTCGTGACCACGCAGGAGAAGCACGGTCAACATAGACCATCGGAGCCCGTCTGGAGAGGGGTGTGTGTGCAATTTGTGCGCAAGCTTTGAAGCCAAGTCCACCGGCTGGTTACCGCCCAGGAACGCCCCGACGACGAGCACGGGCCGTGTGGCCTGTGAATACGTCCTTCCGCCGCCCGAGGGCCCCCGCTTTCCCCGAGGCGCCCCGGGCGCCGCCAACTGGGCCGTAATCAGTACTGCAACGGGCCCTGACGTGACGGCGGGGCGGGTTCGGCGTGGCTTGGGTGACGGGTGGGGAGTTTGGGGTGGTGTGTTGGTGGATGCGCGGAGTAGGGCGTGCCTGCCCCCTCGGGGGAGGGGCTTGCTTGTCCGCGGGGGCCTGCTGGGTGGTGGGCCATCGGGTCTGTGGGTTGCCCGGTGGGGAGTTCATGTTAGCCAGTGCGAATGGGGTGTTTGCGCGGTGGTGGGGGCTGGGGCTTCTCTGGCCGATCATGTAAGCGTCTCGTGCCCGGCTCGTTGTCCTGGGCTCGGATTCCCCGGGCAGCTCGCGCCGGAACCGCGCCAGATGTCTGGTCAGCCTCACATCGCCATGTGATCACACGCTTGACCTCAAGCACGCTTGATGTGTGACGATGATCCGCATGACCACAGAATCCACATCCCACGCGGCAGACATCGAAGCGATTGACCAGCTCGTCGCGACCGTCGAGCACTCCCAGCAGAACAAGGACCCCGAAGAATTCCTCAGCCTCTTCCACCCGGACGCGATCTGGACGACGGCCCACGGCAAGGTCCTCATCGGCCTCGATGCGATCTCGGAGTTCACCCGCAAGGTCCTCCCCGCGGCAAGCTGGGACGGCAAGGTGACCTATGAGGTGGTCCACGTGCTCTTCATCCGCCCCGACGTCGCGGCAGTCAAGATCCGTCAGCGTTACCTGGCCCCGGGCAAGGAGAGCGAGGGCGCCCCGCTGTACGTCATCTCGAAGCAAGCCGACGGCCGCTGGCTGCTGACCGCCTGCCAGAACACGGGGGTCGTCGCCGACTAGCCCGCCTGTCGATCATGTTCGGAGCCAGACCGCGAGGGCTGCCGCAGTGGCGGTGCCGAGGTAGACGTAACGGCGCTTGTCGTAGCGGGTGGCCACCGCCCTGTGCTGCTTCAACCGATTGACAGCTCGTTCGACGGTGTTGCGTTTCTCGTATCGCTCCTCGTCGAAACCTACCGTGCCGCCCGCCGTGTGAGCCTTTGCGAAGGCGGGCGGCCCGGCTGTCGGTCTTCTCCGGGATCGTGTGCCGAATGCGCGGGCGGCGCAGGTGCGCGCGGCACGGACCGTTGCTGTAAGCCTTATCGGCCGCGACGCTATCGGGCTTGGTGCGGGGCCTGCCCGGCCCGAGCTTCGGGACGCGGATCTTCTCCAGGACCGGCTTGAACTGCGTGCAGTCCGCCCGCTGGCCCGGTGTGACGATCAGAGACAGCGGGCGGCAGCGGCCGTCCGCGCTGAGGTGCGGCTTGGTGGTGAAGCCGCCGCGCGAGCGGCCCAGGCCCTCGCCTCCCGCACCACCTCCGCCAGGCGTGCGTGCAGACTTTGCCACGGCGTTTCGTCCTGGTGTTCTGGGATGTCGACCCCCGTTGAGACGGGAGCCGACGGTGGGTCGTTGCGGGCGCCGGCCGCGCGCTGATGCGCTCGCACGATGGTCGAGTCGACCGAGGCGTCCCCATCGATCTCACCCGCCGCGTCCGCCGCGGCCTGGACCGGCCGGAGTAGACGCTCACATATCCCGTCGGCTGACCACAGTCGGTGCCGTTCGTAGACCTGTCCCCACGTCCTGTACTCGTCGGGCGCGTCGCGCCGCGGAATGCCGGTCTGGATTCTGGAGCGTGTGCTGTCGGTCGGCTGCCGTTGTGGTCAGAGGGGCGGTCGTCCTGCTGTGGTCTGCTTGGTCCCATGGTCTAGGGGTGGGGTGTGGTGGTGATGGTGCTGGTGAAGGCGGTTTGGTTGTTTTGGGTGGCGGTGATGTGGGTGGTGGTGGCTGTGTCTGTGTGTGGTGTGGTGCTGGGTGTGGGGTTGTTTTGGGTGGTGGGTTGTGTGGTGGTGGTGATGTGGGTGGGGGTGGTGTATTCGATGAATTGGAGGAAGGTGGCGTGGATGTGGGTGGGGTAGGGGGCTGGTGGGGGTGGGGTGGTGAGGTGGGGGGTGCGGGTGAGGGTGGCTGTGGCGGTTCCGGTAGTGCTGGGGTGGCTGTCGCCGCTGCCGCTGCTGTTGCTGTTGCTGTTGCTGTTGCTGGTGGTGGTGTGGTTGCTGTTGTGGGTGTGGCTGGTGCTAGTGCTGTTGGTGGTGTGGGTGTGGTGGGTGGCGTGGGTGGCTTGGCGGGCGGCTTCGAGGAGGAGCATGCCGGGGGTGTGGTCGACGGGGTGGTCGAAGAGGGTGGGGTGGGTGGTGTCGTTGCGGAGGGTCCAGTGGTGGGGGTGGGGGGTGGGGGAGAGGACGACGTCGTGGGGGTGGTGTCGGCCTACGTGGGTGGGGTGGGTGGGGGGTGGGGGTGTGGTGGGGGGTTGGGGGTGGTTGCCGCGGATGCGCTGGTAGATGGTGGGGGAGTGGGCGGAGAAGCGGGTTTGGGCGGTGCCGAGGTGGGTGCCGTTGCGCAGGGCGATGGCGTGGAGGGTGAGGGCGGTGAGGTGGCCGCTTTGGCGGCGGCGGATGTCGGAGCAGGTGATGTAGAGGGTGAGGTGGGTGGGGTGGTGGGGGGTGTGGTGCATGGCGTGGGGGTTGATGTCGGTGGTGAGGTATTGCCAGATGAGGTGGTGGCCGTGGGGGAGGTGGTAGGCGTTGTGGGCGAGGAGGGGGAAGCACTGGCGGATGGTTTCGATGAACAGGAGGGGGTCGTTGAGGTGGGGGGTGGGGGTGTAGAAGGGGTGGTGTGTCGGCCACTGGGCGGTGACGGTGTAGGTGTCGGGGCGCAGGGTGTCGTAGCCGGTGAGGAGGACTTCGGCGGGGTTGTGTTTGTGCACGTGGTGGGGTGCGAGGGTGGGGTGTGCGGGTGTGCGGGCGGGGTGTGCGGGTGTGTGGGTGAGGTGCTGGGTGACAGGCATGGTGAGCCCCCGTTGAGTGGTTGCGAGTGACCGCTTGCACTTGTGCTCGGTTGGCGCTGTCTCGCCGTCCAGCAACATAACGAGTGTTCTTTTTGTTGTCGAGGGGTGTCTGGATCCTGCCCGTGGCACGGGGTGCCGTGGCGGGGGGCCGGGGTGCGGGGCGGTAGGGGAAGGGGCGCTCGTCGGGCGGGTGTGCCCGGGGGCGGGGCGGGTGCGGGCGCGGGGCGCGGCCGGGACGGGGCTGTTGGTGGAGTTGACCGGAACTGTTCGCCCGGGGCGGGGAGTTGGGGCGGTGGAGCGGGTTGGGAGGGGCGCCCGGATGGCTGAAAGTGGAAGGTCGTCATCCGTCGCGGGGCGGATGGCTGCTTCCCGCCCCTGCCCCCTGGGTGTGACGGCGCGTCAGCTGTTCGCGTTCCCTCCGGCGGCGGCTCCACCCAGGGCGCGGCGTCCGGCGGCGCGGTATCCGGCGGCGCCACCGTGATCCTCGCTGTCGGGATGGCCGTCGGCGGGCAGGTGCTGGTTGGCACTGCCGTGGCGGGCGGCCAGGCCTGGACGGCACATAGATCAAGGTGCCAGCCCGGTGTGTTGGCGACTACTCGCGCGGCGCCCGTCGCTGACCCGGCCCGCGCCCGCTGCACTCCCTGGCTCTGCGACTCCAGGTGGGGCGGTGCAGGGGCGTTGGCCGGGAGGCCCCAGTCTGTGGCCAGGCGACCGCCGCTCGCGCACCCCTACGTGGTTGCGCTGCCACGGCGCGCTCCTACCGTTCCTCCCGCGCCGCTGCGGGCTGCTCACGGCCGCCGCGGTCCTGCCCGCCGGGGGATGGGCCCTGGGGAGGGGGTGAGTACCTCACTGATGCTTGCGCTCTCAACGCGGGGCAAGTCGAGGACTGGTGCCCTTGCGGGGACGAGGGCGGCGTGCCGGGGGAGTGGCGCAAGGGGATCAACTCCTACGACGACCCGGGCCTGGCCACCGAAGGAGCCCTTCGGCCGGACCTCGCGACCTCAAGCGGCTGTTCGAGGAGTTCGACTACGGACACCCGTCCGTCTATGGGCACTTCGGCCACGGCTGTGTCCACACCCGCATCCCTTTCGATCTGGAGTCCGAGGAGGGTGTCACCCGGATGCGGTCCTTCGTGGAGAGGGCCGCGGACCTGGTCGTGGCCTACGGCGGATCGCTGTCCGGCGAGCACGGCGACGGCCAGTCCCGGGGTGAACTGCTGGTGAAGATGTTCGGGCCGGAGCTGATCGAGGGCTTCGAGCGCCTGAAGGGGCTGTTCGATCCCGGTAACCGCATGAACCCCGGAAAGATTGTCCTGCCGTACCGCCTGGATGAGAATCTGCGCCTGGGCGCGGACCACCTGCCCTGGCAGCCGGAGACCGTCTTCTCCTTCCCCCACGACGGCGGCAAGTTCAGCCGGGCCGCCGCCCGCTGCGTAGGCGTCGGCAAGTGCCGCTCCGCCCAGGGCGGCGTGATGTGCCCCAGCTACCGGGCCACCCGGGAGGAGGAGCACTCCACCCGGGGCCGGGCCCGGCTGCTGTTCGAGATGGTCAACAACGACGGCGACTCGCCCCTCATGGACGGCTGGCTCTCCGGCGAGGTCCACGACGCGCTCGATTTGTGCCTGGCCTGCAAGGGCTGCAGGACGGACTGCCCGGTCAACGTGGACATGGCCACCTACAAGGCGGAGTTCCTGCACCACCACTGCCAGGGCCGCCCGCGGCCCCTGGCCCACTACTCCATGGGCTGGCTGCCCGCGCTCGCGCGGATGGCCGCCCATGCGCCCCGCGGCCTCAACGCGTTGACGTCGCTGCCGTGGGTGGCCCGCGTGGCCAAGGCGCTCGGCGGCGTCGCCCCGGAGCGCGACCTGCCCCTGTTCGCCGAACAGCGTTTCACGCACTGGTGGCGCGAGCGGGGCGGGCCGCGCGGGGCGGGGCACCGGGGAGAGGTCGTGGTGTGGCCCGACACCTTCACCGACCACTTCCACCCGGCCATCGCCAGGGCCGCGGTGGAGGTCCTTCAAGCCGCCGGGTTCCGGGTCAAGGTGCCCAAGGCCGCGGTCTGCTGCGGCCTGACCTGGATCACCACCGGGCAGCTGAACGTCGCCCGGGGGGTCCTTGGCCACACGCTCGACGTCCTGCGCGAGGACCTGCGCCGCGGCACCCCGTGGTCGGCCTGGAACCCAGCTGCACGGCCGTCTTCCGCGCGGACGCGGCCGAACTCCTGCCCAAGGACCCCGACGTGAACCGGCTGCGCGAGCAGACCCGCACGCTGGCCGAACTCCTCGTCGAACGCGCCGGGGACTGGCAGCCGCCACGCCTTGCCGCTCACGCGGTGGTCCAGCGCCACTGCCACCAGTACGCCGTCATGGGCTTCGGCGCCGACCGCGAGGTCCTGGGGCGCGCCGGAGTCGACGCCGACGTCCTGGACGTCGGCTGCTGCGGACTGGCGGGCAACTTCGGTTTCGAGAAGGGGCATTACGGGGTGTCCATGGCCTGCGCCGAGGCGGGGCTGCTGCCCGCCGTGCGGGACGCGGACGATGCGACGCTGGTTCTCGCGGACGGTTTCAGCTGCCGCACCCAGCTCCAGCAGGCGCTCCCCGGACGCTTGCGCTGCACCTGGCGGAAGTACTGGCGGCCGCACTGACGGGCCAGGAGGCCGTCCCGGAACGGCCCCAGGCTCCCGTGCCCCGGCCTCTGCTGGCGCTGGGCATCGCCGTGGCGGCCGCAGGGGCGCTGGCGTCGCTGGCCGGGGTGCGGCGGCTTTGGCGCCTGCGCGGTGTGGGCCGGATGCGGCGATGAGCCTGCCCCTGGCCTTGCGGCGGGCCCGCGCCGGGGCGCGGCAAGAGCCTGGCGCGCCGGTCAAGGGGGGGCCTTCGCGGGGGCGCTTTGTGGGGGCGGTCGCTTGGTGTGTCGGTCGTTGAGGCTGGTGGGCGCGTGGGGGTGCTCGCGCCGGTGTCCGGGCGTTCGGGGGCGGGTGTGGGGTGGGTTTGGGTGGGGTTGGTGGCCTGGTGTGGGGGTGGGACGACGGCGTAAAATAACGGCCGTTCGTTTTTGTGGCGAGGAAGGGCAGGGGACGCTCGATGGTGGAGCCCAAGCAGGAGCGTGCGGTGAAGACCCGGGATGACATTCTGCGGGCGGCGGCGCTGGCTTTTGACGAGTTGGGGTACCGGGGGGCGAGTATGCGGGAGATCATGCGGCGGGCGGGGGTGACGCTGGGGGCGGTGTATTTCCATTTCGAGAACAAGGAGGCGCTGGCGCGTGCGGTGATCCGCGCGCAGCCGGAGGTGATGGTGCCGCGGGTGCATTCGCAGGGGTTGCAGCGGCTGGTGGATCTGTCGCTGGTGTGGGCGCATCAGCTGAATGTGAATCCGCTGCTGCGGGCGGGGGTGCGGCTTGCGGTGGAGCAGCGCAGTCACGGGATTGAGGACGATACGTCGTTTTATGAGTGGGAGAAGATTTTCCAGGGCTGGCTGGAGGTGGCGCGGGAGCAGGGGGAGCTGGCGGCGGGGGTGGAGCCGGAGGTGGTGGCCCAGTTCGTGGTCGGGGCGATGACGGGTACGCAGCAGCATGCGCATCTGACGGGGACGACGGCGGCGTTGCCGCAGCGGATCGTGCGTATGTGGCAGTTGCTGCTGCCGGGTATCGCGCGGGCCAAGGCCGCGGCCGCCATCGATCTGGATCCCGGCCGGGGCCGGTAGCCGACGAGGGGAAACGGGGGCGGTGGGGGTGTCGTTGCCGGCAGGGGCGTACACGGCCCGGGACGCGAGGGACGGCCAGACGGGCACGGCTGCCCGCCCGGCTGCGCGTGGGGGGAGTGGGGCCGGTGCGGGCGGGGCGGCCCGGGCGGGGAGCGCGGAGCGCACCGGCCGGGCGGGCGCGGGCGGCGGGAGCCGGGAGGCAGGTGCGGACCGTGCCCAGGGCGTGAGCCGTGCATCCGGCCCGGTCGGTGCGCGCGGTGCAGACGGTGCGGGAGATGCCGCCGGTGTAGAGGGAGTTGACGGTGCGGCGGGTGCGGCGGGTGCGGGGGCGGGTGGCCCGGCTGGCGCTGGTGATGCGGGCAGCGGGGGCGGGGAGGCTGGCGCGGGCTGTGTGAGGGGTGCGAGCCGTGCGGGGGCTGCTGACGGCATGGCCGGTACGGGCGGGACGGGTGGCGCTGGCCGTGAGAGCGGACGCGGCGGTTGGGGTGGTGCGCAGGGCTGGCGGGGCGCTGACCGTACGGGCGGGGTGGACAGGGCGGGCGGCGTACGGCGGGAGGCTGACACCGCCAGCACCGCCAGCACCGCCAGCACCGCCAGCACCGCCAGCACCGGCAGCGGTGGTGGTGCGGCTGGTGTGGGCGGCTCGAGCGGCGGGTGTGACGGGAGTCGTACGGGTGGAGCTGACAGCGCGGGCGGTGCATGGGGCGAGGGTGGCTCCGGCGGTTCCGGCAGCGGTGGCAGCGGTGGTGGTGCGGGTGGTGTGGGCGGCTCAAGCGGCGGGTGTGACGGGAGTCGTACGGGTGTGGCAGGCAGTGTGGGCCTTGCGCGAGGTGTGAGTGGTGCCAGTGGTAGGGGTCTGGTCGGCGGTGTGGGTGATGCGGGCTGTGCGGGCGAGGCGGGGGGTGTGGTTGGTGTGCGTGGTGGTTCAGGCCGGGGTGGTGCTGGTGGCGGGGGTCTGGCTGGCGGTGCGGGTGGTTCAGGGAGGGTGAGTGTTCCGTCCGGTCGCCGGGTTGTGGGTGGTGTGGGGGGTTTACGTGGGGGGAGCCGTAAGGGCGGCGGGGGTGGTGTGCGGGTGGTGGTGGCGGGGGCTTCGGGGACGGTGGGGCGGTTGGTGGTGGGGGAGTTGGCGGGGGCGGGGTTTTATGTGCGGGCGTTGACGCGTGATCCGCGGGCGGCGGTGCGGGCGGGGGTGGGGGGTGTGGTGGTGCGGGCGGAGTTCGGGGATGGGGGGTCGTTGGAGCGGGCGCTGGCGGGGATGGATGCGTTGCTGCTGATTACGAGTGATCCGTTGCGTCCTGATCATGATGAGCGGGTTCTGGAGGCGGCGGTGCGGGCGGGGGTGGGGCATGTGGTGAAGGTGTCGGCGCTGGCGGTGACGGATGCGGGGGCAAGGGATGTGATCACCGGCTGGCAGCGGGTGTGTGAGCGGCGGGTGAGGGAGTGCGGTCTGGCGTGGACGGTGCTGCGGCCGCGGGCGTTCATGTCCAAGGCGCTTACCTGGGCGCCGTTGGTGCGGGAGCGGGGTGTGGTGCGGGCGGTGTACGGGTCGTCGGTGAATGCGTGTGTGGATCCCGGGGATGTGGCGGCGGTGGCCGCGCGGGTGTTGACCGAGCCCGGGCACGGGGGGCGCTTGTATGAGCTGACGGGGCCGGGGCCGGTGTGTGCGCGTGAGCAGACGCGGGTGCTGGCGCGGGTGTTGGGGCGGCCGCTGCGGTTTGAGGAGATGGGGGTTGAGGAGGCCTGGCGGCTGTGGCGGGCCCGGTATCCCGAGCCGTATGCGCGGGCCTTGCTGGAGAGTGCCGAGCGCCAGCGGGCCGGGGCGAAGGCGGGGGTGAGCGACGGGGTGTGGCAGGTCACGGGCCGGGCCCCGGCCGGTTTCGCCGACTGGGCTGGGCGCCATGCCCGTTTCTTCGGCTAGCCGCGGCGCCAGCGGCGGCCCGCCCGCCTGCCGCGGCCCGCCCCCCGTCCTGTGCCCCTTGCGCGCCCTGCCCTGCGCGCCCTGCTCCGGGCTGCGGGCCCTCTGCCCCGGGCTCCGTGCTCCGGGCTCTGTGTCCTCTGCTTGGGGCTGCGGGCTTTGTGCCTGTCGTATGCGCCCTCGTCCCGGGGACGCTCCCGGCACCAGTGCTGGCGGCGGTGTTCCGGGGTGCGGCGTGCCGCGGCCTGTCCCGCCCGGGACATGGCCCGCCGCCTGTGCGCCCGGCCTTGCCGCCGTCCCTGTTCCTGTTCGTGGTCCTGCTGCGTGTCCCGCGCCGCTCTTGGGGCGTGGGGGCGGGGTGGTCTGTGGGCCCGGTGGGAGGAAAGGTTTCTGTTGCCGGGGTGCGGGCCGGGCGGGGCGGGTGTGGGGCGGGCTGGGAAGGTGCGCGTGGATGGCGGTGCGCCGGTGGCGGGAGTGTGCCGGTGGGAGTGCGGCGGATGCGGGTGTCGTACGGGATCGCGGGTGCGGGTTTCGTCGCGGCTCGTGGATGCGGCGCGGATGGTGGAGCGGGTGGGAGCGGTTTTCGTGAATAGGGGAGGGGTTTGCTGGTGAGGGATGGTCTGGGAGCGGGGCGGGATCTGCTGGGCGGGGCGACGGTGATGATTACGGGGGCCTCGAGTGGGATCGGTGCGGCCGCGGCGCGGTTGTTCGCTGCGGAGGGTGCGGCGGTGGTGTTGATGGCGCGGCGTCAGGAGCGGTTGCGTGCGCTGGTGGGGGAGATCGAGGCGGGGGGCGGGCGGGCGCTGGCGGTGGCGGGGGATGTCACTGTGGCCGAGGACGCGGTCCGTGCGGTGAAGGAGGCGGTCAATGTCTTTGGCCGTCTGGACGCGGCGTTCAACAACGCGGGCTGGGCGAGCGCGGGCACGCGGCTGCATGAGACGGATGACGAGGTGTTCGAGCGGATCGTGGAGGTGAATCTGCGCGGGGCCTGGAACTGTTTGAAGGCGCAGATCACGCAGATGCTCGCGTGCGGCCGGGGCGGTGCGATCGTCAATACCGCCAGTGTCGCGGGGGTGGTGGCCACCGGGGCGGCGGCGCCGTATGTGGCGGCCAAGCACGGGGTGATCGGTCTGACCCGGGCCGCGGCCGAGGAGTACGGCCGTCAGGGCATCCGGGTCAACGCGCTGGTGGTGGGCAGTACGCGTACCGAGCTGATGGACGATGTGCTGAGTCAGGTGCCCGCGCTGGAGGAGTCCTTCGTGGCCCGCTCCGCGCAAAAGCGCATGGCCCGTCCCGAGGAGGTGGCCCAGGCCGCCGCGTGGCTGTGCAGCCCGCGTGCCTCGTTCGTCACCGGGGCCGCGATGGCCGTCGACGGCGGCTGGACCGCCGCCTGACCCCCACCGCCCTGCCCCAGGACCGCACCCCGCGCCCCGCCCGGGGTGCCGCCCCCGGGGCCCAAGGCGCCCGGCCGCGGGGCGCGCTGAGCCCGCCGCCCGCGGCCGGGCGGGGTGCCCGGCCCGGGCTGCGCACCGCACCGGGGCCGGGCGCCGGGGCCGGGCGGCATACGCCAGGCCGCGCCTGGGGCGCACCGCGGCAGGCCCCGGCCTGCTGTCTGGCGGGCCAGGTCCTGGCCCGCGTACGAGAAGAAGGAGGGCGCGCGGCTCCGGTGTGCGCCGGGTGCGGGCCGCGCCGCGCACCCGCCCCGGCCAGGGGGAGGGTGCGCCGGGGCCGGGCCCCGGCCGTAGCCCGGCCGTAGCCCGGCGCCGGAGCGGGGCCCATCCGGCGGGCGGCCATGGGCCGAACCGGAGCCGGAGCCCGGGCTGGGGCGGGGCGAGGGGGCCGGTGTGCCTCATCGTGTTGGCCGCCCCCGGCAGGCGGTGCGGTGCCGGGGGGCGTGACAGCACCCCCGCCCACCGGCGCCTGTGGCACCACATCAGCAGCGCCTGCCAGGTCCGGCACGGCCCGCGCATCGGCGCCGCACCGCGGGCGGTGGGGCATGGACTGCCTTCCGCGCGCGCCTGTACGCCCGGGGCGATGTCAGCGGCACGCGCGTCCTGGAGCTGGGCTGCGGCGCCTGCCCCTGGTGCCAGGCCCGCTGCGAGCAAGCCGCCAGCCGCCTCACCACGGCGCCGCACCAGGACTGCTGGGGGCTGGACACGATCGCCGCAGGCGACGGCGTGATGAGCTGTCAGCTCACCTGCGGCGGCTGGGCCAGGGCCCTGCGCGGGCCTGGTCATCGACGCCAGTCCCTCGCCGAGGCGAGAAAAAGAGGGGGAAAGAGGGGGAAGGGGGGCGGGGCCCCGGGGCCGGGTGCGGGGCCCCGCCTGGGGGCCGGGTCCTGGGGGCGGGGGACCGGCCGGGGGGGGGCGGGTCAGGCGGTGCGGGGCAGGGGCTGGGGCTGGTCGGTGGCCGGTGCGCACAGCCGGCTGTAGGCGTAGGCGGCTGAGACCAGGGTCATGTGGTGGTGCCAGCCGGGGTAGGAGCGTCCCTCGAAGTCCAGCAGCCCGCACTCCTGCTCTAAGTGGGTCATGGTGGCGCGGGTACGCGCGTGCAGCTGGGCCAGGGACATGAGCTCGTCCAGGCGCGCGTCCAGCAGGTTGGAGACCCACACCCGGGCCGGGCGCTGCAGGCTGGGCCGCCACTGGGTGAAGATCCGCAGGGTGTGGGGGGTGCCGGGCAGGCGGATGAGGCCGGACAGGATCCGGATGTGGCGCTGGCCGTGCTCGGGCGTGGTGACGGTGACCACGTGCGGATGGCGGGTGCTGTGCTGGTAGAGGAACTGCCGCGCGCCGTGCGGGCTGTGGGCGCCCAGATGCGAGGCCGTGGTGCGGGCGGTGGCCGGGCACACCCCCATCCCCGGCGGCACCGACACCACCATCGCCCGCCCCTGGCGGTGCAGCTGCTCGATGAGCTGCGCGACATCGGTGTGGTCACTCATGTCCGCCACCACCGGCGCGGGCGCGTGCCGGGTGCGCTTAGCCAGCGTGCCCGCCAGGTCCGCCGCGTGCGCCCACAGCGGCCGGTGCCGGGCCACGGCCGGGATCCGGGCCCGCTCGCGCAGCCGCTCATCGGCGTTCCACTGCTCGGGCAGCATCAGACGCCAGTCCACCGGCAGCTGCAGCTCGCCCAGCGACAGGAACACCCCGATCCCCAGCTGGCAGTTGATGGTGCGCCCGGCCTCGGGCACGAACCGCCGGTGCACCCCGCAGGAGTGCCCCCCGCGCTTGGGCAGCACCGCGGTGGCGATCACCCACGCCCGCGGGGCGGCCCGCTGCTCCACATAGCGGATCAGCTCTTTTCGGGCCGGATCCCACTCCCAGGGACTGGCGTTGATGAACTGCTGCAGCGACTGCGAGGCGGTGGGCGAATCGGAGATCGCCGCCGCCAGGCGCCGCACCGACTTCTTGCCCGGCGTCGCCAGCAGCCCCTGCAGATACCCCTGCGCCCAGCGCCGCTGATCGGCGCGCGGCAGATGCCCGAAGAGCGCCGCGGCGAACGCGGACAGCCGCTCCCCGCCCCCCGCCGCTGACGCCACCCCCGCCTGCTGCTGTCCGGCCATGGTCGTTCCCCTCCGTGACGTATCCGACCCAAAAAGCGTAGCGAACGTTCGCTTTGTTTTCGAGGGAGGGGAGCGCACCGGTGCGACTTGGTGAACTCCAGCGCCCCGCACGGGACTTCACGCCCGCGCGAACGCCCCCCAGGCCCCGCTGCCCCCCTCCCGTCACCCCCTCCCGCACCCCTCCCGCGCTCCCTGCCCGTGCCCCCTCCCTGTGCTCGGGCCGGGGTGCGGGCGTGAGGGCGGTGTGGTGCTTTGGGGGGTTGCCGGGAGAGTCCGGCCTTTGGGTGTCCGGTCGGACGAAAGGGCGAAAAACTGTGGAAAGAGGGGGAGTGGGGAGGGAAAAAGGCCGGAGGCTTTCCCACGTTGGCGTTGTGGTGTCCCCTGCCGCGTCGGAAGCTCAAAGTCCGGTACGTCGGTCGCGGTGGAAGGAGGGCCCCGGTGACGCGCAGCGCCCCGCATACGGCTTCCGGCCCCAGGAGCAGGGCACTTGCCCCGCCCGGCCGGGGTCACGCCCCCGGCAGTGCGCCGCCCGCACCGCCGCCCGCACTGCCGCTCGCACCGGCAGGCGCCAGCCCCGCTCCCCAGGCCCCGGCCCGCGCACCCGCCCGCCGCGCCGTCCGGCCCGCGCACCCGCCCTCCACACTGCCAGGCAGCGCCGGTGACCGCGCGAGGCGCATGCCCGCGCCGGTCAACAAACGCCGCGGCACGGCGCCTTCACCGCCCCCGCCGCCCCCGCCGCCCGCGCAGTCCTCGCCGTCTTCACCGGTGTCGCCGGTGTCGCCGGTGTCGCCGGTGGGTGAAGCGTACGCGAGGGCCTACCGCACCCACCGGCGGGCGGGCGGCCCCCGGCGCCCGCCCGCCGGTCATCCACCCCGGCGCCCGCCCGCCCGGCGCCCGCCCGCCCGGCGCCCGCCCCGGGCGCCCGCCCGCCCGGCCAGGGCAGCGCCCCCGGCCAGGGCAGCCCGCCCGGCCAGGGCAGCGCCCCCGGCCGGGGTGGTGTGCCCGGCCGGGGTGGCGGGGGCGGGGTGCGGGCCGGGCCGGTGGCTGCCGGCCGGGTGCCGGGACTTGACCGCTGGTGTACCGCCTTCGCCCCCCGTACCGCCGCGTGGTGCGCGGGGGTGTCCCACGTCCCCAAGGGAGTCGACAGTGAAACAGGAACGCGCCGCACGCACCCGCGAGGCTCTGGTGCAGGCAGCCGCCGTGGCCTTTGACCACGCCGGTTTTCACGGCACGTCCCTTGGCCGGATCAGCAAGGCGGCGGGGATCTCCATGGGCGCGTTGACCTTCCACTTCCCCACCAAGGACGAACTGGCCGACACCGTGCAGCTGCGCGGGCTGACCACCACGCGCGATGCCGTCCAGCGGCTGCTGAGCGGCCGCGAGGCGGCCCTGGAGACGGTGGTGGACGTCACCTTGGAGCTGGCCGCGCTGCTGCAGGAGGAACCCGCGGTGCGCGCCGCGGCCCGTCTGAGCCGGGAACGCGAGGGTGTCCAGGCCGCCGCCCTGTGGCCGCGGGCCTGGCTGCCGGTGATCGAGGAACTGCTGGAGGCCATGCCCGCGGGCCAGCTGCGCGCGGGCTGCGACACCCGCACCGTGCTGGCCCTGGTGCAGCACCTGGTGGCCGGGGTGGAGTCCTATCTGCGCAGCTGCGGCCCCAGTGGCTGCGACACCTACAAGAGCGCCCCCGAACAGCTGGCCCGGATCTGGGAGCTGGCCCTGTACGGCATCCGCTGCGGGCGCGGCCTGTAGGCGGCTGCGTCTTGCGCAAGTCGGCGTTGCCGCGCTGGTGTTGGGCCCGTGAGGCTGGGAGATGCCCCCGCCCCCCGCAGACCCCCCTGCTGCTGCCCCCCGCACCCCCCCTGCTGCTGCCCCTCTGCCGGTCCCTGTGGTGGCCGGTGTCTTTGCAAGGAGCTGCCCCGTGGCGGACACCGACGTCCATGCCCGCACCCCCGCTAAGCCCCCCGCCCCCGCCCCCGCCGCCCCGGCATCCCCCGCCGCGGGCGGGGCGGCGCGGGCGGGGCGGCGCGGCTGGCTGCTGGCGGTGGTCCTGGGCGGCACCTTCATGGCGATCATGGACGGGTTCATCGTGAATGTGGCGGTGCCGGCCGTGCGCACAGACCTGGACGCCAGTTTCGCCCAGGCCCAGCTGACGGTCTCCAGCTATCTGCTGGCCTACGGCCTGCTCCTGGTCACCGGGGGCCGTCTGGGCGACCGCTACGGCTTCCGGCGGCTGTTCCTGGTCGGGCTTGCGGTGTTCACCGCGGCCTCCCTGGCCTGCGGTCTGGCCGCCTCGGCGCCGGCGCTGATCGCTTTTCGTACCGTCCAGGCGCTGGGCGCGGCCCTGTTCTACCCCCAGGTCCTGTCGGTGCTGCAGACCGCCTTCACCGGCCCCGCGCGGGCCCGCGCCTTCGCCGCCTTCGGCGCCACCATCGGCGGCGCCTCGGTGGCCGGGCAGCTCGCGGGCGGCCTGCTGGTGCAGGCCGACCTGCTGGGCCTGTCCTGGCGCCCGGTCTTCCTGGTCAACGTCCCCCTGGGAGGGCTGCTGTTGCTGGGCGCCGCCCTCACCCTGCCCCCCGCCGCGCGCCGCGCCCGCACCGCCCGCCGGGGCACGGGCGGCGCGGGGCTGGACGGGGGCGGCACGCTGCTGCTGAGCGTGGTCCTGGCCCTGCTGCTGGTGCCCCTGACCCTGGGCCACGGCGCCGGCTGGCCGCTGTGGAGCACGGTGATGCTGGCCGCCTTCGTGCCCGGCGCCGCCCTCTTCCTGGCCCACGAGCGGGCCCTGGCCCGCCGCGGCGGGCAGGCGGTGATCGACCCGGGCCTGTTCACCCGCGGCCGCTTCGGGGCGGGCAGCGCGCTCGCGGTGGCCTTCTTCGCGGGCAACGCCGGACTGTTCTTCCTGCTCACCTGGCATCTGCAGAGCGCGCTGGGCTACGGCGCGCTGCGCGCGGGGCTGTACTTCACCCCGCTGGCGCTGATGTTCGTGGCCGCCTCGCTGGCGGCCCCGCGGCTGCAGGAACGTATCGGCCCCCGGCTGCTGGCGGCCGGCTACGCCCTCAACGCCACCGGCACCCTGGCCCTGCTGGCCGCCACGGCCGCCACAGCCCGGCCCGCTACCGCCGTGCTGCTGGGGTGCCTGGCCGTGATCGGCCTGGGGCAGGGCCTGGGGGTCAGCCCGCTGTTCGCCACCGCGCTGCGCGCGGTGCCCGCCCCGCTGGCGGGCGCGGCCTCGGGGGTGCTGGAGACCGCCGCCCAGCTGGGCATGGCCCTGGGCGTCACCCTCACCGGCCTGGCCTTCACCGCCCGCCCCACCCCGGGCGGCCCCGGTGCGTCCGGGGCGTTCGGGGCGGGTCTGGCGGTCGCCGCCCTGCTGGCGCTGACCGCCCTGGCCCTGGTGCCCCGCCTGCTGCGCACCCCCGCCCCCGCCCCCGCTGCGCCCTGTGGTCCGCGGCCGTGAAGCCCCCGCCCCAGGCTGTGCGCGCTGCCCGCGGCCGGGCGGGGGCGAGCGCGCCCGCCCCGCCGGACGGGGCTCGGCGGCTGGCGTCGCTGACCGGGATGCGCTTTGCCGCGGCGCTGCTGGTGTTCTGCTTCCACGCCTCCTATGAGAACCTCTTCGCCGACCAGAAGGTCAACGCCGCCTTCAGTGAGGCGGTCAGCCAGGCGGGCTGGACGGGGGTGTCGTTCTTCTTCGTGCTGAGCGGTTTCGTGCTGGCCTTCTCCGCCCGGCCCAAGGACACCTGGCGGGCGTTCTGGCGCCGCCGCCTGGTCAAGATCTACCCCAGTCACCTGGTGACGCTGGCAGTGGCTGTGGCGCTGCTGGCCGCCGCCGGTCTGCCCCGGCCCGCGCTGCTGCACAACCTGCTGCTGGTGCAGGCCTGGCAGCCGGATGTGGACGTCATCCTCAGCGCGAACCCGGTCAGCTGGTCGCTGAGCGCGGAGGCCCTGTTCTACCTGGCCTTTCCCGCCCTGTGGGCGGGGGTGCGCCGCATCCGCGCCCAGCGCCTGTGGTGGTGGGCCGCCGCCCTGACGGCGGGCATCGCCGCGCTGCCGGCCCTGGCCGCCGTGCTGCTGCCTGCCGGCCCGCACATGCACTGGCTGGCCATCAGCGAGGAACAGTACTGGTTCCTGCTGGCCTTCCCCCCGGTGCGGGCGGCGGAGTTCGTCCTGGGCATGGTGATGGCCCGCCTGGTGGCCGCCGGCCGCTTCCCCGGCCGCGGCCTGGTGCTGCCCCTGCTGGCCCTGGCCGCCTGCTACCTGCTGGCCCTGGCCCTGCCCGTCGCCTACGGCATCGCCGCCCTGGGCGCGGCCCCGCTGGCCTGGCTGGTCGCCGCGGGCGCGCGCGCCGATCTGCACGGCACCCCCACCCTGCTGGCCAGGCGTCCCCTGGTCCGCCTGGGCGAGCTGTCCTTCGCCTTCTACCTGCTGCACCGCCTCATCCAGTTCCACGGCCACCGCGCCCTGGGCGCGGCGCGCGCCTTTGACACCTGGACGGCCACCGGCCTGCTCCTGCTGGCCTGCGCCCTGACCCTGCTGGCGGCCTGGGTACTGCACGAGGCCGTCGAACAGCCCCTGCTGCGCCGCTACGCCACCCCCCGCCGCACGCCCCGCACGCCCCGCCCTCCCGGAACTCCCGGTGCTGCCGGTGCTGTTGGCCACTCCTGTTCTGCTCCCGCGTCCAAGTGAGGTCCGATGACTGTCACGGTCGATGTCTGGTTCGACTTCATCTGCCCCTACAGCCTGATCACCCGGCATGTGCTGGCCAAGGCCCTGCACGGCCGGGACGCCGTCCCCGCCTTCCATCCCTTCGAGGTCAACCCCAACTGCGTGGAGGAGGCGGGGGAGTACCCGCGCGGGGTGTGGGAGAACTCGGTGCGCCCGCTGGGCGCCGAGCGCGGCGTGCACCTGGCCGGACCGCCGGGCACCCCGCTGCGCCGGGCGCGGATGGCGCTGCTGGGCTATCAGTACGCCCGTGAGCACGGGGCCGGGGCCCGCTACACCGACCTGGTCTTCAGCGCCTACTTCCACCACTGGCAGGACATCTCCGATCCCACGGTCCTGGCCGATCTCGCGGTGGAGGCGGGCCTGGACCGGGCGGGTTTCCGCGCGGCCATCATGTCGGCGCGCTACGCCCGCGCCCATCAGCAGAGCCTGGCCCATGCCCGGGGCCCGGCGCAGGTGACGATGGTGCCGGTGATCGTGGCCGGGCAGCGGCGCATCGACGGGGTGCCCACCGCCGAGGAGCTGGCCCGGGCCGTCGAGGAGGCCCTCGCCGCCTCCGCCGTGCCCGCCGTGCCCGCCGTGCCGCCCGTGCCGCCCGTGCCCGCCGGGGCGGGGGCGGGGGTGTGGGACATGACCACCTTGGCCCCGCCCGGGGTGGCCCTGCCCGCGCCGGTGCCCAAACCGCTGCCGTCCGCCCGCGCCCGCCTGCACGGCACCTGACGCACCTGCCCGGCCGCCCCCGCCCCTTCGGTTCCCGGGGCGGGGGCGGACGGACAGGCGGCGGCAAGCGGCCCCTAGAAAAAGGAGGGGGTGCGGCCGGTGCCCGCGGCACGAGGGCTCAAAAGGGTCTCCCTCGTGCGCGGGCACCGGCCGCACCCCTGGCACAAACACCCCCCCCGGAGGGGGATCAGGCGGCGGCGGAGCCGCGGACGGCCGCGCTCCATTCGTCGAGCAGGGCGTCGGCGGCCGCGGGGTCGGGGCCCTCGGCCCACAGGCGGGTGACGGGGGCGGCGGCGTCGGGCAGGACCAGGGCCCAGCGGCCGTCGTCCTCCAGGACGCGGACCCCGTCGGTGGTGTCGATCTTTCGGCCGCTGGCGGCTTCGACGACGGTGCGCATGACCTGGCCCTTGACGCGCCAGGCGGTGGGCAGGTCGCGCTGGCGCACGTGCACGGCGGGCAGCGGGGCGATGAGTTCGCTCAGCGTGGCGTGGTCGGCCGAGAGCAGGGCGGCGATCGTGACGAAGGCCGCGACGCCGTCGGCGTAGATGCTGAACTGGGGCAGGACGAAGGCGCCTTGGCCGTCGGCGGCCAGCAGGAAGCCGCCGCCGGCGGCGGCGCGGTTCAGCTCGCCCGGGGCGGTGGCCACCCAGCGCACCTGTCCGCCGTGGGCCAGGGCGGTCTGTTCCACCGCGCGGCTGACGGTGACCGGCACCGCGGTGCGTCCGCCGCCTGCCTGGGAGGTCAGCAGGCGCACCAGGAGCAGCAGGGCGCGGTCGTCGGCGATGATGTGGCCCTGTTCGTCGACCAGGGACAGGCGCTCGCCGGTGGGGTCGAAGCGGACGCCGAAGTCGGCGCCGGAGGTGGCCACGAAGTGGCCCAGGGTGTGCAGGGCGGCGCGGCGTTCGGCCGGGGTCTCGGTGCTGGAGGCGGGCACCAGGGCGTTGTTGACGGTCAGCGCCTCGATGCTCAGGCGGCCCAGGACGGCGGGCAGGGTCAGGGCGGTGCTGCCGCAGGCGGCGTCCACCACGACCTTCAGGCGCCGGCCGGTGTTCTCCAGGGTGCCCAGGCGGGCGGTGAGTTCCTCGGCGTACTCCTCGATGCTGGTGGGGGCCGCCTGCAGGCGGCCCATGTCGCCGGAGAGCACGCGCCGGTACTCGCGCCGGCTGAAGACCCGCTCCAGGCCGCGCTGGGCGGCGGGGGCAAGGTCGATGCCGTGCGCGTCCAAGAAGACGATGTCGACGCTTTCCTCGCTGCCGGGGGTGGTGGTGACCACGATGCCGCCGTGGCTGTCATCGGCGGCGGTGTGGCGGCGGGCCAGCGGCAGCGGCACGTGTCCCAGGTCGCGCACCCCCAGACCGGCCGCGCGCAGCGCGGAGATCATGGCGGGCAGCAGGACCTGAGCGGCCACGCCGTGGTCGCGGGCCACGGTGACCGTGCCCTGGCGCGGCAGGGTGGTGGCGAACGCGCTGGCCAGGCGCACCGCGAGGTCGGGGGTGACCTGGCTGTTGAGGGCGCCGCGCACGCCGCGCGGCCCGAACAGCGACTTGGTGGCGCGTGACTCCCAGACCAGGCTGTCGCTGACGGTGGTGCCCGCCTCGATGGTCTTGCCCGGGTAGATGAGGACGTCGGCGGCGACGTGGGCGTCCTCCTCCACCACGCAGCCCGCGCCCAGGACGCTGCCCTCCTCGATGCGCACGTTGCGGCGCAGGCTGGTGTTGCGGCCGATCACGCAGCCGCGCAGGACGGCGCCGGGGCCCGCGTAGGCGTGCGGGTGCATCACCACGCGGCGCAGCTGGGCGCCCTGGTCGATGACCGCGTGCGCGCCCACCACGGTGTGCTCGCCGATGGCCGCGCCCGCCCCGATCTGGGCGTGGGGGCCCACATACACCGGCCCGGTCAGCTGGGCGGTGGGGTGGATGCGGGCGCTGGCGTCGACCCGCACGGTGGGGGAGAGTTCCACTCCGGCGCGCTTGACGCCCACCCGTCCGCTCAGGACGTCGGCCTGGGCGCGCAGATAGCTGGCGTGGGTGCCCACGTCCTCCCAGTAGCCCTCGGCGACGTAGCCGTAGACGGGCCGGCCCTCCTCAAGCAGGCGGGGGAAGACGTCGCTGGACCAGTCCACGCTCTCGCCCGCGGCGACGTAGTCGAGGACTTCGGGCTGCATGACGTAGATGCCGGTGTTGACGGTGTCGGAGAACACCTGGCCCCAGGTGGGCTTCTCCAAAAAGCGTTCCACGCGCCCGCTGCTGTCCACGACGGTGATGCCGAACTCCACCGGCTCGGCGACCCGGGTCAGGCACACCGTCACCAGGGCGCCCTTGGCGCGGTGGAAGGCGATCAGGTCGGTGAGGTCGATGTCGGTCAGCGCGTCACCGGAGATCACCACGAACGGCTCGTCGTCCAGCAGGCCGGCGGCGTTCTTCACGCTGCCCGCGGTGCCCAGCGCATAGGGCTCGGTGGCGTAGCTCAGGCGCATGCCCAGCGCGTGGCCGTCGCCGAACTGCTCGCGGATGAGGGAGGCCAGGAACTGCACGGTGACGACGGTGTCGGTGAGGCGGTGGCGTTTGAGCAGGCGCAGCACGTGCTCCATGATCGGCCGGTCGGCGACCGGCAGCAGCGGCTTGGGCAGGTCCGAGGTCATCGGCCTCAGCCGTGAGCCCTCGCCGCCGGCCATCACAACAGCCTTCATGTCGGAGAATCTCCCTTGGGTAGCGCGGGTGGTGCGGGACGTACGAAAAAAAGGGGGGCACGGGACATACGGCAAAAGAAGCAGGGGCTGGGTCAGGCGGCGGCGGGTTCGTCGGGCAGGCTCAGTGAGCCCTCGATGAGGGTGATGGCCTGGGCGAAGCCGCTGGCCTGCAGTACGCGGCGGACGCTGTCGCAGGCGCCGTCCACCACGATCTGCGCGCTGGCGGGCAGCTGCTGCTGGGTGCAGCACAGGCAGCGCACCCCGGCCGCGGACAGCGAGGTCAGCCCGTGCATGCGCAGCACCAGCCGGTTCACCGGGCGCGACAGCGCCTGGTCGATCAGGGTGCGCACGGCGGGCACCCGTTTGTCGGTCAGATCCCCGCTGAGGTAGATGGTGGCGGTGTCACCGGTGAACCCGAAGTAGGCCTCAAAACTCATCACGTCATCCCTTGGAAAGTCGCTCATCGCGGTACGGGCGAAATCAACAGCGGACCAGACGCCGCCGGGCGGGCAACGGCGCCCGGCAGCACGGAAGAAGAGAGCAGGAAGAGAGGGGCAGGTAGAGGGGGCAGGGAGTGGGGGTCAGGGGCGGGTGGGGCGCAGGCGGACCTGGACGGTCATGCGCTCATCGCGCCGGGGCAGGCGCACGCTCATCTCGGCGGCGTCGAAGTCGTGGTAGGGCGCGCCGTCGATCAGGACGTGCTCGATCTCCACGCGGCCGGGCGGCAGCAGGTCGGGGGCCACCCGCAGCAGGTGGCCGGGGAAGTCGGCGTCGGCGTGCGGCTTGAACCACAGGTCCAGCGGCTCGCCGCGCACCAGCAGCCGGGTGTAGACCTCGGCGAGGTAGCACAGTTCGGCCTTGTGGTACATCGCCATGGCGTGGCTGCCCTTGAGGCGTTCGTTGCCCAGCAGGTAGGGGATGCCGCTGGCCAGGACGGTGAAGTGGACGCCGCCCTCGTCGTGGTCGAGGAAGAAGGCGTTGTAGAAGGCGGCCGCCTCGTCGGCGTGGCGCAGGTGGGTGTCCTGGCCGGTGGCGCCGGCCAGGACGAGGTAGGCGAGGATGGCCTGCTCCTGCTGCCACCAGGTCTTGCGGTCGTGCCAGGCAAAGGCGTGCATGCCGTCCTCGGCCTCGCGTTCCAGGACGTCGTACCAGCCCCCGCGCTGCCCGTCGCGGCCCACCGGCGGCAACGCGGCGGCCAGCTGCTCGGCGAGCTGGCGGTATTCGCGTTTGGGCAGGGCGGCGTGCATCCGCATCAGGTTCCACACGATCTTCAGGTTGTGGCCGACGACCGCGCGGTTTTGCTGCCAGCCCCAGTCGTGGTCGGGGGTCCAGTCGGCGTGGAAGCGCTCGTTGACGAAGACGCTCTTGTCGCGGGAGCGGTCGGGCAGATAGGTGACGATCATGTCGAAGGTGTGCTCGAGCATGCGCCGGTAGCGTTCCTCGCCGGTGGCCAGGTACAGGTTGATCAGGTAGGCGGGGGCGTGGTCGCCCACCGAGTTCCAGTTCTTGCGCGAGCGGTTGGGGCCCAGGCTGTCGTGGTGGGGGCTGAGGGTGACCGGGTCGATGTGGGAGAAGTAGCCGCCCAGGCGCGGGTCGTGAAAGGCGGTGTCGAAGAGCTTGACGGTCGCCTCGATGTCCTGCTTGATCCGCGTATCGCCGGTGACGCGGTAGGTCTGGGTCAGCCCGACCAGCGCGTAGATCTGCTCGTAGGCGGGGATGGCGCGGTAGTCGTCGCCGAACTCCGAGGCGAACAGCTTGCGTTCCACCGGCCCCGAGACGTCCACGCCGTGGTACCAGTACACGATGCCCTCGCCCTGGTCGTGGAAGCGCAGGTGCTCGTGCAGATAGCGCGAGCCGCGCTCGGCGACGTCCAGGAAGTCCTCGTTGCCGGTGAGCAGATAGGCGCTGGCCATGCCGTAGACCAGGCGGGAGAGGGTGTCGGTCTCCTGGATGTGCTGGGTGGTCTTGTGGCCGCTGCCGTGGATCTCGGTGCGGTACTCGGCGAAGTCCACCGCGCCCGCGCCGAACTGCGAGCGCCGGTAGAAGCAGGCCAGCTCGGTGAGCTGGCGCGTCCACCAGCCGCGCTGCTGCCAGGGCGGCAGCGCGCCCGGCCCGGCGGCGATGACCACCCGGTCGGCCTGGTAGAACAGGCCCGCGCTGGCGGGGTAGATGGGCCCGTAGACGAACACGTAGGTGCCCGGGGTGAGCAGCTCGGCCAGCTGCCCGCTCACGTCCTGGTAGGGCTCGCCGAGGTTGCGCAGGCGCTGGCCGGTGGTGGCGGCGCTCAGATGGATCAAAACCTCGCGGCCGTCGGGGGTGGTCAGGGTGAAGCGGCTGCCGAGCCGGCCGGTGACGTAGCCGGTGCTCAGGTCGGAGAAGGAGAACGGCAGCGGGGCGGGCGCGCTCATGCGGCCGCCCTCGCCGGGAGGGTAAGGCGCTCGATGACGGTGCGGGCCAGCAGATGGCAGTGCTCGACCGTGCGCGAGGTGATCAGGTCGCGGTCGACGACCAGGTCCTGGTTGAGGTAGACCGCGCCCATGTTGCGCACATCGCCGGCCACGTTGTTGTGGCAGGTCACCGGCCGGTCGCGGAGCAGCTCGGGGGCGGCCGAGAGCAGTTGCAGGCCGTGGCAGGAGAACGCCTTGAGGACACTGGGCACCCGAAAGGCGCGGCGCAGCAGTTCCAGGGCGGGCGAGATCTGCTCCACGTCCTCGCTGTAGCGCAGCCGCTCGGCGACCAGCCCCGAGGGCACGATCAGCGCCGAGTACTGCAGCAGTTCGTGGAAGTCGACCGCCTCCAGGTCGCCCTCGACGGTGAGCGGCGCCTGGTGGCCCTGGCCGGTGAAGGTGATCGACGACAGTCCCCACAGCCGGGTCAGCAGCGTCACCTCGGCCCCGTCCTCGGCGAAGCGGCGCTGGTAGTAGGCGATCTCCTCCTCGACGTAGCCGCTTTCCAGCAGGATGCCAAGGCGCTTGCCGGCGAGCCGGCCGGTGGGCAGGGGTTTGACGATTCCCATGTGGACGATCCCGAAGTCATAGGGGGCGTGGCACAGACACAACAAGCGGGGCCGCGGCCCGCCAAAGGGGGGGGCCGGGCGCGGTTACAGCGGGGGCGAGCCGGGCATCGGGGCCAGCGCGGTGACGGTGTAGGTGCGGATGCGCCAGCGGGCGCCGTCGTGGGCCACCGTCCAGCGCTGGTGGGCATCAAAGCCCAGCCAGGTGCTGCGCGCGGCGGGCGCCTGCCACACCCTGGTCTGCCAGTTGACCACCAGGTCCACCTCCGCGCAGGGGCCCTGGGCCGGGCGGACCTCAAGGGAGGTCAGGGTGTGCTCCTCGTCGAAGAAGCGGTGGGTGACCGCCTCGTACCACTGGGCCAGGCCGCTGTGGCCGTGCACCGCGCCCTCGGGCAGATGCAGGACCACATCGTCGGTGACCATCGCGGCCAGCACCGCCAGCGGCTCGTGCCGGTCCAGCGCCCGGTACCAGTCGCTGACCAGCTGGCCGATCGCGCTCGTGGCGGTGTGCTCGGCGGGAGGGGTCCGCAGGGGGGACATGGGCAGCCTCCTTGGCTCCACTAGGACGTGCCGCCCCCACCGCCTTTCCCAAGAGGGGCGGGGGCGAGGGGCTAGGCGGTGTCGAGATCCACCAGGTACGGGCCCCGGTGGGCGAGCAGGGCGCGCACCGCGCCGGGCACCTGGCCGGGCTTGTCCACCCGCCGCCCCGGCACGCCCAGGGCGGCGGCCAGGGCGGTGAAGTCGATGTCGGGCCCGGACAGGTCGAAGGCCTTAGGGTGGGCGTGCGGGGCGATGCCCAGCTCGGCCCAGTAGCGCTCGATGTTGTCGTCCAGCAGCTGGTAGCGGCGGTTGTTGCAGATCACGAACGCGGCGCCGATGCGGTAGCGGGCCGCGCTCCACAGCGCCTGGATGGTGTACATGCTCGCCCCGTCGCCGGTGAAGGCCACCACCGGCGCCTCGGGGCGGGCCAGTTTGACGCCCAGCGCGCCGGGGATGCCCACCCCCAGCGAGCCGCCGCGGGTCTGGAAGTAGCTGCCCGCCCGCCGCGGCGGCAGCTGGCGCAGCAGCGGGGCGCAGGCGGTCAGCGCCTCGTCGAACACCACCAGGTCGGGCGGGGCCTGGGCGGCCAGCTCCCGGACGAAGCACTCCATCAGCGACTCCCGCCCGCCCGCCTCCCGCCCGGCCCGCCGGTGCCCCGCGGCCGGGGCGGCGGCGGGCGCCTGCGCGGCCCGCGGCTCACGTGCGCCCCCCGGCCCGCCCGCCAGCGCGGCGAGGTGGTCGGCGAGGGCCTCCAGGGCCAGGGCCGGGTCGGCGACCAGTCCCAGATCCACGGGAAAGTTCTTGGCGATCTCATAGGCGTCGGCGTCGATGTGCACGACCGCCGCACCCGGGGCGAAGGGGCTGGCCAGCTCGGGGAAGACCTCGGGGAACACATAGGTGCCCACGATCAGCACCGCGTCCGCGCCGCCCACCACCCGCGCACTGTCCGCGCCGAACATGTGCCCCAGCAGGCCGCCGAACAGCGGGTGGGCGGCATCGAAGTTGACCTCGGAGGAGTTCACCCCCCACACCGGTGCGCTAAGCGCTTCCGCGACCCGGGTCAGGGCCTGCTGGGCGCCGCTGGCGGCCACGCCGTCCCCCATCAGGATCAGCGGCCGCTCGCCGCCCGCCAGCAACGCGGCGGCCCGTGCCAGGGCGGCCGCCTCGGGCACGGAGCGGGTGTGCGGGATCGAGGCGGGCACCACCGGCTCGGCGGTGGGCTGCTCCAGGATGTCGGCGGGCAGCACCACCAGGACCGGGCCGCGCGGCGGCGTCATGGCGATCTTCACCGCGCGGCGCAGCTCCCGCAGCACCGAGGAGGCGTCAAGGACCCGCGCGGCGTACTTGGTCACCGGCTGCGCGATGGCCACCAGATCGGCGGCCATCTGCGCGTCCAGCGCCGCATAGCGCACCCCGGCCTCCCCGGCGAGGACCACCAGCGGCGAGGCGCCGCGCTTGGCCTGGTACAGCATGCCGATCGCGTTGCCCAGGCCCACCGCGCTGTGCAGCTGGACCACGCCGGGGCGCTGGGCGGCGCGCGCGTAGCCGTCGGCCATGGCCACCGCGACGCTCTCGTGCAGGGCCAGCACATAGCCGACCTCGCTGTCCCCGGCGAGGTCCAGCAGGCCCTGCTCGACCGTGCCGGGATTGCCGAACAGATGCCGCACACCCTCGGCGGCCAGCTGCTCGAACACCGCGGCCTTGGCGGGCCTGGCGGACATGGGCCTCTCCTCCTTCACCATCACCCCGCCGGGGGCGGGGGTCACCAGCCGTAGCGGCGCAGGCCGTTCTCCAGGACCTCGATGAGCATCTCCCCGGCCGTCACCGAGTCCGGCGTGGAGCGCGCGGTGATGAACGGGAAGTCCACGACCACCGAGACCTCCTTGCCGACGTTGCCGTGGAAGGCGCCGCCGGGGCCGGTGGCATCGCGCAGGATGTACTCCAGCGGGTAGGGCGGCGGCCCCATGTTGAAGTCGACGCCCACGAACCCGGTGCCGTCCTTGTAGTCGTACTCCTTGGGGTGACCGGTGACGTGCTTGCCCCACAGCAGGCTGGCCCGCGCGTCCCAGTCCCGGGCGAAGGCGAGCGCGGCCACGCCGTAGCACTCGGCCAGGATCGGCTTGTCGGCCCGGGCGAAGGCCAGGACCAGCTCGTGCAGCCGCTCGTTGTTGGCCAGGTCCACGATCGGGCCGCTGCCGCCGACGATGACCAGCGCGTCGAAGCCGCCCAGCAGCTCCTGCACGGCCGCCGCCAGGTTGCTGTGGTAACTCTCCAGCTCCCGCAGGTGGTTCAGCGCGCTGAAGTACGGGCGCTCGGGGATCATTTCCGCCAGGCTCAGGGGATTGTCCAGACGGCTGGAGTCATCCAGCGCCCGGGCACGGCGGGCCATGTCCCGCGAGGTGACCGCACGGCCCAGCGGGGGGTCGATGTACTCGGAATCGAGGCTGGGCGGCAGGGCCTGGGCCCGCTTGCCGTGCGGTGTCATGAACGTGGTGCGATACCCGCGTGCGTCGAAAGCCTCGATTGGGCCCACGAGTTCCTCGCCCCAGTAGCCGTATTCGGAAAGCACGACCAGGATGCGTTTGGACACGAGGTCTCCCTGTCGTCGGATGAGATCCGTCCCCGCGAGAGAAGAAATAGCCCGGCCGATGGCCGAAATCAGGGACATTCGGAGTCAACCCGCTGTTCGCGCAAGGGGGCAATAAACGGCGGCGCGCATCGGGAGACTCGGCCAACTTGCCCCAGTCGCAGCGGAGTTGCCAAATCCATACGAGGGTGCGGCGAATTCACTGGTCACCTGTGAAGAGAACACCCCCTCATTCCCGCCCACCCCCTCCACCCCGACTCCCGCACGCCGCCCCCGGCCCGTTGAACCACGCCGCCCCACGCCCCCGCCCCGCCCTGAGCGGCGCCGTCGCGCACACCGCCCGGCCCGCTCCCTGCCTGCCGCCCCACCCGGCCCGCCCCGTGCCCCGCCCAGCCCCTGCCGTGGCACACCGCCCCCCCCCGGCCGAAGCCCCCCGTGCCCTGCCCCGCCGCCCCGCGCGCCACCGCCCCCGGCCGCAGATGACCGGTGCGCCCCGCCCCGCCGGGCGCGCCACCTTGGACCGGGGGAGCCCCGGCGGCCGGGCGGACCGGGGCAGGCGCGCGGCTCCCCGCCCGGCCCGGGGCGCGCCGCCCGGCGCACCCCGGGCCGTGATCGCCCAGGAGTGTTTTCGCATGGCCGCCGCCGTCGCTGTCGTCCGCCCGCACCGCCTGCCCTCCCTGACCGGCATGCGCTTCGCCGCCGCCGCCTCGGTGTTCGCCTTCCACGCCTCCTTCGCGGGCTTCTTCGCCGACGCGGGCGCCCAGCACCGCCTGGCCGAGGCCCTGTCCAAGGCGGGCTGGGTGGGGGTGTCGTTCTTCTTCGTGCTCAGCGGCTTCGTGCTGACCTGGTCGGCCCGGCCCGGCGAGCGCGCGCGCCGCTTCTGGCGCCGCCGCCTGGCCAAGATCTACCCCAGCCACCTGGTGACCGCCCTGGCCGCCTTCGTCCTGCTCGCCGCCACCGGATCCGTGCCCGGCCCCGGCGCGGTGGCGGTCAACGTGACGCTGCTCCAGTCGTTCTTCCCCCAGCCCCACCTGTACGTCAGCGGCAACCCGGTCAGCTGGTCGCTCTCCTGCGAGCTGCTGTTCTACCTGGCCTTCCCGCTGCTGTGGCGGGCCTTGCGCGCGCTGCCCGGCCGCGCCCTGGTGCCGGTGGCCGCGGGCCTGGCGGGGGCGGTGATGGCCCTGCCCGCCGCCGTCGCGCTGCTGCCCGCCACCCCGGCCCTGGTCCTGCCCGACGGCACCACCGGCCAGTGGCAGTACTGGCTGCTGTACGTCTTCCCGCCGGTGCGCGCGGCGGAGTTCGCACTGGGCATGGTCGTGGCCCGGATCGTGCGCGAGGGCCGCTTCCGGGGCCCGCGCCCGCTGCCCGCGGCCCTGCTCCTGGGCGCCGGGTATGTGCTGGCCACCCAGCTGCCCTACCTGGCAAGCCTGGTGGCCGCCACCGTCGTGCCGATCGCCCTGCTGATCGGCGCCCTGGCCCACGCCGACGCCACCGGGCGCCCCACCCGGGTCGCCGGGCCCTGGTGGGTGCGCCTGGGCGAGCTGTCCTTCGCGCTGTACCTGGTGCACCGCCTGGTCCTCATCCACGGCCACCAGGCACTGGGACGGCCCGCGTTCAGCACCCCCCTCGCCCTGCTCGTCCTGGCCGGTGCCTTCACGGTGAGCCTGCTGCTTGCCGCGCTGCTCCACCACGCGGTGGAAAAGCCCGCGATGCGCCTGCTCGCGGTATCCGCGAAACACCGCGAACCCGCCCCGGCAATTCCCGCAAACAATAGCCGACTTGGGCAACTTGCCGGGATGAAAGGCCCTTCCTTGCCCGCGCCGGACGCCCTCAGAATGCTGAAACCCTTGCCAGGTCAACGACGACCGCCCAAAGGGGGTGGACGATGAGCGGCCCCGCCGCCCCTGACCGCGCCCCGCCCCTGACCGCGCCCCGCCCCCCGGCCGCCCCGGCCCCACCGGCCCCGCCGCGCCCGGCGTGCACCGCGCCCCGCCAGGCGGCCCGGCACGCCGCCCGCGCCGCCCCGGCAGACGGCCCCCGCTAAGCCCCGCCGCGCCGCCCCCCCGCACGCGCCGTCACCACCCCCCGTACACGAGGTGAAAAGGAGGGGGCGCCGCGCGGCACACCCCGCTCAGCGACGCCCCCCTTGTTCGAACCGCCCGGAGCACTCCGGGACCCGCATCGTCACCTGGAGGAACCCTTGAGCACCGACCAGGCCGAAGCCACCACCGCCCGGCGCGCGCCCGTGCCCGTCACCCCGTCCACCAAAGCGGTGACCGACACCCCCGACTGGTACAAGCGGGCCGTCTTCTACGAGGTGCTGGTCCGCTCCTTCAAGGACAGCGACGGCGACGGCGTCGGCGACCTGAAGGGACTCACCTCCCAGCTGGACTATCTGCAGTGGCTGGGCGTGGACTGCCTGTGGCTGCCGCCGTTCTTCAAGTCCCCGCTGCGCGACGGCGGCTACGACGTCTCCGACTACCGCGCGGTGCAGCCCGAGTTCGGCACCCTGGAGGACTTCCGCGCCCTGCTCAAGGCCGCCCACGCGCGCGGCCTGCGCATCATCACCGACTTCGTGATGAACCACACCAGCGACCAGCACGCCTGGTTCAAGGCCTCACGCGCCGACCCGACGGGCCCCTACGGCGACTACTACGTGTGGGCCGACGACGACGAGAAGTACCCCGACGCCCGCATCATCTTCGTCGACACCGAAACCTCCAACTGGACCTTCGACCCGGTGCGCAAGCAGTACTACTGGCACCGCTTCTTCTCCCACCAGCCCGATTTGAACTTCGACAACCCGGCCGTCCAGGACGAGATCATCGCCGCCCTCAGGTTCTGGCTCGACCTGGGCATCGACGGCTTCCGCCTGGACGCCGTGCCCTACCTGTTCGCGGCCGAGGGCACCAACTGCGAGAACCTGCCCGAAACCCACGCCTTCCTCAAACGGATACGCGAGGTCATCGACACCCACTACCCCGGCCGCATCCTGCTGGCCGAGGCCAACCAGTGGCCCGAGGACGTCGTGGACTACTTCGGCGACTACGAACGCGGCGGCGACGAATGCCACATGGCCTTCCACTTCCCGCTCATGCCGCGCCTGTTCATGGCCGTGCGCAAGGAATCGAAGTTCCCCGTCTCGGAGATCCTCGCCAAGACCCCCAAACTCCCCGCCGCCTGCCAGTGGGGCCTGTTCCTGCGCAACCACGACGAGCTGACCCTGGAGACGGTCACCGACGAGGAACGCGACTACATGTACGCGGAGTACGCCAAGGACCCGCGGATGCGCGCCAACATCGGCATCCGCCGGCGCCTGGCGCCGCTGCTGGAGAACGACCGCGACCAGATCGAGCTGTTCACCGCGCTGCTGCTGTCCCTGCCCGGCTCGCCGATCCTCTACTACGGCGACGAGATCGGCATGGGCGACAACATCTGGCTCGGCGACCGCGACGCGGTGCGCACCCCCATGCAGTGGACGCCCGACCGCAACGCCGGATTCTCCGAGGGCGACCCGGCCAGCCTGACCCTGCCCACCAACCTGGGCCCCGTCTACGGCTACCCGGCCGTCAACGTGGAGAGCCAGCGCGACAACCGCGCCTCCCTGCTGCGCTGGACACGCCGCATGCTGGCCGCCCGGCGCCGCCACCACAAGGCCTTCGGCCTGGGCGACTTCGAGGAGATCCCCACCTCCAACGCCGCCGTGCTCGCCTATGTGCGCCGCCACTTCGACGAGGACGGCCACCCCACCGAGATGCTGTGCGTCAACAACCTCTCGCGCCACCCCCAGCCGGTCGAACTCGACCTGCGCGCCTACAACGGCGTCGTCCCGGTGGAGGTCACCGGCCAGACCACCTTCCCCCCGATCGGCCCGCGCCCCTACCAGCTGAGCCTGACCGGCCACAGCTTCTACTGGTTCTGCGTGTGCCGCCACGGAGCACCCCGGTGACCTGCACCGCCCTGGCCATCCCCTTCGACCGCCTGGAACGCGCCCTGGCCGCCTGGCTCCCCGCCCGCACACCCGGGCGGGCAGGCCCGGGCGGGGGCGGGCGGGTGGTGGAGCGCGTGAGCATCGAAGAGCTCGCCCTGGCCGCGCCCGGCCCCCGGCCCGCCGGGCAGGGACTGGGCCTGCTCCTGGGCCTGCGCACCCACCACGCCGACGGCGCCACCGGTACCTGCCGCCTGGCCATCGCCATCCACCCCCTCACCGACCTCACCGGCCTCACCGCAGCCGGGGCGGCGGGCCCGGTGCCGCCTCTCATCGCCGTCCTCGACGACGTCGTCATCTGCCAGCCCCCCGCCCCGGCCGGGGCCGCCCCCGGCCCCGCCTGAAACCACCCCCGCCCCCCATATCCCACCCCCCCTTTGTGCGACAACAGCCTCCCGCCACACCGCACGTCCGTCGCCCCGCCCCGCGGCACCCGCCACCTTCTCCTGACCTTGGCGCCGGGCCGCGGGCCGCGGCACCCGGCACCGGCCCTTTCCGGGGCGGCACCGCGGCCCGCGGCGCCGCCCGGAGAACCGGGACGCCCCTCCTGCTTTTGCTTTTTGTGTAAGGAGTCCTGATGTCCCTCACCATCGACGTCTGGTTCGACTATCTGTGCCCCTTCTCCGTCATGACGGGCAAAGTGATCGCCGATACCGGCCTCGCCCAGGACCACGCCGTGCGCTGGCGCCCCTACGAACTGCACCCCGGGGGCATACCGGCCGGCGGCAAGAAGGACTATCCCCAAGGCGTCTGGGAGAACTCCGTGGTGCCCATGGCCCACCGGCTCGGCGTGCCCTTCACCACCGCCCCCTCCCGGCCGCTGCCGCGCACCGACCTGGCCATGCACGGGCACACCTTCGCCTGGCGCCACGGCGCCGGACCCGCCTACGACACGGCCGTCTTCGACGCCTACTTCCACCACGACCAGGACATCGCCGACCTGGACACCCTGGCCGCCCTGGCCGGCGAGAGCGGCCTGGACCCCTGGCGGTTCACCTCCTGGACCGCCTCGGCGGAGGCGGCCGAACACCACCGCGCCACCCAGGAGGAGGCCCGGCGCACCCACCGCATCCACACCGTGCCGACCCTGGTCATCGGCTCCTGGCGCACCGAGGGCGTCCCCGACGCCGCCCGCCTGCTGCGCGCGGTCTCCACCCTGCACGCCCGCAGCCGCGTGGCGGCCTGACCGTCCCCCCGGGGCCCTGTTGCTATTCGGGGGCTTCGAGGACCTCGGCGGCCTGGGCGAGCAGCGCCGACAGCGCGTCCACCGCGCCCGGCGGCAGCAGCGCCAGACGGCGCTCCTGCACGGCCGCGACCCCGTCCTGGATCCGCGAGGTGATCAGCAGGCCCTCCTCGGTCAGCTGGGCCCAGGCGCTGCGCCCATCGGCCAGGTCGGCCTCGCGCACCACATAGCCCGACTCCGACATCCGGCGCAGCACATTGCTGGTGCCGCCCGAGGAGAGCCGGCAGCGCACCGCCAGCTCGGTGGGCTTGAGCCGCAGCTCACCGCCCGCCCCGCGCAGCGCGGCCAGCACGTCGTAGTCCGCCCGGGTCAGCCCGTGCTGGGCCACCCTGCTGTTGGTGGTGGCATCCAGCGCGGCACACAGCCGCGCCGCGAGCTGCGCCAGCTCCAGGGAGGGCACCTGCTGCCCGCCGCGCCGCCCGGCCGTCTCCGCCCTCACGTCGTCCCCGCTCCCGCACTCGTGCCGCCCGCCGGCCTGCCCCGTCAGCAGCGCAGTCTAGACGGGCCGACAGAACACCCACCACAACAGCGCCCGCGCAATTGCCGAAGTCGCCGCCCCGCGCCCCCTCTTGCTTCCACGCCCGGTAAGGCGCCCCTAGCGTGAATCCCATGAATGTCGCGTCTGTCGGTATTACCAAGGCAGTTGTTCCCGTCGCGGGCCTGGGCACCCGATTCCTCCCGGCGACCAAGGCCACGCCCAAGGAAATGCTTCCGGTCGTGGACAAACCCGCTATCCAATACGTCATCGAGGAAGCGGTGTCCGCAGGAATGTCCGACATCCTCATGGTGACCGGGCGCAACAAGCGGCCGCTGGAAGACCATTTCGACCGCAATCACGAGCTGGAGGAGACCCTGCGCCGCAAGGGCGACGCCGACCGCCTGCAACGGGTCAGCGCCCCCACAGACCTCGCCGACATCCACTACATCCGCCAGGGCGACCCGCGCGGCCTGGGCCACGCCGTGCTGTGCGCGGCCCGGCACGTGGGCGCCGAGCCCTTCGCGGTGCTGCTCGGCGATGACCTCATCGACCCGCGCGACCCGCTGCTCGCCCAGATGGCCCAGGTCCAGGCCCAGCACGGCGGCAGCGTGGTGGCCCTGATGGAGGTCGACCCCGCCCAGACCCACCTGTACGGCTGCGCCCGCCTGCGCCCCGGCGCCCGCGGCGACGTGGTGGCCATCGCCGACCTGGTGGAAAAGCCGGAGCCGGGCACCGCCCCCAGCAACTACGCGGTCATCGGCCGCTACGTCCTGGCCCCGGAGATCTTCCCCGCCCTGCGCGCCACCGACCCCGGCCGCGGCGGCGAGATCCAGCTCACCGACGCCCTGCGCACCCTGGCCGCGACCGCATCGGCCGGTCCCGTGCACGGCGTGGTCTTCCGCGGCCGGCGCTACGACACCGGCGACCGCGCGGACTACCTGCGCGCCACCGTGCGCCTGGCCTGGGAGCGCGAGGACCTGGGCCCGGAATTCCGCGCCTGGCTGCGCGACTTCGTCGCCCAGCACTCGCTGGCCTCCGCGGCCTGACCCCCGCGCCAGGCCGGGCCCCCGGCCCGCACCCGGGGGCCGCCCCGCCCGGGGTGTGCAACCGCGGAAACTCCCCGGTTGCACACCCCGGCCCCGCCCCGGCGCCGGGACTTGCCCATATCGCGCCGCGCCGCCCGCAGGCGGCAGAAAAACCGAACGACAGCTATGTACGGTCAGGGGGTGCTGGTGCGGGGCCACCCCCCGCGCCGGCGGCGGGCCGCCGCGCGCACCGCCGACACCGGTTTCGACCCCCCTTTTTTGTGGAGGAGGTGCACCGAGCATGGGCGTCAACCCCGCAGAACACCCCGGCTTCGGCCACCGGTCAAACCTGCTGGAGGCGCCGGAGCTGCCCGGCCAGGCGGCCCCCGGTGTCGAGGCGGCCCTGGACGGTGCCGTGCACCAGGTGCCCATCGGCATCCTGCGCCCGGCCGACTCACCGCGCATCGGGGAGAACCTCCAGCACGCGCGGACCCTGGGCGCCTGCGGCGCGGTGCTGCCGCCGATCCTGGTGCACCGCGAGACGATGCGGGTCATCGACGGCATGCACCGGCTGCGCGCGGCGCTGATGCAGCAGCGCGACCTGGTGGAGGTCACCTACTTCGACGGCAGCGCCGAAGACGCCTTCGTCGTCGCCGTGGAGCGCAACATCGCCCACGGCATGCCGCTGACCCTGGCCGAACGCGCCGCGGCCGCCGCCCGCATCATCATCACCCACGCCCAGTGGTCGGACCGGGCCATCGCCGCGGTCGCGGGCCTGGATCCCAAAACGGTCGCCGCCCTGCGCCGGCGCGGCATGCCGCCCGAAGCGGCCCCCCCGGCGCGGGTGGGCCAGGACGGCAAGTTCCGCCCCGTGGACCCGGTGGCCGGACGCCGGGCGGCCAGCCGCCTCCTCAGCGCCGAACCGCAGGCCTCGCTGCGCCACATCGCGCGCCGCGCGGGCGTCTCCCCGGGCACCGTGCGCGATGTGCGCGCCCGCCTGGAGCGCGGCGAGGACCCCCTGCCCCCGGCCCTGCGCCCCCCCGAACCCCCCGCACCCGAAGCCGCCCCCGGCCAGCTCGCCCCACCGCCCGGCGGGCGCGAACGCAACCCGCCCCCGCCGCCCGCCCGCCCCGCGCCGGGCCAGGGCCCGGGCCTGGAGCGGGTCTTCACCAGCCTGTGCAAGGACCCCTCGCTGCGCCAGAGCGAGACGGGACGGCTGCTGCTGCGCCTGCTGGAGATGCATCTGCCCGCCCAGTTCAGACGCATCACCGCCTGTGTGCCGTCCTACCGGGCGGGCATGGTCGCGGCCGCCGCCGCCGAATGCGCCCGAGCCTGGCAGCACGTCGCCGACACCATCGAGCACGGCCGCCCCCAGTAGCGGCCCCCCGCCCGCCCTCCCCCCCTTCCCGCAACCACCCCCCCCGGGCGCGGGGGAGCGGACACGGCGGGGCCGTGCGCGCCGCGGCCCGCCGCGGGGGACCCCACAGCGGCGGTGCGTCCTGAGTCTCCCCCGCCGGGGACGCACCGCCCCCTCCCCTTCTTCCCGCAGTCGCCCCTTTGCCCCCGTACCGAAGGACACGCCCCATGGAACCGCAGCCCGCGTCCGCCGCGGCCCGCAGCGGCACCAGCACCCTGCCCAGCCCGAGCCGCCCCGCGGGGCCGCCGGGCCCTTGGTATGCGGTGCGGGCGGCGAAGGCCCCGCCCAGCCCCAGCCCCAGCCCCGGGCCCGGTCCTGGGTCTGGTCCCGCGGCGTTGGGGGCGGAGACCGCCGAGCAGCGCACGGCCCGCTTCGAACGCGACGCGCTGGCCCACCGGGCCCGCCTGTACGCCTACGCGCTGCGCCTGACCCGCAACCGGGCCGATGCCGAGGACCTGGTGCAGGAGACGTACACCCGCGCCTACCGGGGCTTTCACCAGTTCCGCCCCGGCACGAGCCTGGGGGCCTGGCTGTCGCGCATCTTGACCAACGCCTTCCTCACCTCCTACCGGCGCCAGAAGAGCAGGCCGCACTTCGCGCCGGTGCCCGACATCGAGGACTGGCAGCAGGCGGGCGCCGCCTCCCACACCTCCGCCGGGCTCGCCTCGGTGGAGGCCCAGGTCGTCGACCGCATCCCCGATGCGGCGGTCAGCCAGGCGATGCGCTCCCTGCCCGCCGCGCTGCGGATCGTGGTCTACCTCGCCGACGTCGAGGGCCTGCGCTACGGGGAGATCGCCGCGGCCGTCGGCATCCCCTGCGGCACCGTCAACTCCCGGCTGCACCGCGGCCGCAGACGCCTGCGGGCCCTGCTCGAGGACCACCCGGGACGCGGTGTGCGCACCCCCACCTTGCACCACCACGACAAGGAGAGTTAGAAGATGCCCATCGCCCTTTTGGCGCTGGCTTTAGGCGCCTTCGGCATCGGCACCACGGAGTTCGTGATCGTGGGCCTGCTGGAGGAGGTCGCCGACGACCTCAGCGTCTCGATCCCCTCCGCCGGCCTGCTGGTGACCGGCTACGCGCTCGGTGTGGTCGTCGGGGCCCCGCTGATGACCGCCGCCGGGACCCGGCTGCCGCGCAAGACCATGCTGGCCGTGCTGATGGCCGTGTTCATCCTGGGCAACCTGCTGTGCGCCATCGCCGGCAGCTACGCCCTGTTGATGACGGGCCGTCTGGTGGCGGCGTTGACCCACGGCGCGTTCTTCGGCATCGGCTCGGTGGTCGCCGCCAACCTGGTCGCGCCCGAACGCAAGGCCCGCGCGATCTCCCTGATGTTCATCGGCCTGACCGTCGCCAACGTCCTGGGCGTGCCGATGGGCACCTTCCTGGGCCAGCACTTCGGCTGGCGCTCCACCTTCTGGGTGGTCACCGGCCTGGGCGTGGTGGGCCTGCTCGGCATCCTGGCCCTGGTGCCGCCCCAGCCGCGCGAGGACTCCGGCGGGCTGCGCAGCGAGATCGCCGTCTTCCGCCGCGGCCAGGTGTGGCTGGCCCTGGCGGTCACCGCGCTCGGCTTCGGCGCGGTCTTCGCCTCCTTCACCTACATCGCCCCGATGATGACCAAGGTCGCCGGGTTCTCCGACGGCGCGGTCAGCTGGCTCCTGGTCATCTTCGGCGTCGGCCTGTGCGCGGGCAACGTGCTCGGCGGCCGCCTGGCCGACCGCGCCCTGATGCGCACCCTGTCGATCGCGCTCGCCGCCCTCAGCGCCGTCCTGGTGATCTTCGTGTTCACCGCGCACGCGCAGGTGCCCGCGGCCATCACCCTGGGCCTGTTCGGCGCCGCGGGCTTCGCCACCGTGCCCGCGCTGCAGATGCGGGTCCTGCAGAAGGCCGACGGCGCCCCCGCGCTGGCCTCGGCGGCCAACATCGCCGCCTTCAACCTGGGCAACGCCGTGGGCGCCTGGCTGGGCGGCTTCGCCATCGACCACGACCTGGGCTACACCGCGCCGAACTGGATCGGCGCGCTTTTGGCCGGCGGCGCCCTGGCGGTGGCCGCGTACTCGGTGCGCCTGGACCGCCGCGACCACCACCGGCCCACCGGCGGCGAGCCCGCCGCGCAGGCCGGTGACCTTACCGCGCAGGAGACCGGCACCGCCCCCGCCCAGGCCCCCGCCTGACCACCCCCCCTTTTGCCGCCCCCCTTCCACCCCCCTTTGATCCGCCGCCCGCTTCGGGTGACGTACTCCGGCCCGGCATCCGCCGGGCCGGTCCGCTCCCGGGCCCCGCCCCTCCTGGCGCGGGGCCCGTGACGAGCTGTTGAAAGACGAGGTAGCTGACGATGAACGAAGTCGATCGCCGCACGCTCATAGGGCGCGGCGCCGCGGTCGCGGGGGCCGCGGTCGCCGCAGCCGGTGCCCCCGCCCTGCTGAGCACCCCCGCCGCCGCGGCCCCGGCCGCCCGCACCCCGCGGGCCGCCGGGGCCCTCATCGGCCCCGACGACCCCCGCTACCCGCTGCTGACCACCGGCAACAACCAGCGGTTCGTGGCCCGACCCGACTACATCAAAATGATCACCTCGGCGGCCGACGCCGAAGCGGCCCTGGAGAAGGCCGTCAAGGACGGCAAGCGGATCTCGGTACGCAGCGGCGGCCACTGCTTCGCCGACTTCGCCGCCCACCCCGACACCCAGGTCATCCTGGACTTCTCCGCGATGACGGCCGTCGGCTACGACGAGCGGATGCGGGCCTTCACCGTCGAGCCCGGCGCCCGCCTGCTCAATGTCTACGAAACCCTCTACAAGGGCTGGGGCGTGGCCGTGCCCGGCGGCATCTGCTACAGCGTCGGCGCCGGCGGACACGTCAGCGGCGGCGGCTACGGCCTGCTCTCGCGCGCCCACGGCCTGGTCTCCGACCACCTGTACGCGGTCGAGGTCGTCGTCGTCGACGCCCACGGCAAGGCCCGCACCGTGCTGGCCACCCGGGAGAAGGACGACCCGAACCGGGAGCTGTGGTGGGCCCACACCGGGGGCGGCGGCGGCAACTTCGGCCTCATCACCCGCTTCTACTTCCGCTCACCCCAGGCCCACGGCACCGACCCGGGCGACCAGCTGATCAAGCCGCCCTCCACCGTCCTGGTCAGCGCCATCGACCTGCCCTGGGAGCAGCTGACCGAGGCCCGCTTCACCCGGCTGCTGAAGAACTGGGGCGCCTGGCACGAGGAGCACAGCGCCCCCGCCTCGCCCTACCGGCACCTGAGCAGCCTGTTCAACGTCAGCGCCAGGGCCCACGGCAGCCTGGGCATGTTCACCCAGGTCGACGCGGGCGCCGAGGGCGCCGAAGGACTGCTGCGCTCTTTCCTGGACGCGGTCCTGGCCGGCACCGGCCTGCGCCCGGGGCCCCTGGCCCGGGGCAACGGCGAACTGCCCGCCATGCCCGGCCTGCACACCCCCCGGCGCATGCCCTGGCTGCAGGCCACCCGCCTGGTCGGCACCGACAACCCCACCATCACCAACCCCACCTCGCGCGGCGCCCACAAGTCCGGCTACATGCGCAAGAACTTCACCGACCACCAGGTCGCCGCTCTGTACAAGCACATGACCCGCGCCGACTTCCACAACCCCGACACCATGCTGGTGCTGTTCTCCTTCGGCGGCCAGGTCAACGCCCTGGCCCCGGACGCCACCGCCAACGCCCAGCGCAGCTCCGCGTTCAAGATGTGCTTCCAGACCTTCTGGGCCGACAAGAAGGACGACGACTTCTACCTGGGCTGGGTGCGCGAACTCTACGAGGACTTCTTCGCCAGGACCGGGGGAGTGCCCGTCCTGGACGAGCGCACCGACGGCTGCTACATCAACTACCCCGACCGGGACGTGGCCGACCCCAAGCGCAACACCTCCGGCGTGCCCTGGCAGCGGCTCTACTACAAGGACAACTACCCGCGGCTGCAGCAGGTCAAGAAGCGCTACGACCCCGCCGACGTCTTCCGCCACTCCCTGTCGGTGGAACTGCCCCGCCGCTGAGCGCTTCGCTGGAATGGCCGCGATGGGCCGTCGCTCGCCTGCGGGTCCGTCGTGGCTGGTCGCGCAGTTCCCCGCGCCCCTCCGGGGCGCTGGCGAACCGCACCCCACTTCCACAAGACCGCTGAAGGACCGCACCGCCCCCGCCCCCTCGCCCCAAGGGGGGCGGGGCCACCCGCCGCCGGGCGCGCCGCCGCACCCCTCGCGGAGCGCGCCCGGCCTCGTGCTGCCCCCGGCCCCGCCGCACAGCGCACCGTCACCTCCTTTCCTGTCCCGTTCCCCTCGCACCGGAGGCACCCCCGTGTCCCTCACCTCGGACCACACCGCGCACCAGTGCGCCACCACTGCCGCCACCTCCGTCGCCGCCCGCGCCGCCGCGTCCGGCGGCGCCGATCTGTCGGGCCTGGTCAAGGCCTACGACATCCGCGGGATCGTCCCCGAGCAGTGGGACGCCTCGCTGGCCGAGCTCTTCGGCGCCGCCTTCGCCCGGGTGACGGGCGCGGCCGCGATCGTCGTCGGGCACGACATGCGGCCCACCTCGCCCGCCCTGGCCCTGGCCTTCTCCCAGGGCGCGGCCCTGGGCGGCTGCGCGGTCACCCAGATCGGCCTGTGCTCCACCGACCAGCTGTACTACGCCTCCGGCGCGTTGGACCTGCCGGGGGCGATGTTCACCGCCTCGCACAACCCGGCGCAGTACAACGGCATCAAGATGTGCCGCGCGGGCGCCGCCCCGGTCGGCCAGGACACCGGCCTGGCCGACATCCGCGCCCTGGTGGAGCGCTGGCTGGCCCAGGGCGCGCCGCCCTCGCTGACGGCGGCGGGCGCGCTCACCCGCCGCGAGACCCTGGACGACTACGCGGCCCACTTGCGGTCCCTGGTCGACCTGACCGGGATCCGCCCGCTGAAGGTGGTCGTGGACGCGGGCAACGGCATGGGCGGCCACACCGTGCCCACCGTCTTCGAGGGCCTGCCCCTGACGCTGGTACCGATGTACTTCGAGCTGGACGGCACCTTCCCCAACCACGAGGCCAACCCGCTGGACCCGGCGAACATCGTCGACCTCCAGCAGCGCGTGCGCGCCGAGGGCGCCGACATCGGCATCGCCTTCGACGGCGACGCCGACCGCTGCTTCGTCGTCGACGAGAGGGGCGAGCCGGTCTCCCCGTCGGCGATCACCGCCCTGGTCGCCGCCCGCGAACTGGCCCGCAACGGCGGCTCCGGCACCGTCATCCACAACCTGATCACCTCCTGGACCGTCCCCGAAGTCGTACGCGAGAACGGCGGCACCCCGGTGCGCACCCGCGTGGGCCACTCCTTCATCAAGCAGGAAATGGCCGCCACCGGCGCGATCTTCGGCGGCGAGCACTCCGCGCACTACTACTTCCGCGACTTCTGGAACGCCGACACCGGCATGCTGGCCGCCCTGCACGTCCTGGCCGCCCTCGGCGGCCAGCAGGGGCCCCTGTCGGGCCTGGTGGCCGCCTACGACCGCTATGCGGGCTCCGGCGAGCTCAACTCCACCGTCACCGACCAGCAAGGCCGCCTGGCGGCCCTGCGCGCCGCCTACCGCTCACGCCCGGGCGTGAGCGTGGACGAACTCGACGGGCTCACCGTCAGCGGCGCCGACTGGTGGTTCAACGTGCGCGCCTCCAACACCGAACCGGTGCTGCGCCTGAACGTCGAGGCCCGCGAGCAGCACGTGATGGCCCGCGTCCGCGACGAGGTGCTGGCCATCGTCCGCGCCTGAGACGCCCGCGCGCACCGCCGCGCCGCCCCAGCCCGGGAAACCCCCGTGCCCGCTTTGCGGGCACGGGGGTTTTCGCATGTCCGCGCCCCTTTCCACACGGAAAGGGGCGCGGGTGTCCAACTCCTGTGCAACCGGCGGGAGAAAGCTCAATTGACGCGGAACTAGCTCACAGGAAAGATATCTAGTGCCAGCAGGGAAACCGGAAGGAATCCCCACGGCGGGAAACACCGCAAGCGCCGCCCGCAATTCACCCGGGACGGCCCTCTGAGCCCGGCGCGAAGAGCACCCCGACATCCGGTGCCGCGCCTTCCGTAAAGCCCTTCATGAGCGTTCCTCTCCCTCCCCCTTGACACAGAAAAGGAAGAAAAGCCATGCGTTCCGTAGCCGTTGTCCTTGGTACCCGCCCCGAAGCCATCAAGTTCGCCCCCGTCATCCGCGCCCTGAAGGACGACCCGCGCTTCGCCCCGACCGTCATCTCCACCGGCCAGCACCGCCAGATGCTCGACGAGACCCTGGACGCCTTCGGCCTCAAGCCCGACATCGACCTGGAGATCATGGCGCCGCGCCAGACCCTGTCCCAGGTGACCTCCCGCGCCCTGCAGGGCCTGGGCGAGGTCTTCAAGGACCTGCGGGCCGAGGCCGTCCTCGTGCACGGCGACACCGCCACCACCCTGGCCGGCGCCCTGTCCGGCTTCCACCACCAGATCCCCGTCATCCACGTCGAGGCCGGCCTGCGCAGCGGCCACCTCAACTCCCCCTTCCCCGAGGAGGGCAACCGCCGCCTGGTCGCCCAGGTCTCCGCCCTGCACCTGGCCCCCACCCCCGGCAACCGCGCCAACCTGCTGCGCGAGGGCATCGCCGACGACACCATCGTCGTCACCGGCAACACCGTCATCGACGCCCTGCGCTGGGCCAGCGACCGCGCCGAGGACTACGGTTCGGACGCCATCGAGGACCTCGACAGCGACAACCGCCGCGTGGTCCTGGCCTCCGCCCACCGCCGCGAGGCCTGGCCGGACCTGCCGCAGATCGCCGAGGCCTTCGCCTCCATCGCCGACGAGCCCGACGTCCGCGTGGTCATCCCGCTGCACCGCAACCCCGTCGTGCGCGACGCGCTGCTGCCCCGCATCGGCAACCACCCCAACATCACGATCGTCGACCCGCTGTCCTACCTGTGCTTCAGCAAGCTGATGCGCCGCGCCGACCTCATCGTCTCCGACAGCAGCGGCGCCCAGGAGGAAGGCCCCGCCCTTGGCAAGCCGACCCTGGTGCTCGGCAGCGTCACCGAGCGCTCCGAGGCCGTCGTCGCCGGCACCGCCCGCCTGGTCGGCACCAAGACGCCCGGCATCGTGAAGGCCGCCTGCGAACTCCTGCGCGACCCCAGCGCCTACGACCGCATGGCGAACGCCACCAACCCCTACGGCGACGGCCGCGCCACCGAGCGCACCGTGGACGCCATCGCCCACTACTTCGGCGACAGCCCCGCCCCCGACCAGTTCACCCCGGCCGTCGCCATCGACGAGCTGTCCGCGGAACTGGCCCGCACCGCCACCTTCGCCCGCGCCTGAGCGCGCACCCCACCCGGCCCGCACCCACGACCCGGCAGGAGGCACCCCCCATGACCACCCCCACCCGCCAGCAGACCAACACCGCCACCGAGCTCAACTTCTCCGGGCCGCACGTCAAGGCCACCCTCGTCACCCACGCCCGCGACTACGCCGTCAACGGCACCGCCCTCGTCGTCAACCCCCAGCCCCGCCCGATCACCCTCAGCGAGCACCCCCGCAAGGGCATACCGCCCCTGTCCTCCACCATCCTGCGCGACACCCGCATCCAGGAGGCCGACACCCTCATCCTGCTGCGCACCGACCTCGACGCCTCCATCGCCGCCATCACCGGCGAACCGGGCTGGCGGCACCTGGCCGACCTGCTCCCCGAGGAGGCCGCCTTCCCCCGCACCACCCCTCTGTTCAAAAGCCCCCAGGACGACGCGGGCACCACCCGCTTCGACCCCGCCCACCTGCTGGGACAGACCCCCGCCCCCGCCCGCGCCCAGGACTTCCAGATCAAGGCCAACCTCTGGTTCGCCCCGGCCGGCACCGACTGCCACATCCACAACCGCCACGACTTCATCGAAGTCCACACCCAAGTCCACGGCCTGGGCCGCATGCAGAAGTTCACCGCCCCCGACCCCGCCCGCCTCTACGAAGACCTGCGCATGAGCCCCGGCTACACCACCCCCGACCCCTTCTGCACCATCGGCCCCGACGGCTCCTACCACTACCCCTGGCACCAGTACTACGCCGACACCGACTGCGTCTGGCTCGCCGTCGAATACCACCGCCTCACCCCCTGACCCCCGCCCCCGCACCCCTCCCCATCCGGCCGCCGCGCCCCACGAGACCCCAAGGAGAACCGCCATGACCGCCAACGCCCTGTCCGCCTTCCGCGCCCCGAAGTTCACCGCCGAACTCGTCGCCGACCAGCTGCGCGACGGCTACTGGCTGGAGGCCCCGGACCTCAACAGCGACAACAAGCCCGACCTGTTCGGCTACGGCCTGCGCCTGGGCGAGATCTACTGGTACCAGAACGACGAGAAGTGGACCCGCCGCCTGGTCGCCGACAAGATCAAGATGCCGGTCGGCGCCGACTACGCCGACGTCAACGGCAACGGCCGCCCCGACATCATCCTCTGCTACGACCTCTACGGCCCCATCGGCACCATCCAGGACGCCAACACCGAGGGCGGCAAGATCGACTGGCTGGAGAACCCCGGCAGCCCCGACAAGGACGAGTCCCGCTGGAAGAGGCACTACGTGGGCCGCGCCACCGGCATGCACCGCCTGCGGGCGGGCTACTTCACCCAGACCGAGCGCCTGGAGATCATCGGCCTGCCCATCGTCGCCAAGGAAGACGTCCACGCCGTCCTGCCGGTGGTGATGTTCACCCAGCCCGACGACGTGCAGACGGCCCAGGAGTGGCCGATGACGGTCATCGACGACTGCCACTACCGGATGATCCACGGCGCGGAGAAGAAGCAGGGCCTCATCCCCGGCTCGGACCGCGAGTCCCTCCTGCTGGCCTCCGACGAGGGCGTCACCTGGATGTTCTACGACGAGAACAAGAAGGAGTGGGTCCGCAAGCTCATAGGCACCGGCGAACTGACCCAGTTCGAGCAGACCGGCTTCCGCGGCAGCGGCGACCTGAACGTCGGCCGCATGGGCGAGGACGCCATGGGCTACGTCGCCGCCGTCGAGCCCTTCCACGGCAACACCGTCGCCGTCTACACCAAGGCCACCGACGGCCGGCCCGAGGACGTCGAGTGGAACCGCGTCCTGCTGGACGTCTACGGCGACCCGAACGAGAACGGCGAGGGCCCCGGCCACCAGATCGTCACCGCCGACTTCGACGGCGACGGCGAGGACGAGTTCCTGGTCGCCCTGCGCGGCCCGTGGCCCTGGCAGGGCGTCATGTACTACAAGGCCATCGACCTGAAGAACGGCGTCTGGGCCAAGTGGCGGGTCTCCGACGAGTCCGTGGCCCGCATCGCCACCGCCGACTTCAACGGCGACGGCCGCCTGGACTTCGCCACCATCGCCTACTCGGTGCAGAACTACTACGTGGCCAAGGACGCCAAGCTCATGGTCTACCGCAACGAGATCGACGCCCAGTAACCCCCGCCCCCCCGACCGCCTGCGACCCCGACCCCGACCCCGTCCCTGTCCCTTCGACCCCTGACCCCCGTCCCTTCGGCCCCGACCGTCCCCGATCCCCAACCAGCGCAGAACAACCGAAGAAGACAAGGAGGAGGCAGATGACCGCCCCCGGCGAAAGGAGCACGCGATAGCCGCACGCCGGACCAGACGCATCCACCGCAGGACAGGCCACAACAGCAGACAGGAGGACCCAGACCCCCCGGGGCGGCCGTTATCCCAACGGCCGCCCCGCTTCCATGCACAGCAGAAGCGGGAGAGCCCGGAGGGGGCTCTCCCGCTTCTGCCTGCACGCCAGGCGCCGTCCCTAGACGGGCACGGCGTCGGGCGAAGGGGCCGTCAGCTGGAAGGCCTGGGCGAGCAGCTGGTAGGAGCGCACCCGGTCGGCGGGGTCGGCGGTCAGGGTGTTCACCAGCAGCTCGTCGGTGCCGTGGTCGGCGGCCAGCGCGCTCAGGCGGGCGTGGACCTGCTCGGGGGTGCCCGCCACCAGGGTGCGGCGCAGCACCGCGGCCCGTTCCGTCTCCAGCGAACTCCACCGGTGGGCGCGCACGCTGGCGGGCGAGGGCAGGGGCAGGTCCTGGCCCAGGTCCTTGCGGCTGCGCCACAGCAGCACGCTCTGGGCGAGCTCCTCGGCCTTGGCCGCGGTGTCCGCGGTCACCGCGCGCACGGCCACCACGCCGCGCCGGGGCGCCTGTCCGGCGCTTTGGAGGGCGGCGCGGTAGGCGTCGAGGACCGGCCCGCCCGGCTTGTGGGTCAGGAAGTAGGCGTAGGCGAAGGAGGCGCCCAGCTGCCCGGCGTGGCGGGCGGAGTTGGTGCCCGCGCCCAGCAGCCACAGCTGCGGGGGCACCGGCGCGCTCTGGTCGCTCTCAGGGCGCCGCCCCGGGATGAGGCCCAGGTGCAGGCGCACCTCTTCGACCTGGGCGGGGAAGCGGTCGGCGGGGCCGCCCGCGCGCCCCACCCCGAGGTCGACCCGGCCCGGGTGCAGGGCGGCCAGCACGTTGAAGACCTCGGCGACCTTCGCCGCCCTATAGCGGGGCAGCAGTACGCCGCCGGTGCCCACGCGCAGGTGGCGGGTGGCGGCCAGGAGCTGTCCGGCCAGGATTTCGGGGGCGGTGCCGGCGAAGCCGGGGGAGTTGTGGTGTTCGGCCACCCAGTAGCGGGTGTAGCCCAGGGTGTCCACGTGCTGGGCGAGGTCGGCGGAGGCGCGCAGGGCCTCGGCGGCCGACTGGCCCTCGCCGATGGGGGACTGGTCCAGTACCGACAGGCGCAGCATCAGGCCTCCTGGGATGCGGCGCCCGCGGGGGAGCGGTGCGGGTCGGTGATGGCGGGCACGATGCGGAAGTCGCGCTGGAAGACCAGGTTGTGCAGGTCGGCGGTGGCGATCGCGCGCAAGGTGGGCACCTCGGCGGCGGCCTGCGCGTCGCTGAAGACGTTCAGCGGCCACTCCGCGACGGTGGCGCCGCGCAGGTGCGGGTGGTGGAACCCCTGGCCGTAGTGCGCCACCAGACTGACCGGGTCGATGCCCTCACTGCGCTGCTGGGGCCAGGTCAGCGCCCAGGTGGCGGCCAGACCGCCGTTGCTGGCCCGGGTGCAGCCGCTCACGCGCACCTGGCCCGAGCTGTTGAGCAGATGGGTGTTGAACTCCTCAAGGACCTGGCGGGCGTAGGGGTCCAGCAGCGCGACGGCCCGCTCGAACAGCTCCTCCTTGGCCGCGCGCGAGACGGCTCCGTCGCCGTGGGTGCCATCGCGAAGATCTCCGAAGTGCCGCAGCAGCGCCCCGATATGGGCGTCGGGGCGCGTCACGCTGGTGTTCATCCAGTGCCTCCTAGGCGGTGCGGGAAGAGGAATAGCCGGGCGGGCCCGGAGCGGCGGCCCGGCCCCCCTCGGGGGTGCCACATGGCCGCGCATCACCGGGCTCAACGCCCAGCCCTCCGCCCGGCCCTCCCGCCGTGACCCTCCCGCGCCCCACTTGGCCAAGTCCGCTGCCCGGCCCGCCCTTTGGGGCAGCCCCCGGCCGGTGCGGGGCAGGTGCCGAAGTCGCGCCGCGGCCTTTGTGGCCCGCCGCGGGAGCAGGCCACCATGGAGGGCAGGAAGCCGGGCACCACACCGGTACGCCCCGCCGCTCACGCGCCCGGCTTCCTTCTTGCTTCCCCCCTCTTCGCCCTTCCGTGCGGGCCGCCCCCCCTACGCGGCCCGGAAGAGGGGGGTTTCAGCGTTTGGGGGCGGGCCGCGGGGCCCGCACGATCCTGCGGGCCCGCCCGGTGGCCAGCGCCCCCGCGCCCGGCCGCGGGGCAGGGGCCTGCTCCAGGGCGGCGGCCACCAGGGAGATCAGCCCGGACAGGGCGTCCACCGCGCCGCCGGGCAGCGGCCGCAGCAGCTCGTCGTAGACGGCGTCCGCGGCCCGGCGCACCGCGTCCACCACCCGGCGTCCCTCCTCGGTCAGCTGCGCCCACGAGCCGCGCCCGTCGTGCAGGTCGGCCTCGCGGACCACATAGCCGGACTCGGCCATCCTGCGGATGATGTTGCTGGTGCCGCCGGAGGACAGGTGGCAGCGCTCGGCGAGTTCACCGGGCCGCAGCCGGTAGCCGAGCGCCGCGCCGGCGCCGCGCAGGGCGGCCAGGACCTCGAAGTCGGCGCGGGTCAGGCCCCGCTGGGCGGCTTCGGCGTCGGTGACGGCGTCCATGGCGGCCGCCAGGCGGGTGGCCTGGGCGGCCAGGTGCGCCGGGGTGCACGCTGGCGGGGGTGTCTGGGCCATCAGTACCTCTTCCTGTGCCGGCCGCCCGGTGGCGCGGGCGCGGCACCGGGCGGCAGCGCAGTGTAGACAAGTGCGGGGGCGGGAGCGGGCACGCGGCTACTCGCGGCCGGTGGCGGCGGCCATCAGGGGCGAGGCGCTCTCGGCGGCCGGGCGCAGGGCGCGCCCGGTGAGCGCGGCACCGTAGCCGGGGGGTGTGCTGTGCGCGGGCAGCGCCAGCAGGCTGCGGGCGATGGCGTCGGCGTCGCCCAGGATGACGGAGTCCACCCCCGGGCGGATGCCCGCCGCGGTCGCCCAGTGCACCGCCTCGGTCGGCACGCCGTAGGCGAAGCGGCGCGGGTGGGCGCGGCCCGCGGCGTCGATGAGGTGGTAGGGGCGGGCGGTGACGGCCAGGCCGCCGGTCTCGTAGCCGCCGTGCGGGCCGGGCAGGGTGTGCAGGCGCCCCTGCCCGCTGGCCAGCAGGTGGCGAAGGAGCGGGTCGGCGGTGCGGTGCAGGTCGCCGTCGGGCAGCCGGGCCTCGATGAGGGTGCGCGCGGTCACCGGCGGGCCGGGCACGGCCGCGGAGGTGGCCGCGAAGACGGGCCCGTGAGGGCCCTTCGCTGGGCGGATGTCCACCTCGGGGCCGATCACGTCCAGCACGCCGGCCTCGATCAGCGCGGCCATCTCCTCGATGCGCGAGGCGGGCGGGCCGATGGACAGGTAGGCGTTGAGCGGGGTGTACCAGCGTTCGAGGTCCTCGCGGTGGGAGTCGGCGCTCAGCCCGCTGTGGTCGACGACCTGGCGGATCTCGTTGCGTAAGTCGCGCAGGACGTCCAGGGCGGCCTTGACGGGCCCGCTGAGGTTGCCCTGGCGGGCCTGGTCCAGGTCGCGCCGCAGATGCTCAAGGAGCCAGGCGGTGAAGTCGCCGGGGCCGGTGAAGGAGGTCTCCTTGTAGGGCTTGGCGATCTGCTCCCAGTCCCAGCGCTGGTCGGCGGCCACGTGGTGGGCGTCCAGCAGGGAGGCGCGGGCCTGGGGGGAGGGGGCGGCCAGATAGCGCTCGGCCAGGTCGTGGCCCGCGCGCGGGCGGCCGCCGGCGGCCAGCAGGGTGCGGTAGTAGACGGCCTCCACCTCGGTGGCGATCAGCGGCCACAGCTGGGCGGCGAAGTCCAGGGGTTGCTGCCGCTGCAGGCGGACGATGCGCTCGGCGGTCAGCAGCCTGGGGGTGTGGCGGCCGAAGGCGCCCTTCTCGTTCTCGCCGCGCGCGTGGTAGGGCACGCCGCGCCGGGAGCCGGCCACCAGGTGCGGTTCGCGGCCCGAGGGCCGGTAGACCAGGCGGTGCTGGCGGCGGTGGAAGGTGCCGCCGCGGCCGAGGGTGAACAGGGCCATGTGGTCGAAGAAGTTCAGGCCCAGGCCGCGCAGCAGGACCGTCTCGCCCGGGGCGATGGCGGACAGATCCAGGTCGGCGGGGTTGGCGGGGGCGATGTAGCGCAGCTGGTGGCGATCGGCAAAGGCGGCCAGGCCGCTCTCGGCGGCGGTGGGGTGCACCGGGGTGTGGCCCTGGGCGAGGACCACCGCGTCCAGGCCGCTCAGGACGGTGCCGTCGGCCAGGCGCAGGGTCTGCGGGCCGTGCGGGTGCCCTCCGCCGTTCTCCAGGGCGGTGGCGCGGGTGGCGTGGGTGCGCACGCGTATGTGGGCGGGGGCGCGGGAGACGATGTGGGCGAACGCCCAGCGCAGGTAGTGGCCGTAGAAGGCGCGGGTGGGGTAGGCGTCGGGGCGCAGGGTGCGGGCTTGGTCCAGCACCCAGGCCGGGTGGGGGTTGCGCGAGCGCGGCAGGGAGCGCGCCCACTGGTACAGGCTCGGGCCGGGCACCAGCGGCCCCTTCATGCGCACCGAGGCGTCGGTGAAGACGGTCACCTGGGAGGCGACGGTGTTCATCAGCAGGTGGGCGGGCTGGTCGGTGCGCCACACGGCGCCCGCGCCGGGCGGGAAGGGGTCGATGACGTGCACGGTCAGCGGGCGGGTGACCAGGGTGCGGGCGCCGGCGAGGGTCCGCTCCAGGACGGACAGGCCTCGGGGGCCGGCGCCGACGATGGCCAGGGTCAGGGGGCGGCTGTTCATGGCAGAAAGCTCTCCTTGGGCGGACGGAACAGCGGGCGGCACAGGGGGCGGGGGTGGTTCAGGAGCGGGCCGCCGCCTGTGGGGCGGGTGCGGCGGGCAGGGGGCGGGCGGCGTCCTGCCAGGCTTGCTGCCAGGAGGCGGCGCGCGGGGCGGGTCCGGCCCGGTAGGGGGTGTGGGGCCAGGCGGTCACGGGCCGGATCCCGTGCAGGGCGTTGACCAGCCACACCTCGTGTCCGCTCAGGTCGGCCGGGCGGGCCGGGCGCGGGGCCAGGGGCACGCCCAGGCGGGTGGCGCGGGCGGTGATCCAGGCGGCGGTGATGCCGGGCAGGACGGGCAGGTGGGGGGCGGGCAGGCACAGCTGCTCGCCGTCCCACCACAGCAGGGTGGCGGTGGTGGCTTCGCCGGCCAGGCCGCCGGGGGCGGTCAGCAGGTAGTCGTCGGCGCCGCGGGCGCGGGCGTGGGCGCGCAGGGCGGCCAGGGCCTGAAGGTCGGGGCCCTTGCGGCGCGGGCAGGTGCGCGGGTCGGGCCCGTACCAGGGCGTCAGGCGCACCTGGGTGGTGCGGGCGGGGGCGGGCCGCAGGCGCAGGCCGAGCACCGGCCGGCCGGTGCCGAGCAGTTCGATGCGCGGGAACCAGGCGCCGGTGCGCGGCAGCCGGCCCGCCACCTGGTCGAGGAAGCCGGTCACGTCCAGGCTGGGGTCGGCGCCCGCGGCCCGGCAGGCCGCCTGGAAGCGGGCCCGGTGCCCGGCCAGGAACCGTGCCCGGCCCTCTTCGACGAGCCAGGAGTCGGCGGCCAGCAGCGGGGCGCGGGGCGCCTCGGCGGGGGCCAGGTGGGAGCCGGGCCGCCAGGCGAACCAGGCCGGGGTCTGGTGGGGCACGGCGCTTCAGTACCTTCCGTGCACGGCGGTGGCCGGGGCGGTGCGCGGCCCGTAGGGGGCGCGCTCCAGCCACTCGCCCCAGGCGGGCACCAGCGGGGCCATGCGGGCGGAGAACTGCTGCAGCAGCCGGGTCCTGCGGTGGCGCGGGCGCAGGTGGGCCAGGGCGGTGCCGGCCGCGCGGGAGTTGAACAGGGCGGCCTCGCGGCGTGCGTGGGCGAACGCGCCGACGGCGGCGGCGCGCTCGCCGCCGGCCAGGACCTGGGCGACGGCCTCGGCGGCGGCCACGGAGTCGGCGATGCCGCTGTTCATGCCGCGGGCCCCGAACGGCGGGAACAGGTGCGAGGCCTCGCCCACCAGCATCACCCGGTGGGTGGGGTCGGTGAAGGAGTCGGCGACGACCTGCAGGAAGTGGTAGCGCGAGACCCACAGCAGCCGCTCGGCGTAGGCGGGGGGCACCACGCGGGCCACCCAGGCGCGGGCGGCCTCTTCGGTGGCCCACTGCTCGGGGTCGTCGCCGTCCTTGCACTGCAGGTCGAGCTGGAAGCCGCCGGCGAAGGGCACCCGCATCACGCTGCGCCCGCCCAGGGCGGGGTGTTCGTAGGTGAACACCCGCTCCAGGGGCAGGGGGTCGGTGGGGTCCTCGGCGACGTCGACGACGACGTGGAAGGCCTTGGAGCGGGTGCCGCTCATGGGGATGCCCAGGGCGTGGCGCACGGCGGAGCGGGCGCCGTCGGCGGCGATGACGAACCGGGCGTGGTGGACGGTGCCGTCGGCGGTGAACACCCGTACGCTCTCGGGGCCGGGTTCGGTGCCGGTGACGGGGGCGTCCCACAGGAAGCGGACGCCGGCGTCCTGGCAGGCGCGCAGCAGGTGCTTTTCGGTCTCGACCTGGCGCAGGCTGGTGAAGGGCGGCAGGCCGCCCGCGGCGCTGGTGTGGGCGGGGTAGGTGCGGGTGAAGACGTCGCGGTCGCGGTAGACGGTGCGGCGGGTGGGCCAGATGACGCCGTGGTCGATGAGGGTTTTGTCCAGGCCGGGGCTGATGGTGCCGAGCAGGGCCAGGGAGTCGCGGTGGACGAACAGGGCGCGGCTGCCGGGCCGTGTGCGGTCGGCGGGGTCGGCTTCGAGGACGGTGACGGGGATGTGGTGGTGGCGCAGGGCCAGGGCCGCGGCGAGTCCGACCGGGCCCGCGCCGACCACCAGGACGGGGTGGGGTGCTGCCTGGGGCGAGGGGGGTGCCATGGGAGGTCCTTCCAGAAAATAAGGGGGGATGGCGGGGGTGGACGGGCCGGGGTCTCAGGTGGCGTGGGCGGGGGCGGCGGGGCTCTGGCCCTCGTGGAGCATGCGGGTGATCTCCACGCGGCGGACCTTCCAGGTGGAGGTGCGCGGCACGTCGGCGAAGGGCCAGTGCAGGGGGGCGGCCAGGGCGGGCAGGCCGGCGGTGGCGGTGCGCCAGCGCTCTTCGTCCAGGGGGGCGTCGCGGCGGGTGCAGACCACGGGCACGGGGGTGTGGTCGGGGCCGGGCACGATGATGACTTCCAGGAGTTCGTCCAGGCGGGACATCAGGACGTCCTCGAGTTCGAGGTTGCTGTCGATGGTGTCGATCTGGTCGATCTCGCGGTCGATGAGGCGGAGTTTGCCGCCGCGGTGCAGGGAGCCCATGTCGCCCAGGCGCCACCAGCCGTCGTGGCGCTGCTTTTCGTAGCGTTCGTCCTCGCCGAGGTAGGTCATGATCGTGCCGCGGCCGCGCAGTTCGAGGTGGCCGGCCTGGCCGCGCGGGACGCGCCGGCCCTGGTCGTCGACGGCGCGCAGCCGGATGAAGCCGGGCAGGACGAAGCCGACGTCGCGGCCGTCGTTCTTGGCGGCGCTCTTGCGGGTGTACCAGGCACCGGAGATGGGGCCGGTCTCGCTTTGCCCGTAGAGCTGGACGAGCAGGGGGCGCCGGCGCTGGGAGGCGGCGAGCAGGCGCTGGATGGTGCGCGGGTGGATGGCGTCGAAGGTGCTGCTGTAGTAGCGCACGCTGGACAGCGGGGCGCCGGGAGCGTCGGCGAGGTCTTCCCACTGGATGAAGTTGTTGGGGTGGGTCTCGACCAGGCCGGGGCGGGTGCGGGTGAAGAGGGGGCCGACGGTGTCGGGGTCGGGGTCGGTGAGGATGACCAGCGGGTTGCCGTAGTTCAAGAAGACGCCCAGGGAGTGGTAGAAGCGGGAGTGCACGTAGCTCATGGCCAGGGCGACGGTCTCCTTCTTGCGGACGGGCCAGGCGATGAGCTGCTGGGGCAGCAGCCGGTGGAAGAGGGCGCGGGCGTTGTGGACCATGAGCTTGTTGACGCCGGTGGTGCCGGAGCTGTGGGTGATCAGGGCGGTCTGGCGGCGGTGCAGGCGGACGGCTTCGCGGCGGGGGGCGTCGGTGATGTCGGCGAGCAGGCGCAAGGAGGCGTGGGCGGTGGTGCCGGCCAGGACGGTGTCGCGCACCAGCGCGGTGAGGTCGGTGTCCTTCAGGGGGCCGGAGAGTTTGGCGGCGTCGCTGATGAGCCACGGCTGGGCCAGGCGGTTCAGCAGCTGGGTGACGACGTCGGGGCTCAGGGCGGCGGACAGCACCACGGGCACGGCGCCGATGCGGGCGCTGGCGGCGGCCAGCAGGGCGATGTCGAAGTTGTCGTCCTTGTGGATGGCGACGCGTTCGGTGGGGCGGATGCCCACGTGCCACAGCCGGGCGGCGAGGTCGTCGACGAGGTCGGCGACGCGGGCGTAGGTCAGGTCGGTGCCGGCGTGGGGGAAGGTGGCCAGGGGCTGGTCGAGGGTGACGGGCACGTCGCCGTGCTTGGCGGCGGCCTTCTCCCACAACAGGCCGAGGTAGAAGGCCTTTTCGGGCAGGGTGAGCCTGGGCATCAGGGGTCCTTTCGTGGCGGCCGCGGGCGGCCGGCGCGGGGGTCAGTGGGCGGGGGTGGCGGTGCGGATCGCAAAGCGCTGGAGCTTGCCGGTGGCGGTGCGGGGCAGGGAGTCGACGAACTGCACGCTGCGCGGCACTTTGAAGGGGGCCAGGCGCTCGCGGGCCAGGGCGGTCAGTTCGGCTTCCAGGCCGGTGGTGTGCTCGCCGCGGGGGACGACGAAGGCGCGCAGTTTGGTGGCGCCTTCGGCGTTGGGCAGGGAGGCGACGGCGACGTCGCGCACGCCGGGGTGGGCGGCCAGGACTTCTTCGACTTCGGCGGGGGAGATGGTGATGCCGCCGACCATTTCCAGGTCGTCGGTGCGGCCGCGGTGGGTGTAGGTGCCGTCCGCGTTGCGCACGGCGCGGTCGCGGGTGGCCAGCCAGCCGTCGATGAGGGTGCGGGCGGTCTCCTCGGGCCGGCCCAGGTAGTGGGGCATGACGGTGGGTCCGCGCACCCACAGTTCGCCTTCGGTGCCCTCGGGCACGGGGCGCAGGTCGCGGTCGCGCAGCTGGAGTTCGAAGCCGGGGGCGGGGGTGCCGACGGTGCCGGGGACGGGGCGGGTGAGGCTGTTGGAGGCGAAGGCGTGCCCGGCTTCGGTGGAGCCGAGCTGGTCCAGGACGGGGGCGTTCAGGTGGGCGGTGACGCGGGCGGCCAGGTGGGGGCTGAGGCGTTCGCCCGCGGAGACGGCGGCGCGCAGGGTGCGGAAGGCGGCCGGGTCGCTGTGGGCGCTCAGGGCGGCGTAGGCGGAGGGGACCGCGTGCAGGTGGGTGACGCGGTGGCGGGCGGTTAGGCGGGCGATGGCGGCGGGGCGGGGCGGGCCGGGCAGCAGGACGGCGGAGCCGCCGGAGTACAGGGGGAAGGCCAGGGAGTTGCCCAGGCCGTAGGCGAAGAACAGTTTGGACACCGACAGGTTGACGTCGCTCTCGCCGATGTCCAGGAGCTGGGCGCCGGTGCCGGTGTAGTAGTGGGCGGGGTCGCGGTGGCGGTGGATGACGCCTTTGGGGGCGCCGGTGGTGCCGGAGGTGTACTGGATGTAGAGGGTGTCCTCGGGGTCGCTCTCGGCGGGCGGCGCGGGTGCCTGGCGGGCGGCGCGCTCAAGGAGTTCGTCGCCGGTGAGGTGGGCCAGGGCGGTGAAGCGGGGGGCCAGGGCGGCCTCGGTGAGGGCCAGGCGGGGGCGGGCGTCGCGCACGATGTGGGCGTGCTCGCCGGCGGCCAGGTGGGGGTTGGCCAGGACGGCGACGGCGCCCAGGCGGGCGGTGGCCAGGAACGCGGTGACCCAGGCGATGGTGTCGGGCAGGGCGATCAGGACGCGGCTGCCGGGGCGGGCGCCGGCGTCGGCGAGCACGGTGGCGGCCCGGGCGGCGAGCTGGTGGAGGCGGCCGTGGGTGAGGGTGAGGTCGTTCTCGTGGTAGGCGGGCCGGTCCAGCCATCGGTTGCGGGCGGCCCGGCGGGCGAGGTCTGCGGCCATGTTCATGGCGGGAGGGGTCCTGTTCTGGGCAGAGGGAAGGGGTGGGGGCCAGGGCGCGCGGCTCGGGCCGTGGCCCCCGAGGAGGGGGCAAGGGGCGGGCTCAGACCGTGGCGGGCACCTCCGCTGCCCGGGCCTCCTGAACGGCGGCGGTGGCGGGGGCGGGGTGCAGGGCGCGCAGCGGGGCGGCGGCCTTCAGGAGCATCTCCTGGTACTCGTCCTCGGCGTCGGAGTCCAGGACGATGGCGCCGCCGGCGCCGATGCGCCACTGGTCGCCGATGCGCACGGCGGTACGGATGACGATGTTCAAATCGGCGGTGCCGTTGGTGGACAGCCAGCCGATGGAGCCGGAGTAGACGCCGCGGGCCTCGGTCTCCAGGGACTCGATGATCTCCATGGTGCGGCGCTTGGGGGCGCCGGTCATGGAGCCCCCGGGGAAGCAGGCGCGCACCGCGTCGATGGCGTCGGCGTCCTCGCGCAGGGTGCCGCGGATGGTGGAGACGAGCTGGTGGACGGTGCGGTAGCTCTCGGTGGCCATCAGGCGGGGCACGTGCACGGATCCGACCTTGCTGACCCGGCCGAGGTCGTTGCGGAGCAAGTCGACGATCATGAGGTTCTCGGCGCGGGTCTTGGCGCTGTCGGTCAGCGAGTCGCGCAGCCGCCGGTCCTCGCCGGGGTCTTCGCTGCGCGCCACGGTGCCCTTGATCGGTTTGGTCTCGATGGTGCCGGCGCGGTCGATGGTCAAGAAGCGCTCGGGGGAGGAGCCGGCGATCTCCACGTCCTCGCCCAGGCGCAGATAGGAGGCGTAGGGGGCGGGGTTGACGTGGCGCAGGGTGCGGTAGAAGTCCAGGCCGCTGGCGCCGGCGGGGGCCCAGGCGGCGTTGGTGAGGCAGACCTCGTAGCTCTCCCCGGCGCGCAGCTGCTGGTGGATGTCGGCGATGCGGGCGGCGTAGGCGTCGGCGTCGTGGACGAGCCAGGGCTCGACGTCGGCGGTGCTGGGCTCGGCGCTGGTGGCCGCGCGCGGGGGCAGGGCCAGCAGGGCGGCGGCGGTCGACTCCAGCCAGCGCACGGCGTCCTCGGCGCCGCCGGGCCCGGCGCTGTGCCCGGTGCGGCTGAGGGCGGCCAGATAGGTGGTGCCCTCGTGGTGGTCGACGGCGATGAAGCGGTCGGCGAAGAGCCAGACGGCGTCGGGGGTGGGGGCGCGGTGCTTGTTGGCGGCGCCCAGGTCGCCCTTGAGCTCGTAGCCGAAGTAGCCGACGTAGCCGCCGGTGAAGTCGAAGGGCAGGTGGGGGGCGCTGGTCTGACGGCGGCGCAGCTCGCCTTGCAGGTAGTCGAAGACGGTGCCGGGCACCTGCTCGACCCCCTGGCCGGTGCGGGTGACCTCGACGTGGCCCTGGCCGGTGCGGTAGCGCACGGTCTCCGCCAGCGGCCCTGCGGCGTCGCCGAAGAAGGAGAACCGGGCCCGCCCGGCCTCGGCCAGCGCGCTGTCGAGCCAGAACACCGGGGCCTGGGCGGCGCCGTACAGGTGGGTGAAGGCGGTCTCGGTGTCGATCTCCTTTTCCAGGATGCGCAGGTGCAGCTGGTAGGGCGCCGGGGTGGGCGCGGCGGCCTGCGGGGCGGGGGCCGCGGCGGCCGGGCGCCGCGGCGCGGGCCGCGGCGCGGTCTGGGGGTGCTCGGCCTGGTGGGCCAGGGTCAGCTCACGGAAGTTGGCGAGCATCTGGTGGCCGTACTGGGTGGAGACCGACTCGGGGTGGAACTGCACGCCCCACAGCGGCCGTTCGCGGTGCCGCACGGCCATGATCACGCCGTCCTCGGCCCAGGCGGTAGCCTCCAGGGCGGCGGGCAGGGGCTCGGCGATGGCCAGGGAGTGGTAGCGCACGGCCGTGAAGTCCTGCGGCAGGTCGGCGAACACCTCCCGCGCGGTGTGGGTGATGCGGCTGAGGTAGCCGTGGCGGGCCTGGGGGGCGCGGGCGATGACCGCGCCCGCGGCGGCGGCGATGCCCTGGTGGCCCAGGCACACGCCGAGCACGGGGATGGTGGCGCGTTCGATGATGCGGGCGCTGGCGCCGAAGTCCTCGGCGCGGCCGGGGTGGCCGGGGCCGGGGGAGATCACGACGTTGTCGTAGCCGCTGAGGTCGAGGTCGGCGGCCCCGGGGGCGTCGTTGGTGACCACGTCGGGCTCCTCGCCGTTGACCTCGGCGATGAGCTGGAAGAGGTTGTAGGTGTACGAGTCGTAGTTGTCGATCAGAAGGGTCTTCATCACGGCTCCGTCGGGCGCGGGCAGAAAAAGGGGAGGGCGGGGGCGGGTCAGCCGCGGGCGATCAGGTCGGCGGCCCTCTGGGCCAGCAGGCGGGCCTGGTCGTCGTTCAGGCGCGGGTCGCACAGGGTGCGGTAGGCGCGGGCCAGGCCCTGCTCGCTGCGCGGGCCGCCGGCGCCCAGGCACTCGGTGACGCGGTCGCCCGCGACCTCCAGGTGCAGGCCGCCGGGCCACTGGCCGGCGCGGTGCAGGATCTCGATGAACGCGCTGGTCTCGGCGACGATGTCGTCCATGTGCCGGGTCTTGTGGCCGGTGGCGGCGGTGAAGGTGTTGCCGTGCATGGGGTCGCACGCCCACACCACCTGGTGCCCGGCCTCGGCGACGGTGCGGATCATCTCCGGCAGCAGCCGGCGCACGTCGGCCGCGCCCAGGCGGACGATGAGGGTCAGCCGGCCGGGGCGGCGGTGCGGGTCGAGCCGCTGGCACAGGGCGATCAGGTCACCGCGGCTGATGCCGGGGCCGATCTTGACGGCGACGGGGTTGGCGATGTGGGCCAGCAGCGCGATGTGGGCGCCGTCCACCTGGCGGGTGCGGTCGCCCACCCAGGGCAGGTGGGTGGAGAGCAGGTAGTCCTCGCCGGTGCGCGGATCCCGGCGCACGAAGGGCTCCTCGTAGTCGAGCAGCAGGGCCTCGTGGCTGGTCCACAGCCCCGTGCGGCGCCAGCCCTCCTCGGTGCGGTGGGTGCGCCCGTAGTCGTCCAGGACGGCGCGCAGGGTGCCGTCCCAGGAGCGCGGGCGGCGGGCGGTGATGCTGGCGGCCGACAGCGGGGTGAGGTCGGAGGCGGCGCGGTGGGCGATGATGTGCAGCTCGCTGAGCAGGGCGCGGGCGCTGTGGTAGCCGGCCAGCAGGCGCCGCGGGTCGGGGATGCGGGCGGCCGCGTCGGCGTCGGGGGCGTTGACGTTCAGGCCGCGGAAGACGGGCAGGGCGCGGCCGCCGACGATCTCCTCGGGCTTGGAGCGCGGCTTGGCGTACTGCCCGGCGATGCGGCCCACCGTCATGGTGGGCATCTCCAGGCGGTTGCTGATGATCTCGCCCATCTCGCCCAGGACGCGGTGCTTGCCCTGCAGGGCGGCCACGCCCATCGCGCCGGTGGGCTCGGCGCAGTCACCGGCCTGCAGCAAAAAGGCCTGGTGCGCGCTGACGTCGGCCAGGGCCGCGCCGACCTGGCGCACGTCGGCGGCGGCGGTCAGTGCGGGCAGGCGGGCCAGCTCCCCGGCGACGTCGGCGACGGCGGCCGGGTCCGGCCACGGCGGCTGCTGGGCGGCGGGCAGGCCGCGCCAGGGCGGCGCGGTCAAGGTGGCGGTGCGGGCCGGGGGAGCGGGTGCGGTCAGGGGCATGACGGGGTCTCTTTCGAAGGCGGGCGGGCACCGGGGTGCGCCGCGGACGGCAGACGGGCGGGGTGGACGGGAGAGCAGGGGCGCGGCAGGCGGGGCGGGGGCCGGGGCCGGTGCGCCCCCCGGGGGCGGGCGCACCGGCCGGTGCGGATGGGCGGGCAGGGGTCAGGCGGGGCGGATGAGGGCTTTGGGTTCCAGGAGGAATCCGGCGAGGCTGCCGTCGTGGGGCAGTTCGGGGCGCGAGAGCCAGGGCCGGACGTCCCCGGTGGTGACCTTGCGGACGCTCGGCTCGTGCAGGAGCTGCTCGGCCAGGTGCGTGTGGCGGCCGCTCAGGCTGACCACCAGGGAGTTGCGCAGGGGGGCGGTGCCGTGTGCGTCGTCCCAGGGGGCGACGACGACGAAGGGGAAGGGCAGTTCGGTGCCGACCAGGGGGTGGTGCGGGTCGTCCACGGAGATCACCAGCGGGCGCATCACGACGCTGGTGTCCTCCAGGGCGGTCAGCGGCCCTCCCGGGTAGCGGGCGCTGGAGTGGTCGGTGCCCTGGGCGGCGAGCTCAGCCAGATAGGGGCCAAGGGCCTCGGCGTTGGCCTGGGTGGTGGCGGGCAGCAGGGCGTGTGCCGCGGTGACGGGCAGCGGGGGCAGCGCGGCCAGGCGCTCTGCCAGGGCCTCCGCGAGGGCGCCGACGTCACCGCTGGTCAGGACGGCGGAGATGTTGTTGCAGCGCACCCCGCCGTCGTCGGCGATCCACGAGGCGAGGCTCTCGCCCAGGGCGGCGGCGCTGTCGGCGTCCACCAGGGCCTTGCTGCGGCCGGGGCCGCGCACCAGGATGTCGCGCCGGTTGCCGTAGCGGGCGGCCGCGTCCGGGCCGCCGTAGACGATGCCCAGGTCGGCCTGGTCCAGCAGGTGGTCGCCCAGGTCGTGGCCGCCGGGCAGGAAGGCGAGCCGGTGCGCGTCCAGCCCGGCCGCCAGCAGCGCCGCGGTCAGCCGGCGGGGGGTGAAGGGGTCCTTGCTGCCGGGGCGCAGCAGCACGCTGTAGCCAAGGGAGAGGGCGCGCACCCAGGTGACGTTGGGCTCGGGGTGGTTGTTGGGCACGACCACGGCCAGGACCTGGCCGCGCGGCACCCAGTGGCGGGCGAAGGCGCCCTCGGCGAAGGGGGCGGGCAGCTCGGCGGCGTTGAGCTCCTCGATGCGCGCCAGGGCGGAGCGGATGCCGGTGGTGGCGCGCTCGACGGTGGCGCGCGGGGAGCCGGTGGCCAGCGCCACCCGCCGCTGGTACTCCCCGGGGCTCTCGCCGTCCAGGGTGGCGGTGGCGAACAGCTGTCCGGCGGCGGCGAACAGCTCCGGCCCCGGGGCGCCCGGCCCGGCGTGGGCGCGGACCTCGTGCACGGCGGCCTGGGCCAGCAGCCGGGGGGCGAGCCCGATCTCGGCGACCACCTGGCCGTCCACGCCCTTCAGTTCGGCCCGGTCGCGGCTGTCGACCTCCCGTCCGGCGATGACCGGGTTGAGCCGCACCACCGGGGCGGGCCGCCCGGCGCAGGCGGGCTGCTCGGCGGGGGCGGGCCGCTCAAGGGGGGCGGGGGCGCTCATCAGTAGACCCCCTCGATGACGCGGGCGCCGCCCTGGGAGGGCAGCGGGGCGATGTCGGCGAGCCCGTCGACGCTGTCGCCGGGCGCCGGGCGCACCCGGATCGCGGTGTCCCGCTCCAGCACGTTGGGCAGGAACATGTCGCGGCTGAGCAGGTGCACGCGTACCTGGCCGCGCTCGCCGTAGGCCACCGGCGCGCCGTGACTATCGACGAGCTCGACCACGGACTGGGGGAAGAAGGGGCGGAAGACGGCCGGGTACACATCGCCGTCCTGGCGCGGGCGCTGCGGGGCGATGCCCATCAGGGTGTTGCCGTAGATCGCGGCGATCCGCGCCCGCGGGAAGAACGTCTCCTCGATCTGGCGCAGCGACTCCGCGCTGATGCTCGTGCCCGCCCACACGATGCCCTCCAGGCCCGCGGCCAGGCGCTCGTACAGATCACGGCGGCCCACCAGCGCCTCCAGGACCGGCGGGGTGATGAACAAGACCTTGATGTCCTGGGACTGCACGATCAGTTCGACCTGGTCCAGCAGGTAGGAGCGGTACTCGCTGGCCAGGTCGGTGCGGCCCGAGCCCAGCAGGCGCTTGACCCAGCGCGGGTCGAAGTCCACGGTGAAGGCCACACCGCCGCGGCGCTGCGCCAGATGGCGGATGGTGCGCCCGACCACGTGCGGCCCGGTGGGGCCCACGTGCAGCCAGTTGCCGGTGGCGGGGAAGCCGTGGGCGTCCAGGACGGTGCTGACCCAGTCGACGTTCAGGCCGCGCGAGACGCTGTCGACGACGCGCTTGGGCGCGCCCAGGGTGCCGCCGGACTCGAAGACCTCGAAGGGCGCACCGGTGTGCCCGGCCGGGATGAGGTCCTCCACGGCCACGGTGCGCAGCTGGTCGCTGACGTCGGGGAAGCGGCGCAGGTCGGCCAGGGCACGGATGTCACGCACCGGGTCGAAGCCGAGGGTGGGGGCCAGGCGCAGCCAGAACGGCGAGCCGGTCGCGGCATCGAAGTGCCAGCGCAGCGTCCGGCGCAGATGGGCGTCGGCATCGGTGTCCAGAGGAACCAGAGGGGCGTGCGGGAGCAGTTCGGTCATGGTGTGTCAGCCCAATTCGTCAGGGTGAGAGGGAAACGGGGCAGGCCTGAGCCGGTGGCGCGCTCAGGCCTGGGCGGGCATCGCGGGCAGGGAGGTACCGGGCGGGGGGAGCACCCATAGATAGCTTTCAGAAAAGCTTTCTTGATGTCAAGAGTCAGCCGCGATGCGCTGCGAATTGGGCATCCGCGAACCACCAACAACCCCTACGAATACGGAGATTCAGCTACGCGGGACCGGCGAAGGGCGGGTGGATTTCACGGGTCCAGCTTCTTTCAGAAAAGCTTCTTGGGGTGGCTGGGCGAGGGGCTGCGCCCGGGCAGCGGCGAGGGGGGAGCCCCGCCAAGCCGACCTGACGGAGCGTCAACAGTGCTGCTGCGGACCGGATGCGCAGGCCCGCAGAGGGCGGCGGGGCGGCCCGGCGACGCCGCCGTGACCGCCCGTCAACAGCGGGGCGGGGTAACGGCCGTGGGCCGGACCGAAGCCCAGCGACGGCAAGGGCGGCGGCCCGGTGGCGACGGGCCCGCCACGGCCGGGCGGCGGCCCGAGGCCCAGCCCGGCGGCAGCCGGGGCGGCGGCCCGAGGGGGCGGGCGGGGCGGCGGCCCGAGGGGGGGCGGGCGAGGGCGGCCGGTGACGGATGAGGCGCCCGGCGCAAGCGCGTCCACGGCCCAGCGGCGGCAAGGCGCCCCCCGCCCCCCCCGCGCGTCGCCCCGGCAGCAGCCCGGCACCAGCGCGGCCCCGGACAACGCCCCGGTCGCCCCCGCATGACGAACCGTCACAGTCCCAGCCAGGACCCTCCAGCCACGGCCCCCAGCACGGGCCTCCGGGGCACCGGCCTCCGGTTCACGGGCCGCCTTGGGTCACGGGTCCCCGGGAACACCGACCTCCGGGTCACCGGCCTGCCCGGGTCACGGGCTGCCTCCGGGGCACGGGCTCCCGGGGCACGGGCTCCCGGGCCACCGGGCCTCCCCAGGGCACCGACCTCCGGGGCACCGGGCCTGCCCGGGTCACGGGCCGCCCCCGGCCAATGGGTGCGACAGTGGGAAGTCGCGCTTCCCCCACCACCGGAACCCTTCCTACCGTGCAGGGCATGACCACTGCCGAGTCCTTCCCCCGCCTGAAGCTGTCCGAGCTGGCCCCCCAGGTCTACTCCGCCATGGGACGCCTGCACGCCACCGCGGAGAAGGCCGCCCAGGAAGCGGGACTTGAGCACTCCCTGCTCGAACTCGTCAAGATCCGCGCCTCGCAGATCAACGGCTGCGCCTTCTGCATCGACATGCACACCCTGGACGCCCGCGCCGCAGGCGAGCGCGAACAGCGCCTGTACGCCCTCAGCGCCTGGGAGGAGACGCCCTTCTTCACCGCCCGCGAACGCGCCGCCCTGGCCCTGACCGAGGCCGTGACCGTCATCCACACCGACCACGTGCCCGACGACGTCTACCAGGCGGCCCTCAAGGAGTTCAGCGAGGCCGAAGTCGCCCAGCTCATCTGGGCCGCCGCGGTGATCAACGCCTACAACCGCATCGCCATCTCCACCCGCATGGTGCCCGGCAACTACACCCCCAAGGCCTGACACCCCACGCCGCGCACCTCCACCGTGCCGCCGGCGCTCCCGGCCCCGGCCTTGGCCGCGCCGGGCGGCACCCGCGCTGAAAAGGGCCGCAGATGACCCGCCGCACCCCCTGCCACCCCGCCGAACAGCCCGCCCTGCTGCGCGCCCAGCAGTTCGCCGACCCCTTCACCCGGCGCCTGCTCACCCACCGCGGCTCCACCACCGCGCTGCTCGAACACCACCTGGGCGCGCCGCTGGCCCTGCGCCTGGTGGCCCAGCGGGTGCGGCGCACCGGCATGGAAGCCGCCCACCTGCTGCCCCTGCTCGGCCTGCGCGCCGACGAACCCTGGCTGGTGCGCCGCACCGAACTGCGCCACGCCTCCCGCGCGGCCGTCTCCCGCAACCTCGTCATGGGCCCCGTCCCCCGCCGCGCCGACCTGTGCACCATCCTCACCAGCACCACCGTCCCGCTGGGCCGGGCCCTGGCCGAGCACCGCCTGCCCCAGTGCCGCCGCCTGCTGCGCGTGGGCTGCTCCCCGTGGCGGCCCCTGGCCACCACCGCCGCCTGGCGCGGCTACGTCGTGCACGTCGATGACGAACAGCCCTTCTACGTGGAGGAGTTGTTCCACCCCGCCATCGCCCCGGCCCGCCTGCGCCCCGCCGTGCACCTTGAGCCCGCCGCGGCGGTGCCATGAGCGAGGTCACCGTCGTCGGCGCCGGCCCGGTGGGCCTGGCCGCGGCCCTGGCCGCCCGCCACCACCGCCTGCCCGTCACCGTCCTGGAAGCCCACCCCGAACACCGCCCGCGCCCCGGCAGCCGCGCCATCTTCGTGCACCGCGCCACCCTGGACCTGCTCGATGCGATCGACCCCGGCCTGGGCCGCACCATCGCCCAGGAGGGCCTCATCTGGCGCACCCGGCGCACCCTGTGGCGCGGCCGCCCGGTCTACACGCGCACCTACCACGGCCCCGCCGACCGCATCCCCTTCACCAGCCTGCCCCAGACGGTCGTCGAGGACCTGCTGCGCACCGCCTGCCACCGGGCGGGCGCCGAGATCTGCTGGGACCAGCCCGTCACCGACATCCGCACCACCGCGCGCGCCGCCGAACTCATCACCGCCACCGGCTACTGCCACCGCACCGGCTACGTCATCGCCGCCGACGGCGCCCGCTCCACCCTGCGCACCCGCCTGGGCATCCCCCTGAGGGGCACGACAGCTCCCACCGGCTTCGCCGTGGCCGACCTGACCGGCGAAGCCGGTGGCCTCACCCCCGCCCGCGTCTTCCACTACCGCCACCCCGCCGCCGGCGGGCGCAACGTGCTGCTCGTGCCCTTCGCCGGCGGCTGGCGCGTCGACGTCCAGTGCCGCGACGGCCAGGAAGCCGCCACGTGGGCCGCCACCGCCGCCCGCTGGCTGCCCGACCTGCTCCCCGGCGCCCGCCCCGCCGACCTGACCTGGTCCTCCGCCTACCGCTTCCACCAGAAGGTCGCCGCCTCCTTCACCGACCCCCACCACCGCGTGCTCCTGGCCGGAGAGGCGGCCCACCTGCTGCCCCCCTTCGGCGCGCGCGGCATGAACTCCGGCATCGCCGACGCCGTCGCCGCCGCCCGGGCCATCGCCCAGGCCACCCCCCAGGCCCTGGCGAGCTGCGCCCGCGCCCGGCGCGCCGCGGCCCAGGCCAACGTCCGCGCCGCCGCGAGCGCCCTGGCCCACCTCCAGGCCGCCCGGCCCCTGCGGCGCACCACCCAGCACGCCGCCGCCCTGCTCGCCCCCCGCCTCACCCGCGCCGGGCGCTGGCTGGACCACGCCCCCTTCGGCCCGCCCCTGCACACCGTCCACTACTGACGCCCCCTCACCACCCGGCCCCCACAGCCGAGTTGAGCAACTTGCCACAGTAACCCCCCGCGTGTTGCCCCCCACCCGCGCGCACACCACGCTGTGCCGCATCCGACCCGCCCAAGGAGAACCGCCGTGCTCCACCGCGCTCTTGGCACCACCGGCCCCCAGGTGTCCGCCCTGGGCCTGGGCTGCATGGGCATGTCCGCCCTCTACGGCCCCGCCGACCGCGACGAGTCCCTGGCCACCCTCCACGCCGCCCTGGACGCGGGCATCACCCTGCTGGACACCGGCGACTTCTACGGCATGGGCCACAACGAACTGCTCATCCGCGACGCCCTGCGCCACCACCGCCGCGACGAGGTCCAGCTGAGCGTGAAGTTCGGCGCCCTGCGCCGCCCTGATGGCACCTTCCTGGGCTACGACGGCCGCCCCGAGGCCGTCCACACCTTCCTGGCCTACTCCCTGCAGCGCCTGGGCACCGACCACATCGACATCTACCGCATCGCCCGCTGCGACCCCCAGGTCCCCATCGAGGAGACCGTCGGCGCCATCAGCGACGCCGTCAGCGCCGGATACGTACGCCACATCGGCCTGTCCGAAGCCGGCTGCGCCAGCATCCGCCGGGCCGCGGCCGTCGCCCCCATCACCGACCTGCAGATCGAGTACTCCCTGCTCGGCCGCGGCATCGAGGCCCACATCCTGCCCCTCTGCCGCGAACTGGGCATCGCCACCACCGCCTACGGCGTCCTGGCCCGCGGCCTGATCAGCGACAACTGGCCCCGGGGCCGCGCCTTCACCCCCGACGACGTGCGCGGCCACACCCCCCGCTACACCGGCGCCAACGCCGAGTACAACCTCGACCTCGTCGACACCGTGCGCGCCCTGGCCAAGGAGCGCGGCGCCACCGTCGCCCAGACCGCCATCGCCTGGGCCCTGGCCAAGGGCCCCGACATCGTGCCCCTGGTCGGCGCCCGCACCCGCGAACGCCTGGCCGAGGCCCTCGGCGCCCTGGATGCCCCCCTCAGCCCCGAGGAGCTCACCCGCATCGAGGAGGCCATCCCTCCCGACGCGGCCCGCGGCGACCGCTACCCGGCCGACCAGATGCGCTACCTCGCCCCCCACACCGCCTGACCCGCCCACCGGCGTACGCAACGTCCGCACAAGCCTGCCACCTCCGCACCCCGCACACCGTCACGAAAGGGAACACCATGCCCACCAGAAGGGCCCTCCTGGGCGCCGGCGCGGGTATCGCCCTCGCCTCCTCCAGCACACTCCTGGTCGGCTCACCCCTGGCCCAGGCACGGCCCCGGCCGCCGCGCGGACCCCGCACCAACTGGGGACAGCTGTGCGCGGCCCTGCAGGGCGACCTCATCCTGCCCAGCGACAGCCGCTACGACCGCGCCCGCCAGCTGGCCTCCGCCCAGTTCGACCACCTGCGCCCGCAGGCCGTCGCCTACTGCGAGAACGCCACCGACGTGGCCACCTGCATCCGCTTCGCCCAGGACAACGACATCCACACCGCGATCCGCAGCGGCGGCCACAGCTTCACCGGCTGGTCCACCACCCAGGGCCTGGTCATCAACCTCACCCGCCTCAACTCGGTGCGCACCAGCGGCTCCACCGTCCACGTCGGGCCCGCCACCCAGATGGTCGACGTCGTCGCCCAGCTGGCCACCCACGGCCTGGCCGTGCCCGGCGGCTTCTGCCCCACGGTGTGCCCCGGCGGCTTCGTCAGCGGCGGCGGCCACGGCTGGCAGCACCGCAAGTACGGGCCCGCCAGCGACCGCCTGGTCGGCGCCCAGGTCGTCCTGGCCGACGGCCGTATCGTCACCACCTCCGCCAAGCAGAACCCCGACCTGCTGTGGGCGCTGCGCGGCGGAGGCGGCGGCAACTTCGGCGTCATCACCGACTTCGAACTCGCCCCCACCCAGGTGCCCGTGGCCACCACCTTCACCCTCACCTGGGACTGGGCCAAGGCCCAGGACATGCTGGTGGGCTACCAGCAGTGGGCCCGCAACGCCGCCCCCGAGGTGGCCCCCGACGCCGTCCTGCTGCTGCCCGACGCCCGCCCCGGCGCCGTGCCCACCGCCATGGTCACCGGCGCCTACCTGGGCACCGCTGGCCCCCTGAAGGCCTCCCTGGACCAGCTGGTCTCCCTGGTCGGCAGCGCACCCGCCTCCCGCGTCAGCCAGGAACTGCCCTACGACAAGGCGATGATGCAGCGCTTCGGCTGCGCCACCCTCACCACCGCCCAGTGCCACACCAGCGGCACCGCCCCCGGCGCGAGCCTGCCGCGCACCGCCTACACCAAGAACCGCGGCCGCATGTTCGCCCGCCCCCTGCCCGCCGGCGGCCTGAACGACCTGCTGAGCGCCTTCGAAGCGGCCCGCAGCGCCGGACAGACCCGCGTCATCAGCCTGATGGCCCTGGGCGGCAACGCCAACAACGTCGCCTCCGACGCCACCGCCTACGTCCACCGCGACGCGGAGTTCACTTCCGTGTGCGGCATTGACCTGAGCACCCCGCAGCCCACCGCCGCCCAGGAGAAGGCCGCCCAGGACTGGGTCGACGGCTGCTTCGCCGCCATCGACCCGCACTCCAACGGCCGCGCCTACGTCAACTACCCCGACCCCAAGCTCGCCGACTTCGCCCAGGCCTACTACGGCACCAACCTGCCGCGCCTGACCCAGGTCAAGCGCCGCTACGACCCGCACGGCTTCTTCCGCTTCCCCCAGGCCCTCACCCCCTGACCCTACCCCCGCCCCCCCCGGGGACGGCAGGACCTGCGGGCGCCCGCCCCCGCCACCCGGGGGCGGGGCGCCCCATGGCCCGCCCCGCCCCCGTCCCGCCGCCGTACGCCCGTCCCGCCCAGCGAGGTGCTCCCATGCCCGAACCCAGCGGGCCCGCCCCCGCCGCAGCGCCCCCGGCCCCCGCCCCCAGCCCGCCCGCCGCCGCGCCCCCGCCCGCCGAGGACACCGGCCTGCTGGCCCCCGTCCGCGCGGGCGTCCCGGCCGAGGAGGCTGTCACCGACCAGGCCTGGCTGCACGCGATGCTGGCCGCCGAAGCCGCTCTGGCCCGCGCCCAGGCGAGCCTGGGCACCCTCCCCGCCCCCGCGGCGGCCGCCATCACCCGCGCCGCGGCCACCAGCCGCATTCAGCCGCGCCTGCTGGCCCTGGCCGCACGCGAGAGCGCCAACCCGGTCGTGCCGCTGGTCAAGGAGTTCACCCGCGAGGTCGCAGCCCTTGACCCCGCCGCCGCCGAACACGTCCACCGCGGCTCCACCAGCCAGGACATCCTCGACACCGCCACCATGCTGGTCACCGCGCACGCGCTGCGCCTGATCCGCGCCGACCTGCACCGCACCGCCCAGGCCCTGGCCCGCCTGGCCCGCACCCACCGCGACACCCTGGCCACCGCCCGCACCCTGGCCCTGCACGCCCTGCCCACCACCTTCGGCCTGAAGGCCGCCAGCTGGCGCCAGCTCGTCAGGGACGCCCTCACCCGCGTGGACCGCCTCCTGGACGGCGGCCTGCCCGTCTCCCTGGGCGGCGCCGCGGGCACCCTGGCCGGCTACCTCGAACACGCCACCGCCACCGCCGACGCCGCCTCCTACACCCAAGACCTCACCCTGGCCTTCGCCACCGAGACCGGCCTTGCCACCCCCGACCTGCCCTGGCACAGCCTGCGCACCCCCATCGCGGACACCGCCGCCGTCCTGGCCTTCACCGCGGGCGCCCTCGGCAAGTTCGCCATCGACGTCCAGACCCTCACCCGCACCGAGATCGGCGAGGTCACCGAACCCACCCGGCCCGGCCGCGGCAGCTCCTCGGCGATGCCCCACAAACGCAACCCCGTGCTGTCCACCCTGATCCGCAGCACCGCCCTGCAGGTGCCCGCCCTGGCCGCCACCCTCTTTCACTGCCTGCTCGCAGAAGACGAGCGCTCCGCCGGAGCCTGGCACGCCGAATGGCAGCCGCTGCGCGAGGCGCTGCGCCTGGTCGGCGGCGCCGCCCACACCGCGGCGGCCCTCGCCGAGGGCCTGCGCACCGACCCCGAGCGGATGCGCCACAACACCGGCCTCACCCAGGGCCGCATGCTGGCCGAACGCCTCGCCGCCGCCCTGAGCGCGCCGCTGGGCCGCGCCCGCGCCACCTCGCTGCTCTCGCAGGCCTCCGAGGAGGCCGCCCGCACCGGGCGCCCCCTGGCCGAGGTCCTGGCCGCCCGGCCCGAACTGGCCGCCCACCGCGCCCTGATCACCCCGCTGCTGGACCCCGCCCACTACACCGGCGCCGCCGCCGTGCTGGTGGAGCGGGCACTGCCCCGGCAGGCGGACACCTGAGCTACCGACAGGTGATCCACCCACACCCGATCGAGCGCACTCACCCCCTGCGGGCCCCCGCCCGCCCCGCCCCGCCCCTAGCCTGAGGTCTCCGCACCGCGCCCGCCCCCCGGTCCGCCGAAGGGGACGGGCGCGGTGGAACACCCCCTGCCTGATTCAAGGAAGCGGACACCTCTGTCGTGGAACTGCACCTGAAGGACAAGGTCTTCCTGGTCACCGGAGCCTCCGCCGGGATCGGCGAGGCCACCGCCCGGCTGCTGGCCGCCGAGGGCGCGCAGGTCGTCACCGTCGCCCGCACCCCCCACACGCTCACCGCCCAGGGCCCGGCCATCGACTGCCTGGCCGCCGACCTCACCGACCCCGACGCCCCCGCCCGCCTCCTGCACACCGTCCTGGAGCGCCACCGGCACCTGGACGGCCTGGTGAACAACGTCGGCGGCCTCACCTCGCGCACCGGCTTCCTGGACGTGAGCGACGAGCAGTGGCTGCACAGCTTCGCGCTGAACTTCCACTCCGCGGTGCGCATGAGCCGGGCCGCCCTGCCCGCCCTGCTGGAGCGCGGGGCGGGCAGCATCGTCCACGTCGCCAGCGAGGCCGCCCGCTTCCCCGACGCCCCCGTCGTCGACTACGCCGCCGCCAAGACCGCGCTGCTGTCCCTCTCCAAGACCCTGGCCGCGGAGTTCGGCCCCCGCGGGGTGCGCTCCAACGTCGTCTCGCCCGGCCCCACCCGCACTGCCCTGTTCGACGCCCCCGGCGGCTTCGCCGACCAGCTCGCCGCCCGCTTCCAGCGCCCCCGCGAGGAAGCCGTCGACCACTTCGTGCGCGAGGTGCGCCGCCTGCCCACCGGCCGCATCGGCACCCCCGACGACGTCGCCCGCGTCATCGCCTACCTCCTCTCACCGCTGGCCGGGCAGGTCACCGGCGCCGAATGGGCGGTGGACGGCGGCGCCCTGCGCCAGCTGTGAACCAGCCCGCCACCGCGCGGGTGTTACTCCCGCTCCGCCGCGCAGGAGGCGACACAAGCACTGAGGTCCCCCCAGCCCTGCATCGAGCGGATGATGCTGTGACTGACGTGGTCCAGCAGCAGGCCCATCTCCCGCAGCCGCGTCCCGGCGGGCGTGTCGGCACCCAGGATGCCCGCGCCCTCATACGCGGTCTGCGCCAGGGCGGCGTTGCGCCGCAGGTTGCCCAGGATGGCGCGGTGCATCACATTGCCGTCGATCACGTACCGGTCGTGGCGGCGGCCCGCGTCGCGCTCGCGGCGCACGATCTCCTGCCGCTCGAGCTGGCCGATGGCCTTGGAGACCGAGGCCGGGCTCACCCGCAGGCGCCGCGCGAGATCGGCGGCGGTGACACTGCCGGAGTCGGTGACACAGAGGCAGGCCAGCACGCGCGAGACCATCCCCTGCAGCCCGATGCCGACCAGCAGCCGCACCAGCTGCTGCTCGAAGTCGCGCACCGCCTGGACGTCACGGCCATAGCCGTGGGCCTGGGCATCGGGCACCGAGGGCTGCGCCGCGCCCGCCGTGGGAGGGCTGCCGCGCCGCGCCCGGCGCCCCGCCGCGTGGTGGGCGCGGTCGGCCCGGTACTCGCGGGGGCCGCCGTTGCGCATCACCTCCCGGGTGACGGTCGACGTCGGCCGCCGCAGGCGTTTGGCGATCTCGGTGTACGAGAGCCCGTCGGCCATCCCCGCCGCGATGAGCCGGCGGTCCTGCTGCGTCAGTCTGTTTCCTGGCATGGGATGGTCACCTCGCGCGCTTCGGTGTGCGAGGGCCAGTGTGCGTTCAGATACAGCTCGTTGCAAAGCACGAATCAGCCACCCATTGCATTAACCAGCAGGCCCCTTGCAAGAATTTCCCCCCGCTGACCTGGGCACCCACCCCATACGGGCCCCCTCATTCGTTGACCCGAAAATGAACGCAACATAGCGTTTTCCGTGCGTTGAAGGCCCCGTACTGGGGCCCGCCGCCGCACGCGGTGGTCATCGGCGCCGAGGCGGCCGCCCAGGGGGCCCTCGGCCCCCGGCCGCGCCCCGACAAACGGCCAGGGCCCCCTCCGCGCGGAGGGGGCCCTGGTGTGGAGCGCCCGGCAGGCCTTGCACCTGCATTTCCCATCGGATGATGGGCGTCTTTCCTTGGACCACAGACGCGTGACTCCCGTGCCCTGCACCGGAGTTACGTGAAGATCATACACCGTTCGCGGGCGGCACCGGACCGGCTGCGCCGGGTGTGCTCACATCCGCGCGGCACCGGCCCGGATCGCCTCGCGGATGCGGACGTACGTACCGCAGCGGCAGATGTTGCGGATGCCGTCCAGATCGGCCTCCGTGATCTTGCGGCCCTCCTGCGCGACGCGGCGCACCAGGGCCACGGCAGCCATGATCTGGCCGGGCTGGCAGTAGCCGCACTGGGCCACGTCCTGCTCGAGCCAGGCCTGCTGCATCGGGTGCAGCTCGGCGCCCACGGTGGCGGCCAGGCCCTCGATGGTGGTGACCTCGTCTTCGGGGGTGAGGTCCTTGACCGGGATGGCGCAGGGGTTGGCCGCCTTGCCGTTGAGGTGGCTGGTGCAGGCCTTGCAGACGTTGATGCCGCAGCCGTACTTCGGCCCGGTCACGCCCAGAAGGTCGCGCAGCACCCACAACAGCCGCTCGTCATCGGCGGCTTCGACGGTGACCTGCTCGCCGTTGAGACGAAACGTGTGCTCAGGCACGACAGACTCCTTGAGACGGCGGCCCTTTGGCGGGCCGGGGGCGGGCCGGTTCAGCGGACGTGGTCCAGGCCGTCGGTGGGCGAGGCCGGAATGGGCGGCACGGTCGGCTTGGGGGTGAAGGAGAGCACGGAGTGGTTGATGGGGAAGCGGGTGGGCAGGGTGCCCGTGGCCCGCCCGTAGGCGCAGGCGACGGCGGCCATGGAGGCGGCCACCCCCAGTTCCCCGGCGCCGCCCACCTCGCCGCCGGTGGACGGCAGCACCAGGACCTTCAGCTCCAGGGGGCTGTTCCACTGCCGGGTGTAGAAGTAGTTGTCCCAGCTCGCCTCAAGGAAGTGCCCCTCGCGCAGGTGCAGGCTGGAGGTCAGCACCTGGGCGATGCCGTCCATGACACCGCCCATCATCTGTGCTTCCAGGCCGCGCGGGTTGACCACCAGGCCGACGTCCACGGCGACGACGGCCTTGGTGACGCGCGGCCCGCTCACCCCGTCACGCACGGGCCTGCCCACGGTCTCGGGACGGCAGTCGATCTCGACGAGGACGGCGCAGGCCGAGCGGTACTCGCTGTGGAAGGCGATGCCCTGCGCGGTGTGGGCGGGCATCGCGCGCCCCCAGCCGCCGGCCTCGGCCGCCTTGGCCAGGACGGCCGCGAAGCGCTTCTCGCGCAGCAGGCCGCGCCGGAAGGCGAAGGGGTCCTGGCGCAGCTTCGCGGCGAGCTCATCGATGATGAGCTCGCGCGCGCACACGACGTCGGGGGAGTAGACCCCGCGCATGCTGCCGGTGTTGAAGCCCTTGCCCCTCTCGCTCAGCAGTCGGCTGTGCACCCCGACGTCGTAGGGCATGGACTGGGTGAGGTGGAAGAAGGTCTGGGAGAACGCCGCGTCGCCCACCGGCAGCTTCGCGGCCAGGGCGGTGAAGACCTCGCCGAGCCCGTGGCCGAAGTCGGTGGCGACGCTGGTGTGCCGCTGCTTGAAGCTGAGCACCGAGCCCCCGGCGTACGCGGCGCGCACCCGGGAGGTGGCCATGGGGTGGGTGCGGCCCTGGCGGGCGTCGTCGGCCCGGTGCCACATGAGCTTGACCGGCTTGCCGAAGGCCTGGGAGATCTCGGCGGCTTCCAGCGCGGCGTCGAGGAACAGCTTGCGCCCGAACGACCCGCCGCCCTCGGTGACGTGCACGGTCACGGCACGAGGGGCGAGCCCCAGGCGGGCCGCGATGGCCTGCTTGGCGACGATCGGCGCCTTCAGGCTCGACCAGATCTCCGCCCGGTCCACCCGCACGTCGGCGATCGCGCAGTTGGGCTCAAGGGCGCTGTTGCCGCGGAAGTGGAAGGTGAAGCGGGCCTCCACCGACGGCGTCAACGGCGCTGGCCCCAGCGGCAGTTCCGCCTCCCGCAGCTCCTGGAGCACCGACTCGTCCGAGGCGCCCTCCACGCTGCCGGGCTTCCACGCCACCCGCAGCGCCCGCACGGCCTCGATGCACTGCCCGAAGGTCTGCGCCCGCACCGCGACCCCGGTGGAGATGACGCCGACATCGGTGACACCCGTCATGGCGCGCACCTGGTCGAGGTTGGCCACCGACGCCACGGTGCCGTTGATGGTCGGCGCCCGGCACACCATGGCCGGCTGGGCGCCGGGCACCTTAAGGTCCATGGCGAACTTCTTGCGGCCCGTCACCGCGGCGAGCGCGTCGACGCGGTTGTGCGGTCGGCCGATGACGGTGAAGTCCGCGCGGTCCTTGAGGTCCACCCACGCGCGCCGCACCGTGACGCTGGCCGCCTTGCCCGCGAGCGCGCCGATGCCGATGCTGCCTCCCGCGCCGTCGGTGACGGTGCCCGCCCGCAGGGTCAGCTCGGCGAGCGGGGCGCCCAGTTCGGCGGCCGCGGCCCGCAGCAGCCGCATCCGGGCGACGGCGGCGGCCACCCGGATGGGCAGATAGGTGGAGATGGTGGTGTTGGAGGCGCCGGTGAGCTGGTTGAACACCAGCTCCGGCCGTGCGTCGGCCAGGGTGACGCGCACCCGCTCCAGGGGCACGTCCAGCTCCTCGGCGATCAGCATCGCCGTCGACGTGGTGATGCCCTGGCCGACCTCGGCGCGCGGCAGCGCGAAGGAGACCGTGCCGTCGGCGTGCACCTCGACCGTGATCAGGTTCGAGGTCGCCAGCGCGGCGGTGGTCAGCACGTCGTTGAGGTCCACCAGCGCGGTGATGTCCGCCTGGGCCGCGGGCGCCGCCCCCAGCTCGGCGGCGGTCACCAGGGTCGGAGCGGCCAGCACGAACCCCAGAAACCGCCGCCGCCCCACCCCCGGCCCGCCCACCGGCTCAACTCCCGCCCCGGCCGCGCCTGTTCCCCTCCGGCGTGAACGCATCCCACATCCCCTCCCGGCGCCCGCACAGCCCGGCACCCGCACCCCTCGGAAAGATCAAGACGAACTCTACGTCGCCCACTCGATCACCGAGCGTGCCCCCACGGCCCATCGAGAACAAGAGCCCCGGCAGCCACTGTTGCGCACCAGGGCGAGTTCACCCCAGGCGCCCCCCCGGCGAACTCGCCCGCGACCACCGGGCACGCGCGCGCCCGCCTCCAGGGCCCGTCCGCCCGGCCCCCGGCCCCCGGCCAGAGCCGAACAGCCGCGCCCCGCACGGCTGATGGCCCCGCGGTGTCCGCCAGGTACCCCTCCAGGCCCGGGTACCGCGCGATCGGGGGCATCAGGGCAGCCCCCAACAGTGGCGGCCGCCCGGGCGGATGGAGCACGCGCGCGCCACAGCGACGACCAGCGGCGCCCACCGGCACACCCGACCGGCCCCGGCCCTGGCGCAAAAGCACCCCTGACCGGTGCGCCCCCGCCCCGCACCGCAGCGGGGGCGATGTCAGTGGCTCCTGCCAGACTCCGCGCCATGACCACCGACTCCTTCCACCTGCATCAAGTCGCCTCGGCCCGGGACATCGACGCGCATGTGCGCCAGGCCCTGCTCGAGTGCTGGGTCGATGTCACCAACGACGGCGGCGCCGCGGGCTTCCCCTTACCGCCCATCGACACCCAGCAGGCCGCGCCCGCCCTGGACGCCATCATCGAGGGCCTGGCCCCGCACACGTCCCGCCTGCTGACCGCCTGGGACGGCGGCGAACTGGTCGGCTGGCTGCACCTGCGCCGCGGCTCCTCACCCGTGACCGCCCACTGGGGGACCGTGCACCACGTGCAGACCCACCCCAGCATGCGCGGCCGGGGCATCGGCGCTGCCCTGACCGCACACGCCCACCACATCGCGGCCACCGAGATGGGACTGGAGCAACTGCACCTGGCCGCGCGCGCCGGAGCGGGCCTGGAGACCTTCTACGCGCGCCTGGGCTGGCAGGAGATCGGCCGCTGGCCCAAAGCCCTGCGCCTGGCCCCCGGAGACGACCGCGACGAAATCCTCATGCTCTTGCACCTGTGATCCCCGCCGCTCACGCCACGGCTCGCCGGAGCACCCCGCCGACGCTGCCGGGGCCCGGTCAGGCGGCGTCGAGGGCGTCAGTGATCTTGCGGGCCATGGCGGCCAGCGCCGGGCCGGGCTCGGCCTGGTGCGCGCGGGCGGCCGCCTCCACGGCGATGGCCACGGTGATGCGGAAGTTGGCGGCTTCGGCGGGGGAGTGCCGCTGGAGCAGTTCCACCGCCGCGGCCAGGGCGGGCAGCACCTGCTCGGCCAGTGCGGCCGTGGAAGCGCCGCCCAGGTTCTTGATGCGCGTCTTCTCGGCGAGGATGTGTCCGACCTGCCCGGTGGCGGAGGTCAGGGCGATGCAGCCCAGGGTGGCGGTCTTGTGCGGCTTTCCGGCGGCATCCGCGGCGGCCATCAGCGAGACGGCGCCGTAGGCGGCGGTGCGCAGGGTGTCCTTGTCCTGGGCGGTGAGGGCGGTGAGGGTGAGAGACATCAGGTGCTCCTTTGCGGGAATCGGGCCGGTGGCGGGGCCGCCGGGCCGGTGCTTGATGTCTCTACGATCTCCGCCGCGGCTGTCAGCGCCCTGACACCCCGCTGACACGGCCCCTGACACCGGCCCCCCCACCCCGCGAGCCCGCCACCCACCCGCCCAGGACGGACGTACGGGCGCCGCCTTCGCCCCCGTACCAGCGCAAGCAGACGCCGCCTCGCGGACGATCTGCCGGTGGCGCTAGCGCAGTTTGCCGCGTCCGCCGCCGGGTGCGGCGGCGGCCCGGCGGCCTCGGGCGGGACGCTGGCGCGGCCGTGGCCGGCGCGGCTGCCCCTCCAGGCCGACGGCGCGCCGGGCCAGCTCGCCGAGCTTGTCCTCCGGCAGGCCGGAGAACGCGACGGCCTCACGCACGGCGGCGGCGCAGCCGGGCTCGGTGCAGTGCGCGGGCGACGCGGTCAGGCCGAGGGAGGGATAGGTCATGTCCTCGGGGGGCAGGTAGAGGGCCGCGCACCCGATGCACACGTGGACCGATCGCATGGCTCTGCCTCTCCTCAGCCGGTACCGGGGCCTGTCGGCCAGGATGCCCGACCGGCCCCGCCGGTGTCAGGCGGCCCGGAAGGCCTCACCCACCGTCACGCCCCAGGCCGGGGCCGGGGGCCGCTCACGCGGTGGTGGTGAGCGCGTCGAGGGATTCCGGCAGGGTCTGGCCGCCGTCGACGGTGAGGGTCTGGCCGGTGATGAACGCGGCTTCGCCGGAGGCGAGGAAGAGCTCCGCGATGCCGCGTCCGATGCCGCGCGTTCCGCCGGTCACGATGACGGACCGGTCCTGCCAGCTGGTGCCGGGGGTGAAGCTCATGCGGGGGAATACCTCGCCGTCCTTGGCCGCCTTTGGCCTGCTGCGCGGCTATGACCGCTCCTGCCGTCGCGCCGTGCTGTACGCCCGCTGGACCGTCCGGATCCCGGGCCAGGCCACCGTAGGGGGAGCCCGCATCCCCGGGGCCCGCATTCAGCCGTGGCGGACACCCCGCCCGGGAGGGGGCAAGCCCAGGTGCGGGCAGCGCTCACCCACCGCCTGGCCGCTGCCGGGCCGTCAGGCGTGCCCACGCCCGCTGGTTGGAGGGGCAGCGGGAGCGCAGGCTGATGCGTTCGCTCAGCAGCGCGCGGCCAAGGTCGTACTGGCCCGCGCGCAGGGCGGCCTCGACGAGGGTCTTCTGCAGGGCGTCCCGCTGGGCGTGGCTGCCGCCGAACTCCTGGAAGCGGTAGCGCAGCGGCAGCAGCAACTCCACCACGTCGGCATAGCGCCGCTGGCCGTACGCCACCAGGGCCCGGCACACCGGAAGGCCGATCTCGGCGGTCATCGCCACGTTGGACGGCCCCGCACCGGCCTCGCGCAGCCACACCTCCCGCTCGCCGATGAGGCGTTCGGCATCCCCGGTGCGGGCGGCCCCGACGTAGGCCATGACGGCGTGGACGTCGTTGAAGGCGTAGTGGGGCCCGTCGCCCCGGCGCGCCCACGCCTCGGCAAGCGCGGGCCAGCGGCCGCCGGTGTCGGTGCCCGCCAGATACAGGCGCCACAGCAGCGCGGCCGCGTCCAGGAGCTCCATCGCCGCGCCGGGGGAGTGCTCGTGGTGCAGGGCGGCGTCGTAGACGGCCAGGACCTCGTCGGTGCGCTCCGTCTCCAGCAGGTACAGGGCGTAGTGCCACCAGTTGTGCACCCTCAGGTAGTTGCCGGCCGACCAGGCCCCGGTGCGGGCGTCGAGGTAGCCGATGCCGTCCTCGTGCCGTCCTTGCATCTCGTAGGCGTGGACGACGGCGTGGATGCCCCACACGTCGCGGGCGTTTGCTTCGACGGCCTCCAGGCCGACCTGTTCGGCCAGGGCGTAGTGCCCGCACTCCTCCAGGCCGAAGGCGTACATGCCCTGCAGCAGGCCGTAGTGCGGATCCTCGCGGTCCCAGGCGGCCAGCGCGCCGCCGATGCGGTCGCGCAGGAGGACGGCGTTGCCGGTGAAGAAGTCGATCTGGTGGCCGACGGCCAGGGCCAGGACGTCGTGGGGGTGGGCCACCACGAGGTCGCCCAGGAGGCGTCCGGCCCGGTGCAGGTCGCCGCCCAGCCAGCAGGCCGCGGCCTGGACGTGCATCTGCTCACGCACGCTCAGGCCCTCCAGGGGGACCTCCCGGCGGAAGGCCGTAAAGGCTTCGGCTGCTTGGGCCGCGTCCTTCTCCTCCGTGCCGAGCAGTCCGAGGTAGGCCCGCAGGACGTGGCCCAGGGCACAGCGGGGCGAGGCCTTGAGCACAGCCCCGGCCTGCCCGGACACCTCCTCGCGGAAGAACAGCAGGTCCTCCAGGGCCCTCTCGTAGTGCCGCACCGCCGCGGCGCCGGTGTCCGTCATCACCTGTCCGTGCCGGTCCACGCTCACCCTGTCCGCCTCCCGAAGGCCGCCCGCGAGAACCCTGCCCCGCCCGGGGGAAGCGGACACCACGGCACGCGAGAGCCCTCCCCCTTGCGGGGGAGCGTTGCGGCATGACCGCCCCCGGGCCGCCCCGGTTTCCGCCGCACCCGCTGCGCGGCGTGCGCGTGCTGCACCAACGCCGCAGCTGCGCGCCGCAGTTCGCGGGGGCCACGGTGGACGTCGAGCCCGCGGCCGCAGGCATCGAGGAGCAGCCGCGCCTGCCCGGGCACGGGATCGCGGTGGCCCTCCGGGTGGTGCCGCGGGGGCCCGCGCCGACGCGTTCGGCTCGCACGAGCTGGCGTTCAGGGGCGCGGGCCATCTCGCCGCCCGCGAGGCGCTGGAGCGTGCGGGGGCGGCGCGCAGGGGAGCGGACCTAAGGAGGTTGTTGAAATTACGGTCAAGCGGTACGGCCGGGCCCCCGGGACGGCGGTCCGCGGCCCGGGGCGGGGCGGCCGCCTGACCAGCGGCCCCCGCCGCGCGGCCCCGCACGCGGCCGCTCCCGGCACGCAGCAGCCCCGAAATTGGTCTAGGCCTCACTTGGTCCATACCATTGACATGCCTATGACCACAGGGCTACCTCATGGGGCAACAGCCACGCGTCAGCCCCTCCCTGACGCCCCCTCACCCCCTTGGGATGGCCATGAGACCTCTCGCTTCCCTCCGTGCCGCTCTCACCGCGGCGGCCACCGCGGTGGCCGCCCTGGGCCTGACCGCCGTCTCCGGCACCCCGCCCAGGCCGCCACCCCGCTGCCCGCCCACGTCTTCGCCCCCTACTTCGAGTCGTGGACGGGCGAGAGCCCCGCAGCCCTCAGCGCCCAGTCCGGCGCCAAGCACCTCACCATGGCCTTCCTCCAGACGGCGACGAAGGGCTCCTGCACCGCCTACTGGAACGGCGACACCTCCCTGCCGATCGCCCCCCAGTCCTTCGGCACCGACATCAAGACGATCCAGGGCCGCGGCGGAGACGTCATCCCCTCCTTCGGCGGCTACACGGCCGACACCACCGGAACCGAGATCGCCGACAGCTGCACCGACGTCGACCAGATCGCCGCCGTCTACCAGAAGGTCATCACGACCTACGACATCCCCCGGCTCGACATGGACATCGAGGTCGACGCCCTGGACAACACCGCGGGCATCGACCGCCGCAACAAGGCGATCAAGAAGGTCCAGGACTGGGCCGCCGCCACCGGCCGCACCCTGGAGATCTCCTACACCCTGCCGACGACCACCCGGGGCCTGGCCGCCAGCGGCCTGGCCCTGCTCAAGAACGCGGTCGCCAACGGCGCGCGCGTCGACGTCGCCAACATCATGACGTTCGACTACTACGACAACGCCCCCCACGACATGGCCCAGGACACCAAGACCGCCGCCCAGGGCCTGTACGACCAGCTCGCGGGGCTCTACCCCGCCAAGACCCCCTCCCAGCTCTGGGGCATGATCGGCGTCACCGAGATGCCGGGCGTCGACGACTTCGGCCCCGCCGAGACCTTCACCCTGCCCAACGCCACCACCGTCTACGACTGGGCGCTCGCCAAGGGAATCAACACGCTCAGCTTCTGGGCGCTGCAGCGCGACAACGGAAAGTGCCCCGGCGGCGGAGCCAGGGACGACTGCTCCGGCATCGAACAGGGCACCTGGGACTTCTCCCGCGTCTTCGCGCCCTTCACCCGCGGCACCACCCCGCCGAGCGACGACTTCTCCCTGACCGCCTCCCCGGCCGCCGCCACCCTCAAGGCAGGCGCCGCTGCCACCAGCACCCTGAAGACCGCGGTCACCGCGGGCACCGCCCGCACCCTCGACCTGAAGGTGAGCGGCGCGCCCGCCGGAGTCACCGCCACCCTCAGCCCCGCCTCCATCACGGCCGGCGAGACCTCGACCCTCACCGTCTCCACCACCACCGCGGCCGTCAACGGCACCTACAGCCTCGTCGTCACCGCCACCAGTCCGGCGGCCGCCCACTCCACGACCTACTCCCTGACCATCACCGGCGGCAGCGGCCACCAGTGCACCGCGGCCCCCTGGACCCCGGCCGCCGTCTACACCGCGGGCCAGCAGGTGTCCCACAAGGACCACACCTGGAAGGCCAAGTGGTGGACGACCGGCGAGGAACCCGGCACCACCGGCCAGTGGGGCGTCTGGCAGGACCTGGGAGCCTGCTGACCCACCCCACCGCTGAGCCCGTTCACCCGCACGAGGGCGGCCCCGCCGGAAGCACTGGCGGCGGGGCCGCCCGGTACGCGGCGGCCGCCTAGCGGACGTCGACGTAGTCCTCGCTCCCGTAATCCGCGTAGTGGGAGGCGTCGGTGTCGGTGTAGCGCATCTGCCAGGTGCCGTCCTGCTTCGCGGTGAACTTCTTCCTGAACGTGCCGTCGCTCAGCGTCGTGGTGCTGCCCAGCTCCTTCCACGCCGAACCGGCCGCCCTGGCCTTGAACCAGATACGGATCTTCTGCCCGGCGTACGGCCGCCAGGTGGATCCGGACTTGCGCATCAGGCCGCCCTTGGCGGTGAGCGCCGAGCCCTTGCGCACGCCCTCGGGCGAGACGCCGTCGTTCCACACCCGCGTGTACGTGCGCCCCAGCGTGACGCCGGAACTGTCCACGCCCGCGTTGACCACGCGCAGACGCCACCGGGCGCCCGCGTCGGCCTTCTTCGGCGAGGACGCGGTGAAGGAGGCGCCGTAGGCGGCGTCGAAGGTGCCCGTGCTCGTCCAGGACCCGCCCGCGGGGCGGTAGTCGATGGAGATCTGCGCCGTGGTGCCCGCCGGGTAGGTGCCCTCGGTGACACCGAGGGCACCGGTGAAGGTGACCTTGCGGTACTTGTCCACCGTGCCCTTGACGTTCGACAGCGCGCTCGTGCGGGCGGGCCTGGCCACCGTGAAGGAGTGCGGGGCCGGCGCGGTGAACCAGTTCGACCCGGTCGGCCAGACCCGTACCTGCCCGCTCCGCTTGACGGTGTACCGCGTGGCCAGGACGCCGTCCTGGCCGCTCACCGCGGTGGTGTCGGTGCTGGCGCCGGTGCCGATCCGCACCTCCTTGGCGACGGGCTTCTCGGTGCCGTCGTCCGCGATGCGGGTGAGCTTGCCCCTCACGGGGATCTCACTGCCGTAGGGGGCGGTGACCGTGCCCGCGGGGGTGTCCACCGTGAACTTCAGTTCCTGCTGGCGAAAGGGCAGGCTCAGCGACTCGTACTGCTGGTCAAACATGTACTCGAACGTGGTGGTGGCGGTGGAGCTGTACTCGTCGTAGGTCCGGGTGGTGGTGAAACGCCCCTTCTGGTTCGTCCACGCCCACCCCTCGCCGTGGACCTCGCGGGCGCGGTAGTAGATGGCCACCCCGGCGAACGCCTTGACCTCATGGGTGTTCGGGTCCTCGGCCACCAGCGATCCGGACACCTTGGCGGCGGGGTGGTCGTAGGAGACCCACGGGTGGCTGCTGCTGAGGGTCAGCTTGGGGTTGAGGCCGTAGTTGAGGAAGCCGGTCGAGCGCTGGACGATCTCGTCGGGCTGCCCTTCCCTGGCCACGACGTCGATCACGTAGGCGCCCATGGCGGGCAGGGTGACCGGCTCGGACCGGAAGGTGTCCTCGTAGCAGTCGCTCGTGGCCGGGCACCTGTCGGTGCCCACCAGACGGACGCTGGCGAGGACCTCGGACCTGTTCTTCTCATGGATCTTGAGCGTGACGTCCTCCGGGCGGAAACGGGAGGACATGTGCTCGTAGGAGGCGTAGAGCGTGCCGCCCTCCTGCACCGTCTCCGTACGGCCGCGGGAGTCACCGTCCCCCGCGTGCGCCGCGGGCACGGCGATCAGCGTGGCAGAGGAGGCCACCAGACTCGTGGCCAGTACTGCCGTGAACTTCTTCAAAGCTCCCCCATCGGGTATTGCCAGTGTGTCGCGCGTACGACCCACAAGACAGGCCAATGGTTGTACGGACAACTAACCGCGCCCTGCTTGGGGGGCGAACCAGCCGACGGCCCCGCCGCCCGCCACGGGCACGCCCGCACCCGGCTCACTCGTAGCGCAGGCGCAGCGACTCCCGTTCGGCCTCCTCGACCTGCTCGATGGTCAGGCCCGGCAGGTCCAGCTGGGCCAGCGTCACCTCGGCGCTGGCCGGCTGGGCGTCGGCGGGCACCCACTTCTCCGGCTGCCACGCATGGGCGCGCATCAGCGACTTGGGGCAGTGGGGGTAGACCTCTTCGACGTGCACGACCAGCGCGGTGACGGGCGGCTTGCCGACGGGCGTGAGCTGCGCGAGCAGCTCCGGGCGGGCTAAGACGCAGGCGCGGCCGTTGACACGCAGGGTGGTCGGGCGCCCGGGAATGAGGAAGAGCAGCCCGACCCGTCCGGTCTCCAGCACGTTGTGCATGGTGTCGAGCCGCTTGTTGCCGGTCGCGTCGGGAATCACCAGGGTCCGCTCGTCCAGCACCGAGACGAACCCGGCCGGGCCGCCGCGCGGCGTCACGTCCACCCTGCCATCAGCGCCGGCGCTGCCTATGAACACCAGCGAAGAACAGCCGATCAGCGCGCGGGTCTGGTCGGTCAGGCGGTCGATCTCCTTGCGCAGCGCGTTCGGATTCGGCTGCGAGTACAGCTCGGCCAGCTGATCCGGGCTGGTGAGAGCGTCCGCCCGCAGGGCGTCGAAGAGCAGGCCGGTGGCCCCCGTATCGATCATCATGGAACCGACCCTAGAAGACGACCGGCCCAGCGCGGGCCCCAGCCCGCGATCTCGCCCGCTCCGGCCAGCCGCCGCGCCCCGGGGGCCAGGCCGCGCGGGTGTAGCGGTCGGCGGTTGCGGTGCGCTGGGCGGTCAGCCGGGCTTCGGCCTCGTCGCGGCCGGGCGTCACCCGGCTACCCGACTCCATCTGCCGGGGACCATGCGGCGCCATCTCGCCCAAGACGCCGAGGAGTTCACAAGCGACACCATCCGACAGCCGCCGCGCACCAGAGAAACCACCCCGTCACGCAGCCCGCAGCACATCACGGGGCCCCGGGTTTCGATTCTGTGGTTTCTGGTGCCTTTCGTGTGTCCTCTCAATGGAGGAATCCGCGCGCCGGTAGCGCCACTTTCGCTCCCGTCATGGTCAAACTGTGCGAGGAATCCGGTTTCGACATGAAGTGATGGGAAAACAACATGCTTTGCCGCCCATCCGGTTCCCCCATATCTGCCGCGCGGCGTTTACGGTGTCCGCCGATCGCCGCCGTGAGCCGTGCCGCCCCCGCACCGGCGTACGCCCGCCCGGCCTTGCGCCAGGACCCGCCCACCAGATCACCCCTCACCCGCCCCCGGCCCGCTGCCCCGGGCAAAGGCGACCGCGACCCGAGCGGAACGCCCGAGGAAGCCCACGGCGGACGAGCGCCTCTGCGACGGTCGGCGGTCTGACGGAACGAAACACCGCACACGACGGCAGCCCCCACCCACCACAGCCGCTGCCGCTGCCGGACCCGCGCGCTCCCGGACTTGTTCTCACCGCTCGTTCCGCACGGCGGGCGCGCGCAGGGCCCCGTGCACGCCTGGCGGCCACCGGCCTACCTCACCCCCCTGCCCCCACCCACGCGAAGGAGAACAACGATGGAGCCCGTCTACGACGTGATGACCCGTCTGCTCACTGAGCACTTCGGCGTACCCAAGGACCAGATCCGCCCCGACGCCACCCTTGAGGCACTGGAGTTCGACTCACTCGCCCGCCTTGAGCTGGGCATGCTCCTCACCGACACCCTCGGCGTGAGCCTGCCCGAGGACCGCGCGGACATCACGCTCGCCGAGGCGGCCGAGCACCTGACCGCGGCCGTCGCCGCGGCGGGAGCAGCACCGTTGCCGCACAAGGCCGTCCGGTGACAGCACGGGACATGGCCGTCACCGGGCTCGGCCTCGTCACCCCCGCAGGGGTGGGCGTCGAGGAAACCTGGAGGGGCGTCTGCGCGGGCAGCGGCCTCGCCGCGCGCGACGAGGTCCTCACCAACCTCCCCGTCGACTTCTCCTGCCGGGTGCCCGACTTCGACGCCGCCGCCCTGCTCGGCCCGCGCCTGACCTGGCGCATCGACCGGTTCACCCAGCTCGCCATGGTCGCGGCCCGCCAGGCAGTCGCAGACGCGGCACTGGACCCCCAGGCCTGGGACGGGACACGGGTCGCCATCGTCCTCGGCGTGGCCGCCGCCGGAGGCGACACCTGGGCGGACGCCTACCACCACCTCGCCGAGGGCCACGTCAACGCCATCTCCCCCCTCACCCTGCCCCGCTCCCTGCCCAACATGGTCGCCGGCGAGGTCTCCATGGACCTGCACGCCACCGGGCCCTGCCTCACCACCTCCACGGCATGCGCCTCCGGCGCCACCGCGCTCGGCATCGCCCGCGACCTGCTGCGCGCCGGATCCTGCGACATCGCCATCGCGGGCGGCACCGACTGCGCCCGGGTCCCGATGGGCTCGGCCGCCTTCTACCGGCTCGGCGCCCTCTCCCAGCGCCGCGACGATCCAGCCACCGCCTCCCGCCCCTTCGACACCGGCCGGGACGGCTTCGTCCTCAGCGAGGGCGCCGGCATCGTCGTCCTGGAGCGCCCCGAGCACGCCCGTGCCCGCGGCGCCCGCGTCCGCGGCTACCTCGCCGGCTACGGGGCCTCCGCCGACGGCTTCCACGCCACCAGCCCCCGTCCCGACGGCGACGGCGCACGACGGGCCATCCAAGCCGCCCTCACCGACGCCGGCGCCGAACCGGCAGACGTCCACCACATCAACGCCCACGGCACCTCGACCCCGCAGGGCGACCGCATCGAGGCACACCTCCTCGCCACCCTCTTCCCGTCGGCCACACCCCCGGTGACCTCCGCCAAGGGCGCCATCGGCCACACCCTGGGCGCCGCCGGAGCAGTCGACGCCGCCCTGACCGTGCTCTGTCTGGAGCGGCAGCTCATCCCGCCCACCGCCAACCTCCACCAGCCCGACGAGGACCTGGCCATCGACGTCGTCACCAAAACACCCCGGACCCACCGGATGACGGGCGCCCTCAGCAACGCCTTCGGATTCGGCGGCCAGAACGCGGTGCTCTTCTTCCGCGCCGCATGACCCACCCCACCGCCCGCCCGCGCCTGCAGCACACCCGCCCCCGACTCGTGCTGCTGCTCGCCGCCCTGGTCGCCGCCCTCTGCGCAGCCGCGGGCACCGGCACCCACGAACGGCTCGCCAACGGCGGCTACACCGCCAAGAACACCGAAGCAGACCGCACCGCCGCCCTCCTGGCCCGCGCCGGCGCGGCCCCACCGGACCTGGTACTGCTGGCCCGCTCCTCCACCGCACTGGACACGCCCGCCGCCCGGCGGGCAGGCCTGGCCCTCACCCGGAAGCTGGCCACGGCCCACGGAGTGGCCTCGACACGCTCCTACTGGGTCACCCCCGACCCCCTGCTGCGCTCCCACGACACACGAGCCGCCCTGATCACCGCCGACCTCGCGGGCGACGACCGCGACGCGACCGCCACCGCCCGCCACCTGGTCCCCCAGCTGACAGGCCGCCACGGCCCCCTGGACGTCTCCGCCACCGGCGGCTCCTGGGTGAGCGTGCAGGCCGCACAGGCAAGCGCACACGACCTCCTCACCGCCGAACTCATCGCAGCACCCCTGACCCTGCTGCTCCTCGCGATCGCGCTGCGCTCCCTGCTCGCCGCCCTGGTACCCGTCGTGATCGGCGCCCTCGCGGTCGCCGCCACCACCGCGCTCCTGCGGGCACTGACCTACGCCATGCCGGTGTCGGTGTTCGCGATGAACCTCACCACGGCACTCGGCTTCGGCCTCGCCGTGGACTACGGCCTCTTCCTCATCACCCGCTTCCGCGAGGAGCTGCACCACAGCCGCACCGTGCCCGACGCCGTGGCCCGCACCGTACGCGCCACCGCACCCACCGTGGCCCTCTCGGCCTGCACCGTCGCCCTCGCGATGGCGGCACTGCTCGTGCTGCCGCTGCCGTTCCTGCGCTCCATGGCCTGCGCGGGCATGGCCGTGGCACTCCTGGCCGCGGCCGCCGCCCTGGCCGTCGTCCCCCCACTGCTGCTCCTGCTCGGCCACCGCATCGGCCGCACCGGACGCCCCGACAGCCCGCTGTGGCGGCGCGCCGCGAAGGTGGTCACCCAACACCCCGCCCGGTACGGAATCGGCTGCACCGTGGCCCTGCTGCTGTGCGCGATGCCGTTCGCACACGTCCGGTTCGGGCTCATCGACGAGCGGACACTGCCGGCGAGCACCGAGGCCCACGCCACGGGCCAAACGATCCGCGACAGCTTCACCGCGCCCGCCGAGCGCACCCTCACCGTGGTCCTGCCCAAGGCGGCACACGCCACGGCCTACCGGCAGCGGGCGGCCGCCCTGGACCACGTCGCCGCCGTCCGCCCCGCGACCCTGCCCGGACTCGGCCCGGTACTGACCGTCGTCCATACGGCCGACCCCTCATCGGCCACCGCCCAGCGACTCGTGGCCGACCTCCGCTCACTACCCCCCGAGGGCGCCCAGGTGGCGGGCCGCGCGGCGATGCTCGCCGACACCAAGACGGCCGTGGCCCAGCGGCTGCCCCTGGCCGGTGCCACGCTGGCCATCACCACGTGGGCGATGCTCTTCCTGCTGACCCGCAGCGTGCTGCTGCCCTGCAAAGCACTGCTCGTGGGCGCGCTGAGCCTGACGGCGAGCTTCGGCCTGGTCGTACACATCTTCCAGGACGGCCACCTGCAAGGCGCGCTCGGCGAGTTCGCCGTCACCGGCGCCCTGGACCTGACCCTGCCCCTGCTCATGGCCGCCGTCGCCTTCGGACTCGCCATCGACTACGAGATCTTCCTGCTCTCCCGCGTACGCGAGCAGTGGCTGCGCGGCCTCACCAACCGCGACGCCGTGGTCGAGGGCGTGGCCCGCACCGGACGGCTCGTCACCACAGCGGCCCTCGCCGTCGCCCTGGTCACCGGCGTGCTCGCCACCTCCGCACTGACCGTCCTCAAACTCCTCGGCACCGGCCTCGCCGTCGCCGTACTCCTCGACGCCACCGTGGTGAGGGGAATCCTGGTCCCGGCCTTCCTCACCCTCGCGGGCCGCGCCAACTGGTGGGCACCCGCCTGGCTCCCACAAGCCGCCCCGCCCCCAGACCGCGCACACGCACAACACCAAGGAGCCCGCCTGCCGGGCCCGGGCCGACAGACCCCAGCCCCCAGCCCCGGCAGAGCGGGAGCCTGAGGCCCCGCCGGTCTCACGAAGATCCGCGCAGGCCGCGGGGGCACGGAGCGCGGCGCCGGTGCCGCACGGCCACGCCACCGGCACCGTCACCAGCACTGCCTTCACAAACCACTACGAGTCGTAGGCGCAGCCGGCGGCCCGGCTGAGGCCTCCGCGGCCCCGGGGGCCCGCCCGTTCAGGCTCCTTGCAGGGAGAACATCATCGCCTTGTCGGAGTACTGCACCAGCAGCGCGCGTTCTTGGGCGAACTTGTCCTTCTGGATCGACACCCAGGCCCCCGAGTGCAGGACCTGCATCGCGAAGGGGCCGCCTGCGGGGTGGTGGTCGAGCCAGAACTTCTGGTGGGTGCCGATGTAGTCGCCGCAGTCGCCCTGCTGGAACGCCTGGCCGTCGTCGGGCTTGTAGCCGACCATCGTGATGCACTGGTCGTTGAGCCGCGATCGGAACACCCAGTCCGTACTCTGTGTCGGGCTCGGCCATCTGCAGGCCCGCCACTGCTGGTTGTGCCCTCCCCAGTACGGGTGCTGGACGATGGCCCCGGGGTTGTCGGGCCCCTGGGAGATGTCCAGGGCCATTCCCCCCGGCGTGTTGATGCGGTAGTAGCCGGGCTCGCAGATCCACCCGTCCCAGTTGGTGCCGGACGCGGCGGACGCGGGGGAGGTGGTGGGCAGCAGCGCCACGAGCGCCGCCGCCGCGGTGCCCAGGGCGTAGCGAAGCCGTCGGCGGGTGGTGCGCGGTGCGCGTCGGAACACGTGGCTCACTCGGCTCTCCTTGGTCTGTGTGCTGTGGGTCGCGGTCAAACGGAGAGGGCGGCGGTACGGGGGCGACGGCGTGCCTCGTCGTCGGCCCGGCGTGCCCGGTGCGCGGTTCAGCACTTGCCCAGCCGGTCCTGTGCGGCGCGGCGCACGGTGCCAAGGGGCTCCAGGGCGGCGCAGTTGCGCACAACGGTGCCGATCTCAGGGGCCTCGAAGGTGGTGAAGGTGCCGTAGGCCGCGTCGCGGATGGCGTTGACCCATACGCCGGTGGTCGGCCCGGTCTGGGCGCACACGTACTTCACGTACTCGCCCTCGACCTTGCGGGTGCCCCGGTAGAGGCCGTACTGCCCCACGCGGTTGAAGTTCCAGGTATCGGTGATCTCATGGGTCTTCGTCGTCGAGGTGGTCTTGGACACGGAGAAGCCGACCTTGGACTCGACCTTGGCGAACAGGGGGGAGGCCGATGCGGTGATCTCCGTCCGCTCGTCGACAGTGGTGGTCACTGAGGCTTCCTGCCTGAGGGTCACGGTCTTTTGCGCGGTGCTGCCCTCGGCGATCGTGATCGCCTGGAAGTCGGTGATCACCGGGGTGACCTTGGTCGTGACGTCGTAGTACATCGTGTCGACGGCCGGGTTGCACTTGCCCGTGGGGGGCGGCGGGGGTGCGGCGTGCGCCGGTGCCACGGCCAGTGCGCCGACCACCGCCACCGCGGCGGCGAAGGCGGCGGGAACGGTGCGGCGTCTGCTGATGAGGATGCGTTTCACGGTTCTCTCCTTGAGGTGCACGCAAAAGCCCGGAGCACGGGCAGTACGGGGGAGTACGGGGAGGGGGGGAGTGCGGGCCGGGGAACGGAGCTGAGCCTGCCGGGACACGACACGATTTCTTCACGGCACGGTCACGAGGGGGGCGCCCATCGGCATCGCGCTCCGCCCCGTCACCGCGCCCTCTTCCCGCACGACTGGCGCGAATGCCCCTGGACCGCGCGGCCCGGCCCGTTCAGGATGATCTTCTTGAGGGCGGCCGGACCCCGGCCGCCCCACATCGCCGTCCACGGTCCGCGCCCGCACCAACGGAGGTCGTGTGGAGTTCAGGCTGCTGGGACCGTTGGAGGTCCACGTGGACGGCGAGCGCGTCGAACTCGGCGGAGTGCGCCAGCGCGGTCTGCTCGCCGCGCTGGCACTGCGCCCGAACGGTGCCGTGCCGCTGGCACGGCTGGTCGACGCGGTGTGGGACGAGGACCCCCCGGCGACCGCCGAGCGTCAGGTCCGCAACATGGCCGGACTGCTCCGCCGCCGCCTCACCGAGGCGCGCCCGGCCCGGCCGCAGGCGGCCGATGAACAACCTCCCGCGCCGCTCATCGTCAGCGACGGGCCCGGCTACCGTCTCGCCGTGCCCGAATCCGCCGTCGACGCCCATGTGTTCACCCACGGGGTGGCCGCCGCGCGCGCCGCCGAGGCCGCCGGGGACCCGGCCGCCGCGGTGACCGGCCTGCGCGGCGTGCTCGCCCTGTGGCGCGGACCCGCACTCGACGGGCTGCCCAGCTGGCCCCTCAGAGCCGCCGCCACGGCCCTGGAAGAACAGCGGCTCTGCGCGCTCGAACACAGCTTCGCGCTGGAGCTCTCCCTGCACCGCCATCTCGCGGTGATCCCCGAACTGTCCCTTCTCGTCGCCGAGTTCCCGCTGCGCGAAGGGCTCGTACGGCACCTGATGACGGCCCTGCACCGGGACGGACGCCACAGCGACGGCCTGGACGTCTACCGCAGGCACGCGGCCCGGCTCGCCGACGAGACGGGCCTCGACCCCGGCCCCAAGCTGCGGGCACTGCGCGACACGCTGCTGCGCCCGGGCGCCGACCGGCACACCCCCCTCCCGGCCCGCGACTCCCGGCCCGCCCCCGCCCAGCTCCCCGGCGACCTCCCCACGTTCGTCGGCCGCTGCGATGAACTGCGCCGCCTGGGACCCGCACCGGCTCCCCTCACCGCCGCCGCATCACGACAGAGCACGGCTGTCACCATCGTCTCCGGAGTGCCCGGCACAGGAAAATCCACGCTGGCGCTGCACTGGGCCCACCGCCACCGCCACCACTACCCCGACGGCCAGCTCTACGCCGACCTGCGCGGCCACGCCCCCGGCGGCCCCCGGCACCCGGGCGCGGTCCTCGCCGCCTTCCTGCGGGCCCTGGGCGAAGACACCCGGCGCATACCCACCGACCCAGACGAAGCGGCGGCGCTCTACCGCACCCTGCTGACCGACCGGCGCATGCTGATCGTCCTGGACGACGCACGCGACGCCCAGCAGGTCAGGCCACTGCTGCCGGGCAACGCCAGCTGCGCCGTACTCGTCACCAGCAGGGAACGACTCACCGGCCTCACCGCCCGCGACGGCGCCCGGCGCCTGGACCTTGCCGGGTTCACCCCTTACGACGGCAGAGCCCTGCTCACCAGGATGCTGGGGCCCCAGCGCCTCGCGGCCGAACCCCCACAGGCCGCGGACGCACTGCTCACGGCCTGCGGCGGCCTGCCGCTCGCGCTCGGCATCGCGGCGGCACGGCTGCGCGACCAGCCGCACGCCTCGATCGCCCAGTTCGCCGCCGAACTGGCCGCCTCGGACGACCGGTTGGGCGCCCTGCGGATCGACGGCGACAGCCCTACGGGAGTGCGGGCGGCGTTCACCCACTCCTACGACGCCCTGGAACCCGCGCCCCAGCGGCTGTTCCGCCGCCTCGGACTGTTCCCAGGACCCGACATCACCCTCGCGGCGGCCGCCGCCCTGGACGGCTCCGGCACCCCCGCCCGGCCCCTGCTGGACCGGCTGGCGCGCGCCCACCTCGTGGAAGAACGCGGCCCCGGCCTCTACCGCCTCCACGACCTGCTGCGCATCTACGCCGCCGAACGCGCGGCGCTGGACGAGACACCGGCGGCGCGGCGCGCGGCGCGCTCCCGCTGGTACACCTGGTGCCTGCACCACGCGGATGCCGCCGACCAGATCCTCGCGCCCCACCGACGTAACGTCCGACTGCCCCCTGCGCCCGAGTGGCTGACGCTCACCCCCCTCACCACACAGGACGAGGCCATCCAGTGGTGCGCAGCGCAGCGCGCGAACCTCCTGGCCACGATCCACGACGCATATACGCACAGACACGACGAGACCGCCTGGCAGCTGCCCGCGCTCCTGTGGAGCTACCTGCGCGGCAACCCCGTACGCGAGGACCAGATCGAGGCCGCTCACGTCGCGGTCGACGCGGCGCGCCGCCTCGACGATCCGCACGCACAGGCGCTGTCCCTCAACAACCTCGGCTCCGTCTACGACGGCCAGAGCGACCCGGCCTCCGCTCTGCCCTGCCTCACCGAGGCCCTCCAGCTGATGCGCCGCACGGGCGACCGGATCGGCGAGGCGCACGTCCTGGGCAACCTGGGCGCGCACCACGGATACACGGGCGACGACGTCCGCGCGGTGCACTACTTGGAGGAGGCACTGGCCGTGCTGCGCGACCTGCCTCCTCCGGGAGACCCGTGGGCGGTCTCGGTGTTCGAGACCAACATCGCCACCGCCCACCTGCGGACGGGCCGCTTCACCCAGGCGCGCGACCCGCTGCGCAGGGCCATGGCCGTCCACCGCTCGCTCGGCAACGACGGGATGGTCAGCTTCTCGGTGTCCGCGCTCGGCGTCGTACGGCACGCGCTCGGCGACCTGGAACGTGCGATCGCCTACCACCGGCGGGCGCTGCGGATCAGCAGCGGCGTCGGCTATCCGGGCCGCCGCGCCACGATCCTGGCCTGCCTGGCAGCCGCACAGCACGCCCAGGGCGAGGCCGCGGACTCCCTACGCACCTGGCAGGAGGCACGGACGCTGTTCGACGCGCTGCCCGAGGCCCACTTCGCGGGGCTGCGCCCGCTGTTCACGGCGCTCGGCTACACGCCGCCCGCCCGTGCGTTCATGCCTGGAACTCGGTGAGATCGATGGTGTGCACGTGCAGGGGGTAGCCGTACTGCGGGTGCGTCGTCTCCCGCTCGGGCACCATGCCGAGCTTGCGGATGACGTTCTCGGAGGCGTCATCACCCACTCGGTTGATACTGATGACGCGGTCGAGGCCGCGGTCCTGGAGCGCGAACTCCAGCGTGGCGTGGGCGGCTTCGGAGGCGTATCCCTGGCCCCAGTACGGTGAGCCGAGCCGCCAGCTGATGGCCACGGCGGGCCCTGCCTCCGGCAGGAACTCCGGCACGGACAGGCCCGTGAAGCCCGCCAGTTCACCCGAGGCCAGCAGCTCGACGGCGAAGAGCCCGAAGCCCTCCTCGTCCCACTCCTCCTCCCACCGCTCGATCGCCTCCGCGGTGTGATCCAGACCGCGCACCGAGCCGTCGTCGACCCAGCGCATGACCCGCGGGTCCGCGTTGATGTCCGCCATCGGCGCGAGGTCGTCGTCCTGCCAGCGACGCAGGAGGAGGCGGGGGGTGCGGATCTCAGTCATGACGCCCATCCTGCCGAAGGCAAGGGGCATAGCGGTAATCCGGCGCCCGGCCGTGCTGCCGCGCGGGTGTTCCATGGAGCGACGCTACTGCCTGGTCCGTCGCCGCACTCGATCGTTGACGGCCCAGCCAGGACCTGGTGGCGGGGTAGGGCTGGTGTGCGCGAGCTGGTTCAGGGCCGGGGGGGAGAGGCGCCCGACGACTCCGCCGCCTAAGAGCGTGTTTTTGAACCCGGGGTGAAAGGTGACGGGGCCCCGGGCGGGGTTCGCTCCTTCTCGCGATCACCCGTCTGGCGTAATCGAGCGTGCCAAGATCACTTTCGGGGCGTTGACGGGGAGAAGACCTGAACTGGTCTTCTCCCTGTGTAAGGAGTGCGCATGCGTATCCGAACTTTGAACCGTGCCGTCGTGGTGGGGGTCAGCCTGCTGGCCCTGGCGGCGCCCGCGGCAACTGCTTCCGCCGCACTGCGGGATCCTGCGGGGTGCGCCACGGAGATCAAGGCCGAGCAAGACGCCGCCAAGGCACTGGAACAGGCCACGGCCAAGGCTGACGCTGCCCGGGAAGAGAAGGAGCTCGCGGCACGGGACCGTGCCACGTTGCTGGAGGCCGCCCGGGCAGCGCGGGCGGTAGCCGACAGCGTGGCGACCCTCTCCGACGTTCCCCAGTCAGACAAGGACGCGGTGAAAGCGGCCGCCGACAGGGCAGAAATGGCGGCCGCCAACCTCGACAACAAGGAGACCGCGGCTGCGGCTTCCGAAGCTGCCGAATTGGCCTACCCCGTCAGCCCGCCCTGGTCGGCGGCCCATAAGGACGCCGGTGCGGCGGAGAAGGCCGCAGAGGACGCTCTCGGCGCATCCCGTGCGAAGGATGCGGACGCGACGGCCGCGGCCTCAGCGAAGGCGGACCAGGCCGAGCTGGCGGCGAAGGCGCGGCACGCAGAGGCAAGCAAGGCCGTGCAGAAGTGCATGGCGAGCGGCCAGGGCTGACCTGTCAGGCCGTAAGGGCCGTGCTCCAGCCCCCGGTAGCCGTGGCCCTTTCCGTGCACCAGGTGCCGGGGTCATCGGGGGTTCTTCGTCCAGTCGGTACGGGGCCCGCTGCGGGTCAGGCGCCGGGTCATGAGTGTGATGAACGCCCAGTTCAGGTGGGCTTCGGCATGTTGCGGAAGGCGTTCGTAGTCCCGCGCGTTGCGGCGGGCGTTCATGATCCAGCCGAGGGAGCGCTCGACCTTCCAGCGCCGGGGCAGGACGACGAAACCACGAGTGCCCTTGGGCCGCGGCACGGGCCGCAGGGTTATCCAGAGGTGGCCTGCGGTCCAGGCGGGCAGCAGGTCGCGGGCGTAGGCGGAGTCGGCCCAGATCTGGGTGGTCTGTGGGTGGGTGAGCCGCAGGCGCCAGAGCAGGTCGCGGGCGATGATCTCGTCGCGGACGTCTCCGGCCGTCACCGTGATCATCACGGGCAGGCCGAGGGTGTCGACCACGAGGTGTCTCTTGCGGCCGTTGATTTTCTTGCCCGGGTCGTAGCCGCGGCTGTCCTTGCCGACGGTGGAGGCGGCCTTGACCGACTGAGAGTCGACGATCAGCGTCACCGGGAACGGGCAGCGGCCGGTGCCGGTGCGGATTCGCCGTCGCAGCTGGTCGCGGATGAAGGTGACCACGCCAGCCCGGTCCACCTCCAGAAGAAGCCATAGATCGTCTGCCAGGGAGGGAAATCCGCAGGCAGAGCCCGCCACTTCGTTCCGTTGTCGACGATGTAGCGGATCGCGTCCACGATCTGGCGCCGAGGCCACTTCTCGGGGTGCCCGCCGGTCTTGGTCTGGCAGGCCGGGGTGGGCAGCAGTGGTTCGAGAAGGGCCCACTCGGCGATCGTGGTGTCGGAGGGATAGCGGCGGTGCCGGTGGCGGCCAGTGCTCGGCATGACGGATCTCGTCGGGACGCGAAGGGTTACTTCGAGAGCTGGGCGAGGGTGGAGCGCACTCCGGTGAGCTGGTCGGTGACCAGCTGGGCCCACTCGTCATCGGGGTAGCGGGCCAGATGCGGTGCGAGCGTGCCCGTGATCATCCGGGCCAGTCGGCCCAGGATCTGGGCCAGCTGCTTTTTCTCGTACTCGATCCAGTCCGCGGGGTCGTCGGAGAACATGTAGCCGTCCTTGCGCCGCCAGATGATCGGGGTGAGGTGCTCGGCCGCGCCGACGTCGCGCAGGTGCCGGATGCCCCGGGAGACCTGGGAGCGGGTGAGGCGGGTGGCGGACATGAGCTGGTAGGTGTGCAGGCCCGCGGGTCTGGCTTCCATCAGCGCGACGCGGACCAGGTCGCCGTAGTGCTCGGACAGCGGCTGGGCGCCGCGCGGCCGCGTCGTCTTCTTCGGGCGCCGCACCATGGCCTACTCGCCCTTCAGGAGCTGCGTCAGCTGCTCGTCCAGGGTGAACTCGCCGTGATCGAGTGCCCCTTCGAGCTAGTCGGCCGCGGCGCGGACCCGGGCCAGCTGCCGCCTCACGGTCTCGCGTTCGTCGTCGGTGAACTGCTGGCCGCGCATCCTCGGGACCAGCCGCCCCAGGGTGGCCACGAAGCCGTGGCAGGAGCCGACCAGATCGACGTACTCCATGGTGTGCTCGATCTTGCGGACGGCCGGGACACGGTCGCGGATCTTCTCGCGGGTCTCGGCGGAGTTGTCGAACTGGGCCCGGTTCACCAGCATCCGGGTCGTGTCGTCACGCATCGTGGAGCGGGCCACGGTGGGGCGACGCAGCAGGTCACGGGTGACTTCCTGGGCAGTCGTCTCGTCCCGGGTCAGCTCGGTGACCACTCGCATGCGGTCGGCGGGGGTGACGTGCTCGGTCACCGCCGGCCGCTTCAGCAGGTCGGTGGCGACCTGGGCGGCGACCTCGTCGTCGCGGGTCAGGTCCGCGACGGCCGCGACCTTCTCGTCCACCGTCACCGGCCGGTCGACGCGCTGGCCGACCACCCGCTTGGCGCCGTCCGGCGTCCACTGCCGAGCCCCCGTGCGCGGGTTGAACGGCGCGTCCTCGATCGCCGCCCACCGCTCCTTCTCGTCCTCGACCGAGGCCAGGATGCGGTGAACGGTGAACGACACCCCCTCTTTGCGCTTGTCCTTGGGCCACCGGTTGGCGGTGTAGCGCCAGTCCTCCACCGTGCGCCGCTCGACGCCGATGTCGTCCGCGAAGATCTGTAACGACTCCGCCACGGTGAACAAGTCGTCCGTGCCCTTCGGCATCGACCCGCCCACCGGGCGCATCGGCTCGATCTCCAGTGCCATGTCGCCCAGGGCGAACTGCGCGCGGGTGACCTGAGCGATCAGCTCCTTCGCCTGTGAGACGAGCTGCTCGTAACGCTGCCGGGTGACGTTTCCAACCCGGTCCTTCACCTCGGTCATCACGACCACCGCCTTCGCGGGGCCCGGCCCGGTCACCCAGGACATGACCGGTCAAAGGGGGCACCGACCCCGGTCACCGTCCACACTCGCGCGAGCCCGCCCGGCGCAGGCAGAGCGCGAGCCGGGAGCACTGGAAGCACCCGTGCCGGTGGTTCAACTCTCCTGCAAATCAAGGGGTGTTGAAGGGAAGGGTGAGGCGTTCGCCTACGGCGTTTCCGTAACGCTCTTGCGTGACGCCTGCCGCTGACGGCAAGCCCGCACCCGGCACCGGTCTGAGCAGTACACCGCCGACTTCGCCCGCTCCACTCCCACCGTCCACGACCGGCCGCACACCGGACACTCCGCCTGCTCACCACGCTGCATGGCAGCCACCCGCCAACGGGTCCGCCGCAGCCGCCGCCACCGCCGTGACCTGCACCGACCTGAGCAGAACACCGCGGCCGCCGCCATCGTCACCGGCAGCGGATCACCGCACTCCCGGCAGTAACGCCGAGCCGCCCCGCCAGCCCCCACGCAACCGATCATCCAGCCGTACGCACCTCACGGCCAGAGTTCAAAGACAGCTACTAACCGCGGCCCCCTCCTACGTTCGCCCCTGAGTCTGCCGCCCCATCCGGCCGCGATCGCGACCGGATGGGGCAGACACCAGATCCCGCACCCGGACGCGTACATCGTTGATATCGGCGCTCCCGTACGGGCGGCCCGCAGCAGGGTGTTGAGCCGGGAGACGACGAGGGCGGAGTCGAGGCGGGCAGCGGCATCGAGGGCCTGACGGGCCGCCGCGGCGCCGCGCTCCGCGTCCTCGAAACGGGCGCGGTGCTCGCGGGCTGTGTGGAAACGCCAGTAGGCGTCGAGGTCTCCGTCCGCAGCCATAGCCCGGAGCTGGAGGAGGGCCTCGGCGCCGTGGAGTCCCCAGCGGGCGCCGGTGATGTCGAGGCGGTCGCCGATCAGGTGGCGGCATGCTCCTTCCACTGCACCAGTGGCGATTGGCCACCCGTTTTGAGGGCGGTGTCGTAGCGAAGCTGGCCGAGGTGGCCTGTGAGGTAGCGGTGGCAGGCATCGACGGCCTCGCGCCGGGCCGCCGACAGCCTTCTTTTTGGCGTGCATGACCATCTCGTAGGTGGTGCGAGCGGCGTGACCGGCGAGGATCGCGGTCAGATGGCCGGCGGCCCAGGCTTCGGCCTCGGGGCTGCCGGGTTTGTGGAAGGCCGCGCCCGGCTGATGTCCCCTACGGGGTGCTGGGGCACTGATCGGTGGCCTCTTCGCTGCCCGAGCAGTGCGTGTCCTCGGAAAGTTGCGAACTGCGGGCGCGAGAGACTGGAAGCGATGCCGCAGGCAAGAGGTGGCGGGGCCTGGGCGCCTCCGGTTGCGTGCCTGCCAGGGCAGCCTTCGAGCCGGATGCGCTCGCGGGCCGGGGCGGGCACGGAGCTGTTGGTTCCTGCGCAGTGAGGCGGAGGTGCCGCCGCCACAGCAGAGTGCAGCCCGGGGATAGCGGCTCCACCTTTGGGAGCGGTCCGCGCACCAGGTCGCGTCACCTATCCCAGCCCCTCTGCGAGCTTCACCGGAGGCGGCCCGGGCCTGACAGGCCACGGGCAGACACTCGTGCGCGTCGACACCGTCCGCCCCGCCGGGTCGAGGACCAGGGTGACTAGGCAGGGGCGGGCGGACAGGCCGGTGAGATACGGGGCCAGGCCCAGCAGCCCCCGAGGGTGGCCGGGGAACAGAGTGCGGGCGGTCACGAACAGCGCCAGTTCCAGCGGGCCGTCAGCGGCCCAGGCGATGCTGAGGCCGAGACGGCGGCCCGACAGGCGGCGCACTCCGTCGGGCAGGCCCTCCTCCAGCCCGCGCGGTGCCTTGAGGTGGCCGGTCGAGCGGAGGAAGGGGAGCAGGTCGTCGAGTCCCGAGGCAGGCAGCCGGACATACAGCTCGGTCCGCTTCCTGGCCGGCTCCACGCCGAGCAACCGGGGGATCGTGCCGTACGGCAGTCGTGCCAGCCCGGACACCACGCGCTCCGGCAGGGGCAGGCCGGGCGGCAGCGCCGACGGATGAACGCCGGGGCGGTTGGCGGTCGCGGCCGGTGACCTGCCGGACGGCCCAGGGGAGGCCCGGCCGCCTTGGGGGACGGCAGCATCGGGAGCCGCGCGCTCGGCGGTGAGTTCCGCGTACACCTTGAGGCGCTCGCCGCGCCCCGCGATCCAGGCGCCGAACCGCAGGTCCTGCCCGGCCTGGTGGGAGACCAGCGCCTGCCGGGTGGCGGAGGGGAGCGGGGACCCGGTCCCCTCGAGCAGGCGCAGTGCCAGGTCGAGCCGGGCCGGTTCCGGTAGTTCCGGCCCGGCCACCTCGGCGGCCCACTGCCACGTCCGGTCGGGCAGTACGGTCACCTCGATGGGGAAACCCGACGGGGTGAGCCGACTCCACGAACCGGCCACCTCCGGCCACGCGCTCGCCTCCAGGCGGGCCACCGCTTCGTCCAGTGCCACGGGCAGCCGGTGCTCCGTCGGCTCTGACGAGCGGGCGGATTCGGGGGAAGGACCGGTGGCCCCGGCGCCCGCCAGTGGGGCGATCAGCGATTCCACGGCGGAACGGATACCGGGGGCGCAGACGTGGACAGGCGTCATGCCAAGCCGACCCCGATGATGGTCTCCTCACCGTCCACAGGTGCGTGCTGGATGAGGCGGCCATCGGCGGTGACGACGGTGACCCGGTGCCGGAAGGTGCGACGGGCCGGGTCCAGCAGTGCCAGGCGCAGGGTCACCGGTTCGGTGGCGGTGCCCGGAATGTCGATCCGTTCTGTGCGGTCGTAGGAGTGGGCCGGGTCGTGGTACTCGATGTCGAGAAAGGCCTCCCGGACCTCGCCCGGTCCGAACAGGGGTACGGCGCGGATGTCCAGCGCGTCGGTGAAGGGGTCGTCGACGGGCAGGAACGAGGCCTCGCCACTGAGCGGGGCGCCGGTGCGGGAGGTGCCGTTCCTGAGGTGGTGGGTGAACCTCGCGGACCAGGCGCGTTTGGCCGGGTCGCTCAGCCGCAGCTTCCACAGCTGGGTGTCCCCGCCGGGGACCACCCGGAGGGTGTCGGTGTGGGCGAAGGACGCCCCGTCGTCGTAGTCGAGCCGGACGTCGATCGCCTCCACGATCCCGGCGTCGATCCGGCCCGGGAACACTCGCAGCGTGAGGAACCCCAGGTCGTCGCCCGGATCCACGGTCAGCGTCCGGTCGACGCTGGCCCGCGGCGGCAGCTCGTAGCCGAGTTTCTCGCCGACCCACCCGGAACCCGCGTCGAAGTGGTACTGCACTCCGACCCGGAAGCCGAGCTCGTAGGTGGCGTTGAGGAAGGTCTCGAACCGTTTCGGGCCGCGGTCGTTCGCGGTCAGCCGGAACTCCTCGTGCCGGAGGTGGGCCGCGTCGGCGGGATCGCCGTAGTCGATGGACACCTCGGCGGACGAGAGCCCGACGCGCTCGAAGTCGGCCGGCGAGACGATGTCGACGTTCAGCTTGCGGAAGAACGGATCGTCCAGGTCCACGTCGATGAGATGGCTGCTCTTGTCGGGAAGCTGGTCGAGCAGCAGCCCGATGAAACCCTGCGGCGCGTAGGTGCGCTGCACGGCCTTCTTCCGGTCGTAGACGAGCTTGAGTGTCTTGCGCTCTTCCTGGCGGACGAATTTCAGCCGGAAGGACACCAGGGCGGGGGTGGAACCGCTCTGCGGGTTGGTGGGGTTGGTCGGATCAGTCGGGTTGGTGGGGTTGGTGGGGTTGGTCGGGTCGGTCGGGGGCGTGGTCGGGCGGGGCTCGCGGGAGAGCGTGGCCTGGAGGGAGACGGTCTGGCCCGGCGCTGCCACCAGGCCGGTGATCTCGGCGACCCGGTCCTGGACCCGTTCCTCCTCCGGCTTGACCCCACCCGCGGCCCGCCCCCGGCTGAAGCCCGCGGCCTGCGCCGCCGTGATCGTCGCCCGGTTGGCGATGATCCCCTTGGCGACGGCCAGGCGGCGTTCGGAAAGACGCTGGTTCAGCGCGACGATGTGCGGCGCGTCGTTCCCGTCGTAGCTGGCGTGCGCGCTGACCGTCACCGCCTTGGCCCCGGACAGCCGGTCCAGCCAGGCGCGCAGGGCGGCCGCTCCGCCCGGCGGAGGGCCCTGGCCGGGCGCGGCGCTCTGGCTGAACTTGGGGTCGGGTGGGAGCGGGGAGTTGAGCAGGTAGGAGGAGTAGACGGAGTTGGCGGGGGAGGGGGAGAAGCCCTGCTCGTGCGGTTGGTCGAAGGTGAAGAGCAGCTTGAACGTCTCGGTGACCGGGGCCGGGGCGGGCCAGTGGACGGTGACGGGATGCGTGGTGCCCGGCTGTACGTCCACGGTGACGATGCCGTTGGCGTCGGCGTTGCGGGGTTGGCCGTCCACGGTCACCACCGCGCCTGCCGGGCCCTGCACGCGCAGGGCCTCGGTGGTGCCGGTGGCCGCTGGGGTGTGGCTCAGGCCGTGCCCGGCAGGCAGGGGAGTCGGGCTGGTCGTGGTGGTGACCAGTTTGGCGGCGGGCAGTGGCCCGGGGGTGGCGCCGCCTGCGGGGGTCCCGGTCCCAGTGCCGCCGCTCGTCGTACCGCCTCCGGTCGTCCCGCCTCCTGCGGGAGTCCCACCGCCGCTCGTCGTACCGCCCCCGCTCGCCCCGCCTCCCGCCGGAGCCCCGCCGCCCCGGAGCTTCTTCAGCCGCTCAAGGACCGCGTCCAGACCCTCCGGCGGATCCGCGCCCTTGAGCTTGCCCAGGTCCAGTGACGGCTCGAACCACTTCGACAGCAACTCGCTCTTGAAGAAGTCGAGGGCCCACTTCTCCTTCTCCTGGCGGTCCTGCGCGGTGTCGTAGTCGATCACATTGATCTTGATGGCGCCGTCTTGTACGAGCTTCTCGAACCCGGCGTCGATACCGGCCCGCAGCCAGTAGATCTGCGCCTCAAGACCGGCGGAGAAATGCGTGTAGACCCGCTCGAAGTCGGCGGTGATCTCCACGTGCAGGTCGGGGGTGAGCGCCGAGTACTGCAACTCGTAGATCACTCCGACCGGCGTCGCGCCCTTCTCGAATGCCTGCTTGAGGACGGTGGCGCCCTGCTCGGACAGGGCCAGCGAGAAGACGGCCGTCTCGTCTCCCACCAGGGACGGCTTCGTCGCACCGAGGATCGTCGTGACGGGGACGAAGGCGCCGGGCGGGGGCTCGGCGGTGGTTCCGCCGGGGCCCGAGAGGTTGAGCGCGACGCAGCGCACGGTGCCGGTGTCCACTGGTGCCGGGGCCAGCCTCGGCTCGGCGCCACGGATCAGACCGGACGCTCGCGCGAGGATCTTGGCCCGGGTGGCGGCGGGGAGCGTCACCACCGACTGGAACATGAGGAACCCGCCGCCGCTGATCCCGGCGTCGGCCACTGCGGGCCGGTAGCGGATGAACGTGAACGCGGGCGCCCCGTCCGGCAGGGTGCCCAGGGAGACCCTGGAGGGCAGGTACCAGAACTGGGTGGGATCGGCGGAGTCCCTGAGGACCTGGACGCCGTCCTCCTCGAAGGTGTCGTTGCCGAGTTGCAGCACGGGGGCCTCCCGGGTCAGGTGGTCGCGGGGACGGTCACCACGTCGTCGTCGAAGCGGGTCCAGTCCTGCTCTTCGGACAGGCCGTTGTGGAAGAGCCTGCGGACCCTCAAGTCGTAGGAATCCCGCGCCGGATCGACGAAGTCGAACTCGAACACGCCGGTGGTGCCGGGGCCGGTGAAATCGAAAGCGTCGGCGAACGAAAGGCCGGAGAGCGGGTCCTGTGCCCGTGCCTCGACGTGGATGCGCTCCAGCCCCTTGGCGGCGAAGTCGGCCGGTGAGCGCAGGGTCACCGCGCGGTGACCGCGCAGGTCCGCCCGGACGAAGACGCGTGGCCGCAGCGTGGTCGACCACGGGCCCTCGAACACGGTGGAGTCGCGCATCAGCAGCGTCATCCGATAGCGGACCAGAGAGGCCCGCGGATCGACCCGGTCCACGACGAACGGCCGGACGACGGGGGTGTCCTCGCTGATCTCCACGGTGTCCTCGGCGTGGACTCCGTGGGCCGCGTCGTCGTAGGAGAAGTCCACCCACGCCCGTTCCACCTGGGTGAAGTCGAGTGCCGACACCACCGTCACCCGGAGCCGCGCCGGGAACGGGTCGGCCACGTCCACCTGGGGCGCGGCCAAAGGGGCCGACGGCAGGACGTGGTCGCGCTGGTCCGCGCCCCGGTAGGTGATCTCGGCGAGCACCGGGCCCGCGGGCTCACCCACGAGGAACCTGTGCCACGTCGCCTCCGGTCGCTGCGCGCTGAGGCGGACGATGTCGTCCTGGCGGATGCGGTGGTCGGGGTCGTCGTAGCGCAGCCGTACGTCGATGTGCGGGTACCGGTCGAACGGAAAACCGGGGCGGGTCAGCAGGGGGATGGGCTCCTGGGAGAACAAGTCGCGCGGCTCCAGGGCCACTGTGTCGCCAAGGACCTGGACCGGCGGGGACGAGAGTTTGCCGGGCCGTTCCCCGTCGTCCGCGGGCACCAGGTCCACGGTGAGCGTGAGGTCCACCGGCTGAACCATTGCCCCGCCGGAGAGGGCGGAGGGCCAGCTCATCTCGTCCTGGGTGTGCTGGGCGTCAAGCCGCACCGTCTTGACGGTGCCGCCGTACGTCGCGGACGCGGTGAGGGACCGTACGGGGTCGCGGACGAAGTCGGCCTGGGAGACGACCTTGAGCCGTCGCCGCTTGAACCAGGGGTCGTCGGCGTCGACGCTGATGATGAGCCGGTCCGGATCGAGGCCCGCGCCGAACTCCCTGAACAGGCCGCTGAGATGGCCCTGCGGATAGATGGTGCGGCGCACGGTCGTCCGCTCCGACAGGTCCACGTCGAGCCGCTTCTTGTCCACCCGGTTGTAGTGCGTGCGCTTGTAGGTGAACGCGCCCGACGGGGTGCTCCGGCTCGGCGCGAACGCACTGACCACCTCGCGGGCCCGGTCCCACCCGTCGGGCTCCTCACGCAGCGGCGCGAGGGAGCTCTCGAAGAACGCGTCGGTGATCATGTCGCGGGCGCGGGCCGCGGCCGCGTCACGGCGTTGGGTGAACGTGCCGGTCTCGTCGTCCTCCGGGACGAACGTGTCGACCTCGTAGACGATCGCGCGCTCTTCCTCGAGGCGCTCCATCACGTCCTGGATCTGCACCGAGTCGAAGAGGCCCTCGTGACCGAACGACGTGTCGAGGATGTCCTGCACCCGGTCCCAGTCGATGGTGAGCTTGACGTGGTAGGCCGGGCGCAGCGCCAGGTAGTCGAGGCTGTACACGACCCCGATGGGGGAGAGCTCGCCGCGCATCGCCCGGTCCAGGATGGTCGTGCCGCGCTCGTCCAGCTCGATTGAGAACGCGGCCCTGTTGTCCCCGTACAGCGAGGGCTTGGAGGCGTGCAGGGCGGTTCGTACGAACACCGGATCGCCGCCCGCACCCCCACCGCCTTCGTCACGGTGACCGAACAGCATCAGCGACACCGACCCGTCGATGACCGGCAGCGGCGACACCAGCGGAGTCTGCGACAGGCCGGACAGGCTCTTCAACGCGGCTGTCACGTCCCCCAGTTCGGCGGCGGTCATGCCCAGGTGCACGTCGAAGTCGGCGAAGCCGCCGCTGAGAGTCTCCGACCGGAACTTGATGAGCTGGAACGACGGCACCTCCATGGCGCCGTCCGCGCGGGTCACGAAACGCGGTGCCAGCGGCATGCAGTAGAACTGCCGGGGATCGGCGTGGTCACCGAGGATCAGCTTGTCGTCGATCCGGTAGTACGGGGGCTTCTCCTGGAGCATGTGCGCGGCCCTCTCAGGCGGGGTTCTCGAGGATGAGGACCTCGTCGGTGCCGGTGCCCTGAGTGCGACGCGGGTCACCGCCATCGAGCGGGAAGTAGTCGGCCTGCCACTCATAGCGCTTCAACGTCCGGTCCAGTACGACTCGTTCGTACGTCTTCTCCGTGTCGCCCTTGCGGAAGACGAAGGTCTGCGTGTCGTCGATCTGGTTGCCGGGGTCGGCGTAGTGGAGCGTCACCTTCGCCAGCTTGGTGGCCGTCCAGTCGACGAGGTCAGGCACCACGGTGACCGTCAGAGTGTCCGAGGCGGGGCCCACGAGCAACAGGGAGCCGGTGAGCGTCTGCTCGCCGGAGTCCTTGTCGCTGCCGTCGCGGAACGTCGTGACGGTACGCCAGACGACCTTTCCGCCCCGCTCGTCGATCACCGGGAAGCGCCAGTCCAGGAACCGCTTGTCCTTCGACAGCGCGACCGATTCGGTCTGCCGGTAGCCGTTGACCTCATCGTCGTAGGACAGGTCGAGGAAGATGGTGTCCACCGACCGTTCGAAGTCGCCCCGGGTGCGCACCTGGACCGTCCGGTTGGCGGAGAACGGGTCGTCCACGTAGAACCGCTGGCCGGTCAGGGCGCTCAGGTTCCTGACGAACTCGCGGCCGTCCTGCATGAAGTACTTGACCGATCCGCCGTAGGGCTGGACGGGCTGGAGCAGCACCTCCTTGACGGCCAGCTTCGTCGTCTGCGCGTCGATCTGGAACCGCTGGACCAGCGGCGCGCCGTTCACCGCTGGGTGCTCCAGGGTCAGCACGGCCCGCTTGACCTGGTCGAAGTTCATGTCGCCGAGCTCCACATCGACCAGCCAGAGCCCCAGCTCGTCGATGTTGATGATCAGGTCGGTGGTGGTGTCGGTGACCCACGGCGAGGTGAACGTACGGCTCTCGCCGACGTAGTTGACCACGTACTGGTACTTGAACTCGGTCGATCCGCCGTCGATGAACGCCGTGAACTTGCCCACGTCCTCGGGCCCCCGGAACGTGAACGTCTGGATGCCGTGCCGCGCGGTGTGCGGAGGATAGTCGACCTTCACTTCGACGCTGAAGATCGGCAGTTCCGCGAAGTCGGCGTTGACCAGGATGTTCAGGTTGAGCTGGCGGAAGAACGGATCGTCGGTGTCCACCTCCTGCATGTAGTCGGGCCAGTTGTAGCCCTGGCTGGGCAGGGACTGCATGTTGCCCTGGGGGTACACGTCGATGCCGAACACCTGGTTCCGGCTGACCTCGATCCGCACGTCGGCGATCTTGTTGGTGGTGACCGAGCGGTGGATGTTCTCGAAGTCCTCGTCACGGATCTTGGAGAAGTCGCGGTTCTCCGGCGGGATCGTCTCCAGCAGGTTCCGCTTGACCGCGTCGTCGAGCTGCTGGCCGACCGAGGCCTCCAGCGCGGTCAGCATCTTGGCGACCTCGGGGTCGTTGGTCTCCAGGGCGCCGGGGTCGGTGCGCACGATACGGGACTCGGAGTTGACGAAGAGCTCGGAGACCGTCTCGCTGAAGTCGTCCTCGGACCAGAAGTTCTCCTCGAAGTCCACGTCCTGGACGAAGCTGTAGAACTTCTGGGCGGTCCAGGTGCCGGTCACCGTGACCGGAGGCATCCGGCCCGCGAAGCGCAGGTGGTACACGACCCGGACGCCCCCGGCGCCCTGGCCGCTCATCGCCGCCTCGAAGACGGGTACGCCCAGCTGGCTCAGCTCGGCGGAGATCGCTACGACGTTGTTGCCGTACATCGACGGTGTCCCGGCGTGGTTGACTTTCTGCACCAGCGCGCCGCTGCTCGCCAGGATGTCCACGACGACGTCGGCCTTGGTCACCGCCGGCTTGGAGAGCGTGACCTGCTCGGGCGCGACCGGTGGCACTCCAGGACCGCGGCGCGCGGTGACGTGCTGGGCGAACCGTACCCGGACGGCCTGATCCTGTTCCGGCGTCAGTGACAGCTCCACGTCCATGAAGACCAGTCCGGCCCCGACGTCGCCATTGGGCATCGGCCTCGTCGTGCGGTACTTGAGGAACTTGAACACGGCCTTGCCGCCGGTGTCTCTGCGCAGCACCACGTTCTTGGGCAGGACGTAGCCCAGCGTGTCGTCGGTGTCGTCTAGGTAGACGGTGGCCTCGGGGAGGTCCAGGGCTCCGAGGAACTGCAGCATGTCGATCTCCTCAGTCGTGGGGCGTGTCGATGAGTGCGGCGATGTCCCGGGTTCGCCGGACGGGCCGCCCGGCGACGGTTAGCTCGGCGACGAGTGCCATCCAGCCCGCCGTCCCCCCCAGTGCGGCCCGGGCTGCGGTGCGCCGGTCGCCGTCGAGCGACGCGGACAGGGCGGTGGTCCAGGGCGGGATGCCGGAGCTGGTGCCCTCGGCGACAGCCGTCCAGACACCGTCTGGTGACTTCGTCTCGACGGCGACCCGGGTGACCCTGACCTCGGCCGGGTGGATGTCGATGCCGCCTCCCAGGCCCCGCCGGATCGCGTCCCGGCGCCCGTCCGGTAGGTCGATGCGGCTGGTGACCTGCAGGAACGAGGCCGGGCCCGCGTCGATGAGACTGATGGCGTTCGGGTGGTCGAGGAACGGCCCGGGTGGGACGTAGGTCCAGCTGCCCGGACGGTCGGGATCGGGCCGCAGTTCGACGCCGTCCACGAGGATCGGCGGGTCGACGTCGATGACGAGGAAGTCCCGGGGCGCCACCGGGGCCGACCAGTCCGCCGGGCCGACGCGCCAGAGCACGCCTGGCTGGAACGGTGAAGTCGCCGTCCAGCGGATGTCCGCCTGCGGCCGGTCGGCGTCGAGGCGTACCGTCTGCGGTTCCGCCTCGCCGCCCTCCGGTCGCCACTGCACGGTCAGCGGGCCGCTCACCGGTGCGTGCCGCAGCCGGGCCAGGTGGGTGCCGAAGCCCGGAAGCGTGGCCGGGTCCAGCTCGATCCGCCGCCGGTCCACCGGCACCTGGACCGGCTGGCCGAGGCCGAGCGGCTGTACCGTGATCGTCGCCGGGGGGGCGTTCGCCGTGACCGGGACAGCGAGCACCGGGCCTGCGGCGTCCACCCGCCCGAGCGTCGTGCCACCGGCCGTGCGCACCTCGGCGACGGCGAGGGCGGTGAGTGCGCGGGTGGCGCGGACCACGGTCAGGGGGACGGGGAACGCGTCGGGGGCAAGCGTCAGCAGGGTGGTGTGCGCGGGCCGCCAGGGGCCCTCCAGCTCGCCGGTGCCGTCTAGGACCGCCCGCAGGCGCACCTCGCCCTTGAGCCGTTCCCCGGGCGCGAGGGTGATCGTCGTGGAGGTCACGCCGCCGGGCGCGGTCAGGGGCACGCTCGCGGTGACCTCCTGGGGCCGCGTGGCGGACGGCGGAACCCGCAAATCGGCGAGGAGCAGGGCGAGGCCCGCCACCGGGGCGGGGAGGTTCGCCGCGAACGTCACCGTGGTCCGGCCGGTGGGCGGTGCGGGCGCGTCGACCTCGCGGACGTGGTGCGCCGGATCGCTGGCGGCCAGCGCGCGGGCCGCCGCGTCGAGGTCGAGGGTGAGGGCCTGGTCCACGTCGACGGCCGTGGGGTCGGCCAGGTCCAGGGTGAGGGCGGCTGCCGGGACCTGCTCAAGGAGCCGGTGCAGCGGCCTGGCGACCGGCTCGGGCCGTGACACGGCGGGCCGCAGCCGCAGGGCGAGCGCCGCCGCCCGGTCGGGCTGCGAGGGGGCACCGAACACGGCCTCGTCGAGGGCGGTGGCGAGCCGGTCGAAGGGGACCGCCGCACCGGGGCCGAAGCGCTGCGTCAACGTGGCGAGCAGGGCCTGGGGATCGACGGTCGCCCGCAGCGGCAGCGTCGGCGCGACGGCCTGGAAGGTGAGCCGCAGCGCCGCGTCCACTGGCACCGTCCCGTCGCGCACCAGGCGGGCGGCCAACACCGCTGCGTCGGCGGGGAGTTCGGCGACGACCCGCGTGGTGGTCAGTGTGTCCGGGCCCAGGGCGACGGGCGGGGCCAGCGCCGCGCCGGGGGTGCCGAACCTGGCGGACACCTCCAGGACCCCGCGGAGCGGCTCGGCCGCCGAAAGGAGCAGGGGGGTTCCGTTGGTGGCGGCGGCTTCACCGGCTTCGGTCAAGGGGGTCCCGACAGCGAACCCCGCCTCGATCCGGCCGCTGGCCTTGAGCCCTTCGCGCAAGAGGGTGACGAGGAGAGCGACGCCGCCCTCCGGCAGTGGTTCCAGGGTGAGCACGGAGGGCAGGAGCACTCCGAGGCCGAGACGGTCACGTGCCTGGTAGGCGGCGCCCGGCAGCGTGTCGAGCGGGCGGCCGAGATCCGGGAGGCCGGTGAGTTGCGTCATGACGCCGGCACCGTCCGCACCGGCACGAGGATGGTCGCGGACGTCTGTCTCCACACGCTCTCCCCGACGCCGCCGCTCTGCCACCAGGTCTCGGTCCGGTAGCGCAGCGGCGGCACCGGTACACCGGTGAGCAGCGGCTGGATCGGGGTGCGCACGGTGGTCGCCGCCGACAGCTCCGCCTCGGTCAGCCGTACCGTGCCGCCGTTCTCCACCATCACGACGAACGCGACCACCCGGTCCGCGGGCCGGTCCGGGGCGGTGAACATCGACGCCACCGCCTCCACCTGGATCTTCCGGGTGAGCTGCGGGTTGGCCGTGTGGTCGAAGACCCTGTCCCACACGGCTTGCCGGTCGGGCTCGGTCACCACACCGCTCTGGTCGAGGACGAGCCGGTCGGGTCCGCCCGCGGGCAGCGTCTCGCCGGGCACCAGAACGATCTCCGCCCGCTCGTCCGCGGCCAGCCTGCGGCCTGCCGCCAACCCGTCGACGCGCAGGGGTACCTCCCTCTCACCGAGTACGGCGCTCACGCCGAGCCGGTCGATGCGGGCCGGGCTCTCGGTGTCGTTCGCGAGGGTGCCGGTGATCCGGTCCGGCCGCACATCGGCCAGGGTGAGGGTGAGGGCGTCGCCCACCATGTTCTCCAGGCGGAGTTCCAGCGGAATGTCCTCGGGCTGGTCGCCGCCCGCTCCGATCCGCACCTCGCCGCGCAGCAGGCTGAGTGAGGAGCCGAGCAGCGCTTCGTAGACGAGCCGGAAGTCGTCGTACTTCAGCGTCTCGGCGTGCGTCACCCCCAGCTCCAGGTCGATCAGCGCGCCGGGCCGGTACGTCAGGGCCGAGGGCGCGGCGCCGCCCTCGGGCAGGGCGAGCCGGAGTACCGGCTGTGCCTCCGGCAGCACCTCCAAGCGGACCGGGACGGTCGCCCCGTCGGTCCTGGCCCGCTCCTCCAGGGTCGGACGGGCCTGCTGCAGCCGACGCGGGTCGGTCACGGCGCGGGCGAAGAACTCGGCCGTGATCCGGATGTCCTCCTCGCTCTCGGCGTCGGCGGCACGCACCCGCAGCGCGGGCCCGGTGGGGGTCCGGGCCAGCAGGAACCGGTCGGGCACGAAGAAGAACTGCTCGGGGCGAACCGGGTCCTGCCAGTAGGAGTGTCCGCGCCCGTTGAAGGAGATCCGCAGCCGCCGCATCGGGGACACCGGGCCCGCCGCGCCGCCGAGCCGTTCCAGCTGGGCGGTGGAAAGGACCAGGGGCGTCGGCGGTGAGACGTAGTCGAACCGCAGGACCTGCTCCACGTAGCCGATCTCGCCGGTCTGTTCGAACCGGTAGTCGGTGGGGACGCCCACGGCGATCCTGCGGATCACCACCAGGTTCACGTGGTACCGCGGCGACGACATCGCGGCCAGGAGCTGTTCGCGCAGTCCCGGCGTGGAGAGGGGCATCTCGGCGACCACACGCGGGCCGTCCCAGGTGACCTTGGTGAACTCCAGCTCGTGCGTCATCTCGCCGCCGCCTCCGGTCACCGGCAGCAGGTAGGTGAGCGCGACGACGATGGAGTGCGACAGCGTGCCGATGTCCGGTCCCGCCGCGGGCGGAATGGTCATCAAGGTCACGAGGAGGGTGTTCACGCCCTCGCGGTCGGTGATGGTGATCCGGGGTTCGTCGGCCTCGCCGACCCGGTCGTAGACCAGCACGTAGCCGGGCAGGGCCAACTTGATCAAGCCGTCCGAGGTCTCGAAGACGTCGGTATCGGTGGGGGCCGCGTTCGGCGCGACCGGCACCGTCAGCTCGGCCCGGCGCAGGTAGGGGAACGGTTCGAACCGCAGGTCCGGGTCCCACGGCTTGATCTTCGGCCCGGCCCAGGTGGGAAGCAGGTCCTTCGGCACGATCCGCGGGCGCAGGGGCACCGGTTGGGGGTCCGGCCGACGAAAGCGGGCCCGGAAGACGTCGCGGAACCGCAGCCCGTCCGGCGGGTCGACGAACTCGTCGCTCACGTCCACCACACCTTCATCCCCGCCACGGGATCAGCTGCTCCGATTTCCGCAAGTCGGGCTTGCAGAAATTTAAGGGCTATTTCTCAATATACAGTGCACTGACATCTGGTACCCGGTGAAATGATATGAAAGGCCTCTTAGGGGAATATGGTGGTGCCGGGAGACGTGAACGGGGCGTCAGAGCTTGGGTGTTGTCCCAGGTGCGGTACGCACCGTTGACCGCAAGGGGTTCGATTCCGCGGCCCGTCCGGAGCTCTCATCGTTAATCGCGATACCCGCCAGTAGTTCGAGGGGTTCCGCCAGCAGACAGGCGGGACGCCTACGGCTCGGCGGACACTCGGCAGGTCAGGCCCTTGGCGGGGAGCCTGCCCGTGGTCAGGTACAGCGTGGTGCTTGTGTCCGCACAAGAGTTGGTGCCGTGGACGATGTGCCGCTCTCCTCCGGCGGCGGTGACCAGGGGCGTCTGGCAATCCCACTCGTTCTGAACGCGCAGAACCTGTGCCTGATGTCGAGATGCCGAATCGGACCTGCCTGCCGCTGTGGCATCTGCTCTCATGTCTGCACCGCGTACAGGTTGTTGTCGTTCAGGTTGTCGCCGCTGCCGACGTAGACCACGCCGTCGGCCACCGTCGGCGACGATTCCACCCAGCCGCCGGTGGGGAGGGCCCAGAGTTGTTCGCCGGGGCCGGTGGGTCCGTCGTCCAGGAGCTTCCAGGTGGTGAGGGCAGTTGCGGCGGTGAGAGTGGTGCCCGTTAGGGCGAGCAGGGCGCGGCGCCGGGATAGAGAGGGCCGAGGGGTGAGGATATGGCCGTGTGGCGGTGAAGAGAGGTCTGCGGCACGGCTTCGTGGACCGGATTCGCCGGTCTCGGGGGCGGGTTGTTCGCTGGTCTGGGTGGGTTCCTGGTGTGCTTCGGGAGCCGCTGTGGCAGTGGGAGGTGCGGTTGGGGCTGAGGGGATTAGTTCGGCAGCGGGGGTGAGAGGTTTCTGTGACGGGACAGGCACCGGAGTGTCGGTGTCGGACTGGGCTGCCTGGCGCGGCGTGGAGGTTGTTTGCGGCTGCGTCGGCGGTGGGGTGCTGGGCAGGGGGTTGAGGTTTGTGCCTGGATGAGGTGGGCGATCGGGCCGGGCATCCAGCCGGGCTGGGCGTGGAGCAGTGGGGCGGCGCTCGTCTGCCCGTGTGCGTCGTGTGCGGTGCTCAGCTGGTCGAGCAGGGCGGGCACGGTGGGGCGTTGGTCGGGCTGCTTGGCCAGGCAGGCGGCCACCAGGGGGCGCAGCACCGGCGCGAGGGTGCCCAGGTCGGGGTGTTCGTAGACGGTGCGGAAGTGCAGGGCGTGTGGAGCACCGGTGCCGAAGGGGCCGGCGCCGGTGGCGGTGTAGGCCAGGATGGCGCCGAGGGCGAAGACGTCGCTGGCGGACCCCACGGGACGGCCGGTGAGCTGCTCGGGGGACATGAAGCCGGGAGTGCCGATCGTCATGCCGGTATGGGGCAGCGCACTGGCCTCGCTGGCGACCGCGATGCCGAAGTCGATCACGCGGGGGCCGTCGGCGGCCAAGAGCACGTTGGAGGGCTTGAGGTCGCGGTGGACGACTCTGGCAGCGTGGATGGCCTCCAGGGCCTCGGTCAGTGCGGCGTCCAGGGCCAGGACCGACCGGGACGGCCAGGGGCCATGTGCGGCGATCGCCTCGCCCAGCGAGAGGCCGGGGATGTAGACGGTGGCCAGCCAGGGCGGCGAACCGTCCGGGCCGGCGTCGACCACGCAGGCAGTGAAGGCCCCGTTGACCCGCCGGGCAGCGGTGACCTCACGAGCGAAGCGGCGCCGGAAGTCACCGTCGCGAGCCAGGTCAGGGCGGACCACCTTCACCGCGCGCGGTGCGCCCCCGGGCGAGCGCGCCAGATACACCTGCCCCATACCGCCGACACCAAGGCGTGCCACGACGCGATAACGCCCCACCCGCCGCGGGTCTTCTGGCTCCAGGGCCTGAAACGATGCCACCCCGCGCCCCCCTGCCTTGCCCTGCTCTGCGACCGCGGCGCAGGCGCCCATTATGCCCACCGCCTCCATGATCCCGGTGCGTTTCATAGGTGAACGCGATGGTTCGTGTGACAAATCCATGAAGGATCACTACATGAGCGACGCGTTGAGCTGCTGACCTAGTGACCAGTTGATTGGCTGGCCTTGCGCAAGGAGGTCGATCTCTCTGCGTATCCATGATCAGGAAGAGGGTCTGGCAGGGTGCTGGACATAACGTTTCCCGGTGGGATGTCAGTGCTTGCTTCTAGTCTCTGAGTCATGACGTCAGCAAGGTCCAGGCGGCCAGTCGATGAACTCCCGGGTGATCCCTCCCGGTTGTATCTGCACTACGGTCACGGGCATCCCGCGGTGCCGTACGACTTCGAGGACACTCTGGAGTCCTGGTACGTCAAGGTCACCTATGGGCTGGCGGGTGACGAGGAGTGGGAGGACGAGGAGGGCGAGGAAAGCCGTGCTCCCGCTGCGGGCATCGAGGTCGGGCATGTGATCCTGTGGCGGCTGCGTGATGACACCGGTGACAGTGGGTGGGAGGCGGCGGATGCCGAGTCCGGTGATCTCGAGGTCATCGCCTCAGCCGTTCTCGGTCGGTCCGGACGCGCGGGCTACAGTGCCGCGTTCGAGAAGGCCGTCACCCACCCCGTCGGTGATCTGCTGATCCTCGACCGCGTCCATCTCGACAGGGCATGGAGGGGCTTCGGACTGGGGCCGATCCTGGCGGCTGAGGCGATCCGCCGCCTGTCCGGGGGCTGTTGTGCGGTGGCGGCGTACCCGGCCATGGGCGAGTATCCCGAGGACCGCGAGCAGGTCACCGAGGCGTACCGCCGTCAGGCGAAGAAGAAGATCGCCGCGCTGTGGGAGAGCATCGGCTTCCAGCGGTTCCGCCGAGGGGTCTGGCTCCTGGACACCGCCCTGCGGCAGCCGGAGGAACTTATGCTCGCCCGTCGCGCTGAACTGCACGCGCTCAGCGCGGATTTCCAGCGGTGCGGCCTCTTTCGGAGTGGTCCGGTGGGCGCAGTGAATGTCGTGGAGGACGGCAGCGAGGTGTCAGTGGGGCCACGGACGATCTAACCCTTAGAGGGTGTTTTGCCGACTCTTGCTAACTTCTGGGGTGAATTCTGGTGAGTGATAGGTGAGTTGCATGCCTGGACCGCAGCACTGCGTCGATCCGGCGGTTGAAGCTCTCCTGCACGTCGGTGGTCACGCGAACCCTCCTGAGCAGTCGGATTGGCTGGTCCGGACCGCTGCGGGATGTGCCCCCCGGGGGCGGGGCACGGCGCCGGCGAACGGCCCGTCACCCGACGCCTGCTCTCCACGGGACCACGTATGTGCAGGTAACACGAAAGAGTGATGATTTCCGGGAGTGGAAGCGGCGCACTCCAACCTCGGAGACGCGCGCCGCTTTCACCACTTGGCGGAGTACTTGCCGACCAGGTCAGCTATCGCTTCGCCTTGTGGATCGGTCTGTCCGGAGCATTCGTCCAGGCACTCGTGCTGACGTTTTCTCCCACCCGGAGGGCCCGTGTTGCCGACGAACTCGGTCCCTCGACAGCTGACCTGACACGGCACGGTGCAGAAGCCGCTGCCGGGGAGAGCAAGGACTGATCAGCATGTGGCGGCATTTTGGGCCTGGGCGGGTAGGGCTGGGGTGCGTGAGCTGGTTCAGGGCTGGGGCAGGGGCAGAGGGGGCAGGTGTGGGTGCTGCAGGTGCTGCCCGCCCTCGTGGACGCGGAGGGTGAAGGTTTCGGGCCCGGGCCGCCCGGCCGCCTGGTAGGTGTCGAGGAGGTGCTCGATGCGTTCCCACAGCCTGACGGGGCCGCTCTCGCGCACGGTCCATCCGCCGTCGTCGTTCTCGTGGGGGGTGAGGGTGGCGGCGGAGCCGGTGACGACGTCGACCAGGTGGAGCGTCTTGCCCACGTAGGTCATCTGTGTGTTGGGGATGGTGCTTTGGGCGAGGAAGCGCAGGTGGAAGGCTTCCTCGGTGGCGGCGCTCAGCCATTGCGGGCCGTGCCGGGCCCGGCGGGCCGTCTCGGGCAGCTCGGCGGCCCAGTGGGCGGGGTTGCCGAAGGCGGGGGCGGCGTGGGTGCGTGCGGACATGAAGGAGATGGTGCCGCCCAGCAGCGGTCCTTGGGCGGTGCCGTCCGCGGCGACGGTCAGCAGGACGCGGGCGTAGCCGTAGAGCCAGCCGGACAGGGTGAGCAGGATTTTCCCGCCGGGCCGGGTCTGTGCGGTCAGGGCTGGGGGGACGGCGCGGAAGGAGCAGGCGGCGACGATCCGGTCGAAGGGTGCCTCGGGCCAGTACCCGTACAGTCTGTCGGCCACTGCCAGGGTCGGGGCGTATCCGCAGCCGGACAGCGCGCCCGCGGCCGTCTGGAGCCGCCGGTCGTCGATCTCGATCGAGGTGAGGCCGCCGGAGCCGAGGCGCTGGCAGGCCAGTGCGGTGGAGTAGCCGGTCCCGGTGCCGATCTCCAGCACTGTGTGTCCCTCGCGTACGTCGGCGTCGGCCCACATCCGCAGCACGAGCGAGGGCAGCGTCGACGACGAGGTCGGGGATCCGCCGTGCCGCACGGCCGGGTTCGTCCAGTCGACGTCGTCGCCGTCGAACTGGGTGATGAGGGTGGTGTTGGAGTAGGTGGCGGCCAGCCACCGGTCGTGGTCGGACTCGGCGGTGACGGGCTCCCACACTGTCAGCCCCTGGCCGTCGGGTTTGTCGCGGGGCAGGAAGAAGCCGGGCACGAAGCGGTGCCGGGGCACTGTGGCCACCGCCTGGCGCCATCCGGGATCGGCCAGGACGCCGTCCTCGGCAAGGGCCGTGGCCATCGTCTCGCGCAGCCGGGCAGCTTCGGTGTCACTGTCGGCGGGCGTCGTCATGACTGGCTGCCTCCTTGCCCTGGGCCTTGCAGGATGTCGGCGAACGCCTCGGTGATGGCGGGTGCATCTGGTACGAAGCCCCACTGCCCGTTCGGATTGGCCTCGATGAACACCCAGGACGCCGGATCGTCAGCGTCCCCGGTCAGGGCGAGGTCGAAGCAGGCGAAGACCAGATGGAAGTGCGCCAGGTACCGGTGCAGCCGGGTCTTCACGGGCATGGGCACGGTGACGGGAGTGTAGGTGAGCTCGCGCCAGTCGCCGCGGCGCCAGTCCACAGTACCGTCGGGCGTCTGAATGCGGTGGGCGAACACCTGATGGCCGACCACGGTCCCCCGCACGTCACTGCACTTGTCGATCTCCGCCTGGAACAGGTGGGCGGTCACCGCGAGCGTCTCATCGAACGTCGCGGGGTCCACCCGCTGGGCCCAGATCGCTCCGGTGTGCCCGTCCTCGCCCGGGGGCAGGCCGCGGAACGTCTTGCAGATCACGCGCGGGTGCTCGGCGGCGAACGCGCGGGCCGCGGCGACGTCGTTGGTGACCAGCGTCGCCGGGATGCCCAGGCCGAGCCGGGAGGCGAGCTGGAGCTGAGCGGGCTTGAAGTCGGCCCGCATCACAGCAGCCGGGTGGTTGACGTAGGCGGCACCGTTCAGGCAGTTGAGGACGCCGCCGAGCCCGTGCCGGGCCTCGGCCGCGGCGAAGGCCCGCTGCCGCGGCGGCAACTGCCGGAACCGGTCGGCATAGGGCGTGGGGCGCCGGTAGTACACCGCCCCCACCCGCTCCAGGTCCAGCTCCCTGCTCGGGGTGCGCAGCCGGCCCTGCCAGCCAGAGCCCTGCGCCCCGAGGCGGAAGCCGAAGGACAGCTCGGGTCCGATGTCGGCGGGGTCGGCACGGACCACGGGCACGCCGCGCTCGTTCAGCGCTGCGATGACCCAGTCCGCGGTGACGTCTTCCAGCGCGGTGAGCACCAAAACGGTGGCGGCCACCGGGCTAGTCCGGCTCGTAGTCGGTCGTCACATCGTCTTGGACCTGCGGCTTCGGCTCCTCTCCGTCTCCGCCGCCCCCGCCGGACATCGAGGCGGTCCCGACCGTCTTGTTCGTCCCGTGCTTGCCCATCTCGACCGCCCGCCCGGCGCCATCGGTGTAGCGGGCGGTCTGCGTCACCTCATCCAGCACCACCTGCGCGTACGAGGGCGGGCCGACGGGCAGCCGGTCGGTCACCAGACGCATCACCCACGGCCCCTGGGAGGTTGGTTCCGCCATGTGCTCACCCTTCTCCGCACACCACTTCAGCGGAAGCCGGTCAGCTCCCGCGAGGGAAAGGATCAGCCCGCACCGCAGGCCCTGACCAGTACAGGCAAAGCCACGAATCGCGGCTGGAATACCACGCTGCGTGAGGCGGCGGGGAGCGGGGGGCGGTGCTGACGGCCAGCGGCCCCGGCCAACGCGGGCGGAGTTCGCCGCCTGTCCGCCCGGCCCCTCTGAGACCATCGCCGTATGGGCAAGCACCGCCGACCCGGGCCCCCGAACCAGCCCTTCCGCGCCGTACCGCGCGTGGACGCCGCCGACCCGCTGGCCGCCTACCGCAAGCGGCGCCGACCGCCCATGGACATCTACCGGCGCCACCGGCCCGCCCGCGGCGGCGCCGCACACCTGCGGCCCGACCAACCGCGCGTCCTGGAGGAGTGGAACGACTTCACCTACGTCGTGGTCGGCGCCGCCCCGGACCTCGCCACGGCCCAGGACTGGGCGAGCGCACGGGCGCCCGAAGACGACTCCGCCGCATAACAGCCTTCAGGTCCTCGAGCTCACGGCCGAGCGGCCGCGGTACCGGACATCGGCGGCTTTCCGCGTGATCCGCCTCAGCTCAGGCGGCCACTCGACGCCCAGCGGCGGTTCCTGCTCATGGTGCCGCGGGTGGGCTCAGGGCGTGGGATGGTCACGGCCCCTGCGCAGAGGGCCCGGCGAACTGTGCGCGGGTGACCTGAGCGATCAGCTCCTTCGCCTACGAGACGAGCTGTCCTTCGCGGAGAATGCGCTGTGGTGGGTGCCCAGGCAGAGGTGGTCGCCGTGCAGCACTTCGAGTACGTCGGCGCCGTGCCCCTGGGTGGTGGGCTCGTAGCAGGCTCAGGCCGGGTAGCGCCTGGAGCTTCGGAAGGGGCGAGCGCGGTCTGGAGGTGAGGAGGCGTCGACGGCGCGTGGCATCGTCGGCGTTGCGGTGTCTCCACCTGTAGAGGGGGTATCGCCCGAGATGCGGGGCATAGGGGCAATGAGTTGCCAGCGGCCTGCGGCGAGGCGCTTGGAGCAGGAGATCAAGTCCAGGGTGCCGGAGCGGCCTCTCGTGGGGATGGTGGCCCGGAGCGCGTCCAGGGGGGTTTGGTGGCAGCCCTTCGGCCTGGCGTCCGGCAGCGAGCCGAAGCTGGATGATCCCTTCGGCCGCTACGTCATCGCGACCTTCGTTAAGGGCGCCGCCATGGGCCCGGGGGTTTTCGCAGGCCGCGTGAGCCCGTGTCGGCCGGGTCGGTGGCCGTCGGATCGCCGCGCCGCCTGGTCGGGTGTGACCTTCACGTCTGCGTGGGCTCCTGATCGTTGAGTTCTTGCTCCTGCGCCCAGGTGATCGCCCATTCGTCGAGCGGACGCAGGGCGTGCCCGAGTGCTGTCCCCAGCTGAGTGAGCTCGTAGCCATCGGCCGAGGAGGAGATGATCCCGCTCGATGCGAGTTCACGGAGCCGCTGGTAGAGGACGCTGGACGACAGTCCTTCGCACCGGGCAAGGAGCGCGCGGGCGCCGAGCGGGCCTCCACGCAGTTCCCAGAGAATGCGCAGCGCCCACCGGCGGCCGAACAGGTCCATCGCGGCCATGAGGGGACGGCCGGTCGTCGATCCACGAACCGGTGTTCCTGGGTGCGGTGTCGGCATGTCCCTCCCAGTCCTTGCGTTTCGTTATTCGAAACACTAGCATCCACTCGGCGGCGTTTCTTTTTTCGAAACGAACTCGACGGGAGAGCCGATGTCACGGATAGCCCTGCTGGACCCGCCGTACACCGACCAGGCCCGCGCGCTGCTCGCGCGCATGATGCCCGGGCAGGCCCCGCCGATCGGGCTGTTCCGGATGTTCGCCAGAAACCTCCCCATGGCCGACGCCATGCACGAATGGGGCCGTTACGAGTTGGGCAGACAACTGACCCTGACCAGGCGGGAACGCGAGATCGTCATCGACCGGACGTGCGCGCTGTGCGGCTGCGAGTACGAGTGGGGCGTGCACATGACGACGTTCGCCGAGCGGATCCAACTCACCCGCGAGCAGGCGGCATCCCTGGTGCACGGCGGCCCCGCTGACGCGTGCTGGACATCCGAGAGGGAACGGCTGCTCATCCTCGCTGTCGACGCGCTGCACGAACGTTCCGACATCGATGACGCGCTGTGGACACGGCTCGCGTCGCTCTTCGACGAGCTCCAGCTGCTCGACCTGCTCCTGCTGTGCGGGTGGTACCACGCCATCAGCTTCGCCGCGCGCGCCGCGCGCCTGCCGCACGAGCCCGGCGCGCCACGCTTCGCCGACCTGGCACTGCACGACGGCGACGACGACGGGCTCGACCCGCTGGAGCGCGGCCTGGACCCGGAGCTGGCCGAGCTGCTGGCCGCTGCCGGGCTGGATCCCGTGGTGGTCGAGGACGTCGCGCACCGGGCCATCGAGGAGGACCTCGACCAGGGCGCCGACGTGACCACGGTGGCCACCGTGCCCCAGGGCGCCCGCGCGACGGGCGACTTCACCGCCCGCGAGGCCGGTGTGGTGGCCGGGCTACTCGTGGCCGAGGCGGTCCTGTCGGTGGTGTGCGGCGACGACTTCGCGGTCGAGCGGCACGTGGCCGACGGCGAGCCGGTGGCCGCCGGCCAGCGGCTGCTCACGGTCACCGCCCGCACCCGCAACCTGCTGACCGCCGAGCGCAGCGCGTTGAACCTGCTGTGCCGGCTGTCCGGCATCGCCACCGCGACCCATAGGTGGGTGCTGGCGATCGAGGGCACCAGGGCACAGGTGCGCGACACCCGCAAGACCACGCCGGGCCTGCGGTCGCTGGAGAGGTACGCGGTGCGCTGCGGAGGCGGCGCCACCTACCGGATGTCGCTCTCGGACGCCGCCCTGGTCAAGGACAACCACGTGATCGCGGCCGGTGGCGTCACCCGGGCGTTCACGCGGGTCCGCGCACAGTTCCCGGACGTGCCGGTCGAGGTCGAGGCCGACACCCTGCACCAGGTACGGGAGGCGCTGGCCGCGGGTGCGGACCTGATCCTGCTGGACAACTTCACGCCCGACGAGACCGCCGAGGCGGTCGCCGTCGTCGCCGGCCGGGCCCTCCTGGAATCCTCCGGGCAGCTCACCCTGGCCACCGCCCGCGCATACGCCGAGACCGGCGTGAACTTCCTGTCCGTCGGGGCCCTCACACACTCCGCCCCGATCCTGGACATCGGCCTCGACCTGCGCGCGCAAACGCCGGCAGCGCAGAGGGAAGCGTAATGGCGGCGCCAGTCCAGCCCCAGGGAGCCGTCGATGCGCACCGCCCACAGCCGCTCGCCGACGGCCGTGACCCGCAGATCGGCGACCTTGTCCACGAGGCACTGGAAGAGGTGAGCCGCCGCAACCGCGTCCCCGATCTCGCCGGGCGTGACTTCGGCGACCCAGATCGAACGGGCCAGCCCGTCCGACGTCGCGTAACTGGTGTTCCACAGCGGCTTGTAAACCACCGGCCCGTGCTCGCCAGCCATACGCCTGGCAGACGCGGCATCGCTGGTGATCGTCGTGCGCGGCACGCGCAGCCCGCACCGCGCGGCCACGGCAAGCTGCGCGGGCTTGTGCTCCGCGTCGCGAATCCGCCACGGGTGATTGACATAGCGAGCCTTGGGCAACGCGGCCAGCACCCCACCCAGGCCGTAGCGGGCCTGGTCGACACACCACCGCGCATCATCACCGGCCACCTGACCGGGCGCGGTGTACGGACCGGGGCGACGCCACGGTGGGCCTTGGCGGTGCGGTCGGTGAAGTCGTAGAAGCCGAGGTGACCGGCTGGGACTTTCGCCTGCCGGGCCAGGTGGTCGACCGCGTCGTCTGCCAGCTCGAACCGGCCGCGGGGGCAACGGCCCTTGAACAGCAGGAACTTGAGCATCGCGGTGAAGCCCAGGCGACGTGCCCCGGTCTTGTTCCGCAACAGGGCCAGCTCGCCCGTGTCCAGGGTGAAGTGCTCGACGACTTGGTCCAGCCCCAGACCCCGACCCACCACGGACACCCCCTGTGCTCATCCGCCCGTTCCCGCCGGGCCATGGCATGTATTCACTCCTTCAGCCCCACGAGTCGGCCCAGCAGCGGAAACAGCAGCCCGGATACCTGCGGCGCTGAACCCCCGCCTGCCGGGGAAGACTTCGGGCACACGCCGGTGCAGGGGAGGGCGGGGTGTCCGCGATGGCGGCAGGCAGTGGGGATTCGGCGCTCAAACGGGCCCGGCTGGCGCGGAACATGACGCTGGAGGAGGCCGCCGACGCCTTGAACGCGATCACGGGCCTGGCCGCGGACGCGAGTCTGCTCAGCGCGTTCGAGTCCGGGCGGCGCCGTACGGGCAAGCGGAACCGGGCGGGTCTGTGCGAGCTGTACCGGGAGCGGTCCGAGGTGCTGTTCGCCCATCAGGACGGGGCGGCCACCAGCACGCTGGAGACCTCCGGCACGGCGGTGGTGGTCCAGGTCCTCACCCGCTGGACCGATCTGATCGAGGCGATGGTCTCCGTCGTCGCCGACGCGCGTGAACAGCTGGTGGTCACCGGCAGCCGGAGCCGGGAGAAGGCATACCTGGCAGCGATCGAGACGGCCGTGGCCCAGCACCCCGACCTCGTCCACTACCGGGTGCTCTACGGGCCGCCGCGGCACCGGGCACTCGCCGACCACCTAGTGCGGCTCTTGGAACTGCGCGACCCGTCCGCCCGGCGCCACGGGGTCAAGACGATGCACGTCGGGATCGTGGAGCCCGAACAGGCGCTGGAGCGGTTCTTCGTCGCCTCCGAGACGGCCGCGGTGGTGCCGCTGCCCTCCTTCCACGGCGCGGACGGCTTCGACTGCGGCGTGCTGCTCGGCCGCGAGGCGGCGGTGGGGCTGGTCCACCATGGACGGGAGGCGTGTGCCTCGGCACGGCCCGTGGAGACGGTCGCGGCCGTGCGCGCGCTGCCGGTACGGCACAACTGACACGGGGTGGGGAGCGACGTGAGCGAGAAGTCCCAGCAGGCCCGTACGGCGTCCGTGGTGGAGCTCGCCCGGGAGCTGATCCGCCGCCCGAGCCGGGCCGGCATCGACGACTACGAGCCCGTCCTGGGCGTGCTGGAAGGCTGGCTTGCCGCCCACGGCCTGCCGCACCGGCGCCTCGATGGCGCGGCAGGCGAGCCGGTGGGGCTGCTGGTGGAGATCCCCGGGGGCAAGCTAGGCAAGTGGTGGGCCCTGGACGCGTGCGTGGACACAGCCGCCTTCGGCGACGAGACCGCCTGGTCGTTCCCGCCGACCAGCGGGGACGTCGTGGACGGATGGCTGCGGGGACGGGGGGCCGCGGACTCCAAGCTCGCCGCCGCGATGTTCTGCCACCTCGCCGCCGACCTCATGCCCCACGCCGAGGTGCTGCACGGCGGGATTGCCGTGCTCCTGGACGTGGATGAGCACACCGGCACCTTCGGCGGCGCCCGCGCCTACCTCGCCGATGAGACCGCACCCCGCCCGGCGGGGGTGATGATCGGCTACCCGGGTCTGGAGGAGGTCGTGGTCGGCGGCCGCGGCCTGTGGCGGGCCACCCTCGCCGTACACGCGCCCTCCGGGCACTCCGGATCGGCCCGCAGCACGGTCAACGCCATCTCCCGCGCCGCCCACCTGGTCCGCCTCCTGGACGCGGCCGAACTCCCCGGTGCGGACGGCGCCTCGGGCTTCCCACTGCCGCCGAAGCTGTCGGTCACCGCCTTCCACGGCGGTCAGGGCTTCTCCGTCAGTCCGGGCCGATGCGAGCTGAACGTCGACGTGCGCACCACCCCCGCCTTCGACGCGCACGACGCCGAGACCTTGATCCGCAAGGCCGTCGCCGAACTGGACGCCGAGCTGCCCGCCCCGACGCCGAGTGAGATCACGCCGGTCGCGAGCTGGCCGCCGTTTCGCCTGGAGGAGGATGAGCAGCCCGCCGCCGCCCTGCTGAACGCCGCCGCCGAAGCCGGGCTCGCGGCGACAGCGAAGACCGCGGGGCCCTCCAACATCGGCAACCTGCTCGCCGGGGAAGGCATCCCGGCCACCGCCGGTTTCGGGGTGCCGTACGAGGGGCTGCACGGCATCGACGAGCGCGCCCACCTCGCCGAGCTCCCCACGGTCTACGCGATCTACCAGCGAGCCGTCCTCAACCTGCTCCAGACGGGCTGACGTCCCAGACGCGTCCCAGATTCCTCCCAGATCCACTCCCAGTAAGTCCCCAACTCCGTCTCTGGGAACCGGACGTGACGCGCGGTGACATGGAAGCAGCACCACCGCCCCATCCGCCGACGACAAGGGAGGCCCAGCCATGGCCGAGCAGACCACCAACGCCGCGAAGACCGCCCCCGCAGACACGCACGCCGCCCTCGCGGCGCCGCCCGCCGGCAGCTTCGCCCCGCAGATCGTGCACCGGGTCGTTGCTGCGGAACGTGGACACGACGGGCATCGCGGTCAGCACCCACCCGGTCACCGCGCTCACCCTGGGCAGCCAGAAGGAGAACGACGCCGACAAGGAGTGGTACTTCGAGTGACCCGCCCCGTACGGCGGTCTTCACTGCGGGGCCCGGCATGCCGGGCCTCGCGCCCATGACACGGCACCAGGGAGGCGGGATGACAACGCAGTGGATGACCTGTTCGAGAAGCACGCCGAGGCGGGGAGCACCCATCGAGGGCCTGGACGGCGTGCGGCACGACGGGGACGGAAGAGTGTGGCAGGCGGCCGACGCGCGTGCCCGCCTGGCCGTGCTGGGGGACTGCGGAGCCGCTAACCCACGTTGTCTACCGCAACGGCGCCCGCGTCGCGGTCCGGGTCTGGGCGGAGGCTGTGACGCTGACGAAGTCCGCCGTCGCCTACAACGCCGGAACCCTCAACCGGGCCCGCCAGGCCGGCGTGCGCCAGGTCGAGGTCTTCGACGGCGGCGACTGCGGCTGGACCTCACACCAGGACCCCGATAAGGCGACCGGCACCCTGCGCAGCGTCGAGGAAGCTGCTGAGCGGCCGATCAGCCATCCGCGATGCCACCGCTCCTTCGGCCCTCGGCCAGATGTTGCGTAGCTGTCGCCAACTGTCCCAGCTGACACGCGAGCGCCCCTTCGCCGTGCAGCGGCGAAGGGGTACTCATGCGCAGTGGGTCAGCCGAGACGATTGTGCTTGAGCGCGTTGACGAACGTGGTCCAAGGGGTGCTGGTGGCGACGAAAGCGGGCCCGCAGGGGTTCTTGGAGTCGCGGACGGCCATGGAGCCGTCACACGTCCTGCCCGCTTCGACGCACTCGCCGCCCTGATCGTTGCTGTAGCTCGATGTGAACCAGTCGACGCACAGGTCATCGGCTCGGAAATGCATCAGAACTCCTTGCTTGCGGTGTGAATCATGCTCAGGGACTCCTCATAGCCCGGAGCAAGTGCTTGGAGATCGCTGAACGCTGCGTCGTACCGCTTCACGTCGTCCTCGCGACGCGAGACACCAGCGCCGACAAGGTTCTCCAGGTAGACGATCGGCTTGATCCCGAGTCGCGGACCGAACTTCAAGACGGTGAAGGGTCCGTTCATACCTGGGTGGGCGCCGAGTTCGAACGGCACGACCTGGATCTTGACGTGCGGACTGGAGGCGGCGAGGTCCGCCATGTGCCGAAGCTGCTCTCTCATCAGTTTCGTGCTGCCGATCTTCCGCCGCAGCACGGCCTCGTTGATGATCGCGGTGAACTCCAGCGGGTTGGCCGTGCGGCGCAGGGCTTCCTGGCGCGTCATGCGTACTTCGACGCTGCGCTCGACCAGTTCGGACGGGTGTCCGCGACGCTCGTGGATGGAGCGCACGTACGCCTCGGTCTGCAGGAGGCCGGGCACGTACTCGCTGGCGTAGTTCTCCACCCTCTCCGCCGTGGCTTCGAGCCCCAGGTACGCACGGAAGCCGGGGGAGATCACATCGCGGATGTCGGGTGACTGCCACCAGTCCTTCTTGGTCTTGGTGACGGTTGCGTAGCCCGTGAGGACGTTCTGCATATCGGGCGTCGCGCGGTAGATCTGGCAGAGCGCGATCACGTCCGCGGGTTCGACGACTCCGTTGTCGGCGGTCTCCAGCCGCGTCAGCTTCGAGCCGGACCAGGAGAGTATGCGGCACACTTCAGCGGCCTTCATGTCTGCAGCGGTGCGCAGTTGGCGCAGCTCGCTACCCAGTTGAAGCCGACACAGTGCTGGTGTCGCCGCCTCGAACGTCGGTGTGGCCGACTCCGATGCTTCGCTCATCCCGGTGCCCCTCCCATGCATCGATGACAGTGTGACGGCGAACGTTCGCCCTCCGCAACGCATCTTGCGCCATGACGCGCAACGTTCGCAGGCTTTCGTCAACTCACTTGCGTAGAACGCGAGTTCGTCAAACAAGTCATCTCGCAGAATTCTGTGAGACTGCTTTCATCGTAGCCGTTCTGCTGGCATGCTGACTCGGGCCCGAACGTATCCGTTCCGGGCGGCAACCCTCTGTGATCTTGGTTGGCGTCGTCGTGCGCCGTCGACCCGCTCGTGTGCTGGAGGAGCCATGGCCATCACGGCAAGGGCAGGAACGCACTATCGGCAGCAACTCACGGCCGACCCAGAGCAGATCGGGCGCGCGCGCCGCATCGTCGCGGCGCTGCTTCGCTACTGGGGCTGGAGCGAGGTCATAGATCCGGCGCTGGTGTGCATGACGGAACTGCTAGCGAACGTCCACCGGCATACGTGCTCGCGCGAGTGTGACCTCCGGCTGGAGTCGTCGCCACTGGCCGTACGGATCGTGGTCAGCGACGACTGCAAGGGTATGCCCGTGGTGCGCGAGGCGGACCCGCTCGCGGAGGACGGCCGGGGGATGCTCCTGATCGCCGCGACCGCCGACGGGTGGGGCGCGGTCCCGACGGCCACCGGCAAGAGCGTCTGGGCTGAACTGCGGCCGCGTCTCTCGCGCGAGGAGGCGGCCACGTGACTTCCGTACCCGAGGCCCATGTCCGACTCCGAACGGCCTTAGCGCAGCAGCCTGTTGAACCCGCTCGGCTGGTACCGGCCGAGCTCATCCACAGGGCTCGGGCGGCGCTGTGGACATCCCAGCTCACTGAGGACGTTCCCGAGGTCCTTGACCGGATCCTCGACCAGGATGCCGCTCCGTTGGCGCCGCAGGAGGCCGAGACCGCGGTGCGCCTGCTCCGGCAGTGCGCGTGGGGCCTGGTGAGCGATGCGCTCCAGCACGCGGCCCGGCACCCGGACGACGACCTGGTCCTACAGATCCACTTCGCCTCCAACCTCCACTTCGAGCCCGCCGCTGGCGGTCGCACTCCAGATACCGGATTCGTGCGCCGCCTGGCCGTGCTCGTGCTGCACCTCCTCGACCGCCGGGAAAGTCGCGGCGAGTCCCAATCGACCCTGGCCGAGTCCGTGCCCGGCGGGAGGCCGACATGACCCTGGCGCAGTCGCGCACCTACTGGTGCCACCTCGATGTCGTCCCGCCGAAGCGCCCCCGCCAGGGACCACCGCACGCGGTCAGCGATCCCCTGCTCTACGGGATCACCGCGCCCTATCCGGAAGCGGCGATGATCTGGATACGCGCCGGAGTCAGTGACGTCGCCGCTGGCCTGGTTGCCGCAGGGCAGGAGGAGGTTCTTGCCCGGCTGGAGAACCTCTCGCGCGCCGAGGCCGCCCAGAGCGCCCTGCTTCGGCGCCGCCCGCTGCACTTCGAGCTGCACACCACCACCGCGACCTGGACCTGGACCATCCACCCCGTCCTGCGGCTGTCGATCCTCGGGGGTGGCCCGCAGGCCGCACATCCAGCCGGGCTGCCGCCCATCGTCTTCTGGACCCAACGCCCCTGACCAAACCGGCACTTCAACCGTGCACCACTGCTCTGGAGAACGCGTGAACGCCACCACCATCACCTCGCTCACCGACCGCTTAGGCTCCCGCACGCTGCCCGAGGACCACCTGGCCGCAGCAACCGCCTCCCTCGACCTGCACCACGCCTGCGCTGCCGCGGGCCTGAACCTCTCGGTGCTGCCGGGCGTGGAGCACCCCGGACAGGTCGACCTCGGCTCGGTCGGCCCGGAGACCGCCGTCGCGCTGACCCGGATGATCCGCCGCACCATCAAGGACGCCCTGCGGGCCAGCGAGCGGCTGCGCGCGGCCATCTGCACCCACGAGCTCGACATGCCCGAGCCGTACGTGCACCGCGGCCAGATCGTGCTCGGGGAGATCCCGCTGACCACCGCCGACCGCCTGGTGGGCCTGCTCGGTGGCCCGCAGCCGGACCCGGACGTGGAGCTGTCCTACTGGCCTGAGGCCCAGCTCCTCATCAAGCGGCTCTGCCAGGCCTTCAAGCAGGCCACGCACGGCGGGTTCCTGGACCCGCAGTTCCACCCCGACTGCCTGCGCTGCCAGTCCGACGCCGCGCTCGCGTGTGGCTCGATCCCCGTGATGACCGCCCGGCGCCTGGCCCGCGCCCTGGAGCGGCAGCCGCGCACAGCGGCATGACCCCGCTACCGGCCCGCCCCGCGGCCACGCCGGCCTTACCGCCCCAGCACCCCGCCGCGCCCCGGCCCGTGCCCGCCACGGCCTTTGCAAGGTCCGGTATGCGCACGCGGGAGGCGTACTTGCGCCCCCGTCACCAGAGAAATCGAGAAGGGACCCCATGACCATCACCGTCGCGCAATGGAACCTGGAACACGATGGCGGCCCCGACGGCGCGCGGTGGGAACAGGCCCACGAGATCCTGCGGGCCCACCAGCCCGACATCGTCCTGCGCCAGGAGATGACCTACAGCCACCAGCGCGGTCAGCAGCGCCTGCACGCCACCGAGCACATCCTCCGCTTACGGGGCTTCCTGGCCCCGCCCACCCCCGAAAGCCCCAACGCGACCGCCCTGTTCGTCAACCCCAAGCTCTTCCAGGTCGACGCCGTCTACCCTCACCACACCCTGTGGTGGCACCCCATGAACAACGTGGTGGCCTACTTCCAGGACTGCCCGCGCCCGCTCTCCCTCGGGTCCTTCCACCTGTGCAGTCACGACGCCGACACCCGCCTGACCGAGGCTCGCCGTATGACCACCCTGGCCAGGCCCGGCATGGTCAGCCTGATCGCGGGTGACTGCAACAGCTACCCCAGCAACCCCGAACCCGGTATTCCTTTGCCTGACTGGGACAAGGTCACCGACCGCGCCCACATGGTCCACCGCACCTACCTCAGCAGCACTGGCGAGCGCCACAGCGACATCCGCCCGGACATCGTCCTGACCGACGCCTGCTTCGAGGACCTGGCCCGCTACGCCGCCGACCACCTCGGCCAGCTCCACGCCCTTGCCCCCACCGCGGGGCAGTGCAAGCCAAGCCAGGGCGGGCCGCAGCGCATCGACCGCGGCTACGCCTTCGGCGGACTCGCCGCCGCGCTCGAAGACGTCGAGATCATCGACACCAAGGAGACCCGCGAGGTTGGGGACCACTCCCTTGGGATCTTCCGGTTCAACCGCGGACGGGTGCGACGCCTCTTGCGTGAGGCGCCCCCCGCCGCTTGACCAGCCCTCCACGGGCCCTCACGGAAAGTCCCCGGCGGCCGGGTCGGACCGGCCGCTGGGGGACCCCCACGCCACCAGCCAGCAGGAGCTGACAGCGCAATGCGTCACTCCAACCGCCGCCTCGCCCGCCGATTGAGGGCCCGATTCGCCCCACGCGTGCCCGGCCGCCACACCGTCGTCCACAGCAACTCCTCATCCCGTGGCGAACCCGCCGACCAGCCCACCCACCAACGCGCCACCCAAGCCCCTGGTTCCTCCACCCTCGCCACCCGCAAACGCCCCGCCTAGAGCCACCCCCTGCCGGCGTACGGCTGCTCCGTGCCCGGCCGAGGGCCTGAGCAGTGCCTGTTGGGCTGTTCTTGGTTAGCGGTGGCTGGCGAGGAAGAGGCGGGCGCGTTCGTCGAGTTCGGCCGCGCACCGCACGCCGCGTGTGCGGTAGGGGCGCAGGTCTGCGCGCAGGGAGCGTACGGCTTTGAGGGTGCGGGCGGATTTCACTCCGGCCATGGTGTCGATCGCGCGGTCCCAGGTGGTGCAGGCCTGCTCGATGCTGCCCTGCTTGGCCTGCTGTTCGGCCTGTGCGACCAGGTCCAGGGCGATGATGCGCGCGTAGGTGGTGCCGGGGCGGCTGGCGGCGGCGGTGGCGTACTGGCGCGCGGCGTTGCGGCGATCGCCCAGGGTCTCGAAGACCTTCGCGGTCCGGGAGTGGACGGTGGCCGTGGGCGGGCCCCAGACCAGTGCCCAGAACGGGACCTCGTCCCCGGCCCTGTCTCCGGCGGCCAGTGCGGCATGGGCGCGGTCGACGTCTGTCAGCGCCCGTTGCCTCTGGCCGGCCTTGGCCAGGGCGTGGGCGTGGGTGATGGCGAACAGGGCCTCGACGCGGGCATCGACGCGGCCCTTGGCCTGGTTCCAGCCGGTCTCGGCGAGGGCGAGGCAGTGCTCGGGGCGGTGCAGTTTCATGCCCTGCTGCGACATGGTGCGCATCACGAAGCCATCCTGCCCCGGTGCGCCGGAGTTCCGGGCGAGCAGCAGGGACTGGAGGTAGTACCGCTGGGCGAGGCCCTGCTCGCCGGAGTCGTAGGCCTTCCACCCGGCCAGGTGCGCGCCCGCGGAGGCGACGGAGAGGGCTTCGGCGCGGAGGTCTTCGGTGGCGAAGCGGCCGCGGCACAGTCCGGCGATGTCGGTGACGAGGTACTGGGTGAAGGCGGTGCGCCCGTGCTGTCCGCCGTGCCGCTCGTCCATGTCCATGAACAGCTTGACCATGTCCCGCACGGCGTCCACATCGGCGCGCCCGGCCACGGCCCCGCCGAGGACGGCGCGCGTGCGGGCGGCGGCTTCCTGCACGCACTGAAGGGGCAGGGCGGCGGTGGCCAGGGAGTAGGCGGAGGCGGCGAGGAATCGGCGGCGGTTCACATCTGCCTCCCCAAGGGCGATCAGTGTCTCGATCGGATCGGCGTCCAGCGTCAGTCCGATGTTGTCATCCTCGCCGCCTTTTGGGGCGCCCAGTCCCAAGTCCTCGCGGGTGAGACGACGGCCCAGGCGGCGGGAGAGCGCCTCCGCCAGGTAGGTGGCCGTCTGCCCGTCGGGAATGGCTCCGTAGGCCGTCCAGTGGTGGACGGCCGACTTGTTTGTGCCCAGGCGGACGCCGACCTCCAGGGCGATCGCGCGCACGGCGCGCGCGAGCGTCTCGTACGACATGTCGGCCTCGTCGACCAGGGCTTTGAGCTGGTGGTTCGCAGTGCGCTGGGTCATGAGGTCCAGTCCCCTCGTATACCCGATATACGGCCCCGCGGTCCGCCCACGCTACCGCCCAACTCCCGCTGGCTGTGCACTAGTTGGCGATTCCGATGGCGCTCGCCACCGGAGCTGGCCGAAACGAGAAAGGGGTCTGCGATGAAGGACCACACGCGTCCGTGGGAGTCGGTGTTCGCCGGGCCGGAGACCACGTCCGTCCCCAGTGACACCGCACGCTTCGACGACAAGGCGGCCGACACCTCCGACCAGGGCCGGTTCGAGGACTAGCGCCTCCGCCGCACCGTCCGTCCAGCACCACCGGGGCCCGCGCCGACCGAGCGCCGCGCGGGCCCCGGCACGCCCACGACGAGAGGAAGCAGAGCCGAGATGCTGACGCTCACGATCGACCTGCGGAGTACTGAAGGACCCTGGCGGTGGTGCGGCACGAACGACGGCTGCTGGGTGCGCGGCAGCGACCGCGTCCGCCCGCTGAACCACCCGGCGCTGGAGTCCCGGGCCGTCAGCGACGGCACCCGCACGCTCATGGTCGTGCGGGAACGCAGCACGCAGGCGGCCTCGCTGCTGCGCTCCACTTCCCCGGTGCGCGTGGACGATGCCGTGTACGTGCGGGCGCGGGAGGAATGCGGCACCTGGCCGCTGCAATCGGTCTGGGTCGAGGACGGGCCGGGAGGGGTGAGCGTCCACACGGGCCTGGGCGGGGTGTGCCCGCTCTACCTTACCCACGCCGACGGGGCACTGTTTGGCTCGTGGCAACTGATGGACCTCAAAGCCCATTTCGGGCCCGACTGCCTGGACGAGCTCGAAGTCATGCGCCTGCTGACCGGCCAGACCCGCTACGGCCACCAGACCCTGTTCGCCACGGTCAAACGGCTCTCGGAGAACTCCACCGCCCGCGCCGACGCCCGCGGCCTGCACCTTCACTACCCGCCCGCAGCCGCGCACGCCCAGCCCTCCGGTCTCGCCGACCACGTCGACGGCCCCGAGCTGGTGGACGCCTTCGAGGCCCTGGTCGACCACCTCCTCGCCCAGCGCCCCCTGACGCCCGCGCGCACCGCGGCGCAGCTGTCGGGCGGTAAGGACTCCACCAACCTCGCGATCTCCCTCGGACTGGCCCACCCTGGGGAGATCACCCCGTGCGCGATGCTGATCGGCGGGCAGGCGGGGCCGCAGCAGCAGGCGCGCCGCCGCATGGTCATCGACCAGGTCGGCTTCGCACCCGACGTCACCGTGCTCGCAGGCGACTATCCGGCGCTCGCGCCGGGCGGCCTGCGCCGCGCCCGCCCGGAGGCCATCAGCCCGCTGGACGAGCCGCACCTGGAAGCCGCCGACGCCCTCGCCCAGGCCCTCGCGGCCCGGGACGTCACCACGATGGTGGCCGGGTTCGGCGGCGACGAAGTCGCCCGCGCACGCCGCCCCCAGGACCGGCCCGCACGCGGAGTGCAGGCACCATCGTGGTGCGGGCCGCGTGTGCGGGACCTGCTCGGCGAGGTGAACACTGGCATCGCCCCGCCGACTGTGGCGCCGGAGACCGCGCTGGTCGCCCTCGAAGTCGCCACTCCCTTCCTCGCGCGGCGTGGCCTGTGGACCCTGGCCCCCTTCATCGCCCCCGAGCTGGTCCGCTTCGGCCGCCGCCTGCCGACCGAGTGGAAGGTGGACAAGCGGCTGCTGACCGAACGCCTGGCTGTGCGCGGTCTGCCCGAGCAAGTGGTCCACCCCGTGCTGCGGGAGAACTTCGGCCATCTCATGAACCAGGCCGTCGCCGCTCACGCCACCGGACTCCTGCGCAGCTGGGGCAAGGACCTCCACCTCACCGAGCAGGGCTACCTCGATGCCGCCGCCCTCTCCGAGGCCATCGAGCGCGCTGCCCTCGGTCCCGGCCACGCCGCGCCGTACCGCACCGGGCTCTTCCTGGTCACCGCCATCGAACTGGCCCTGCGTGCCCTGTAGACGGCGCCTGCACCACATGGGCGACATCGGCCCAAAGCCACCCGCCCACCACGACGGTCACGCCAGGATGGGGCGGGTGACGCCGTCCTCACCCGCCCCCCAACCACCAGCTTCCGCCGCCTCCCAGCAGGTCGGGTACCAGAGCGACCCGCACTTCGAGGACATCGCGACCGCGTCCTGGTGGCGCATGGCCGCCCGCCTGCCCCGCACCCTGGCCGCCGCCGCCCGTCTGGGCTGGGCCGCCGACCGGCCCGCCATGCTCTGGCTGCTGCTCTGCCAGATCACCGTCGCCGCCTCCGCCGCGACCGCCCTGGCCGCCCTGCCCAGCGCGATGAACCACCTGCTCGCCTCCGGGCCGGTCGACGACCGTGTCCACGCCGCCACGCCTGCCTTGATCGTCGTGGCCGTGGCCGCCTCCGTACGGGCCGGGGCTGATGCGCTCGCCGTCTATGCCGCCACCCGTCTGGCCCCCGAAGTCGCCACCGAGGCCGACCTCCAGATCCTCGCCGAGGCCCCGGCCGTGGAACTGGAGGCCTACGACCGGCCCGGCTTCAGCGACCGCCTCCAGGCGGCGGGCACCGGCGCGGAAGCAACCGAGAACCTCATCGGCGACGCCCAGGCCGTCATCTCCGCCCTCGCCCAACTCGCCGCCGCCGCAAGCGTCCTCACCGTCCTGCACCCCCTGCTGCTGCCGCTGCTCCTGCTCGCCGTCGTCCCCAAGGGCGCCGCCGCGGTCACCACCGCCCGCATCCAGCACCGCGCCGACTACCAGAACATCTCCGACAACCACCTGCGCTACCTGCTGCGCCACTACTCCACCAACCGCCGCACCGCCGCCGAAGTCCGCGTCGCCACCATGGCCGGCTTCCTCACCTGCTGGTACCGCGAGATCACCGACCGGATCAAGGCCACCCACCGCCGCGCCGCCCCCCAGGTCCTGCGCGTCACCCTCCTCGGCGCCACCCTCAGCGGCCTCATGCTCGCCCTGACCTGGAGTGCCCTGGGCTGGCTGGCCGCCACCGGTCGCATGGACCTGGCCGTCGCCGCCACCGCCGTCATCGCCGTACGCACCTGCACCGCAGCCCTGACCTCCCTGGTCATGGCCGCCGCCCGCCTCTTCCGCACCAGCCTCTACCTGGAGGACTGGCAGTCCTTCCTGCGCCATGCCCGCACCTTGCGCGCCGAACGCGGCACCACCCAACTCCCCGCCCAGCCGCCCACCGTGATCACCGCGACCGACGTCACCTACACCTACCCGGGCGCCGACACCCCGGCCGTCGACGGCATCAGCCTCACCCTCCGCCAAGGCGAACTGATCGCCCTGGTCGGCGAGAACGGCTCCGGCAAGACCACCCTCTCCGCGCTGCTCACCGGCCTGCGCCTCCCGGCCAGCGGCACCGTCACCTGGGACAGCATCGACCTCGCCGACGCCGACCCCCACAGCGTGTGGGCCCGCGTCGGCCTGGTGCCCCAGGACTACACCCGCTGGCCCATGGACCTGCGCGCCAACATCCACCTTGGCCAGCCCCGCACCGAAGACGACGCCTTGCTCCTGGAGGCCGCCCGCGCGGCGGGAGCGGACAGCGTCATCAACAAGGTCCCCTACGGCCTCGACACCCTGGTCGCCAGCTCAAACTGGGGCGGCACCGACCTCTCCGGCGGACAGTGGCAGCGCATCGCCGTCGCCCGCGCCTTCTACCGCGATGCCGACGTCCTCATGCTGGATGAGCCCACCAGCGCCATGGACCCCCGCGCCGAGCACCTCGTCATCCGACGGTTCAAACAGCTCGCCGAAGGCAAGGCCGCGCTGTTCGTCACCCACAACCTGGAAAACGCCCGCATCGCCGACCGCATCATCGTCCTCGACCACGGCCGCGTGCGAGAACAAGGCGACTTCCAGACCCTCATGGACCTCGGCGGCCTCTTCGCCGAACTGTACAAACTCGCCCAAGACCGTTAAGAGACCCGCGCAGTGAACGCACCGACCACGGCCTGGTGCAGTCGGCCCCAGACACCGGCTCTGGACCAGATCAGAAACCGCCGATGAGCAGTCGACTTCGAGATCCCGAAGCAGGGCGGCAGCTACCGCCAGGCGCATCCGCTGGCCAGCACGTAGATGATGGCGGCGAACAGCGTCTCATCAGGCGTATCCGGCGTCCCGCCGCCCTGCGGCCGCACCCTCGACGGCGGGAGCAACGGCTTCGCGATCTCCCAAGCCCGTCCGGAACAATCCAACTCCATGCCCCCTGCCCCATGGCGCAGTACTACTCCGCCCCACCACATAGGCCAACGTCTAAGAAGGCCTTCGAGCGGGCCCGGTTCTTCATGGGAGATCAGCACGTGATCAATGAGTCCGCGTTCCGTGCCACCATGGTCAAGCACCCGCACACCTGGGTTGTGGCTGCCGAGATCGTCGTCGAGGAGTCCGTGGCGCGCCTCGCCGACTTTCGCGGCTCGTTCCGTACGCAGAGTCAGTAGCGCACCGACGAGCTGGAAACCTACTGCCGTGCCTGCCGCCGCCCCTACAAGGAGATGCGCACCGATGACTGCGAGGCGGCGATCGACAACCGGCACTTGATCGGCGGGGACCAGAGCGTGCGCCCCAAGCGGAAGGTGCCGGCACGCCGCCCGCCGGGGCGAAGATACTGCCCGGCGGGAAGTTCACGCGCTACGGCCTCAAGGCGTACGTGTCGGGAGTGTCCCGCCCGCCCGTGTAGGGCCGTCACGGGCAACGCTACCTTCAGCCTCGGCTTCGAGCACCCGCACCTGCCCCGCTACCAGCACATCTGCCCGCCCAAACGGGAACGCAGCACTATGGCTCCTCTACCTGATCAACGTCCGGCCCCGAGCGGTCGATCGTCCGTTGGTGTATACCGGCCGCAGCTCATGCCATCGCCCGATAGGGCACCGGCGGCTGTGCTGTGTGCTGACGTGCCATTTTCCACTTGGGGCCAGTTATTGGGTCAGCGCGCATCACCGGCCGAGCCAGCAGCGATCGGTACGAGCTGGCCGGGTCTATTTTTGGCACCGCGAGAGCTTGGGGTGGAGCCGCGCTTGCGGGTGCTGCGAGCTGTGCCCCACAGGGCTGTGAGTCAGCGGCGAGTGGATGTCCGCAGGCTGCTGAGCATCTCCGCTGTCTTGTTCTCCATGAGGATGTCCAGGTCCACCAGGAGCTGTTCCAGCTGGCGGATGGCCTGTTCGAGGTCGTCGCTGTTGCCGAGGAGATCGAGTGCGCGGATCTTGAGGCGCCACAGGTCTTCTCGTTCGCGTGCGACGTCCAGGCCGCGGCTTGCGGCCCAGAGCGCACCGCGTCCGTCGCTTCGGCGGAGACAGCGGTCAGCGAGCTCGTGGGCGGCGTCGGTGACCAGCTCGATGATGTCGTTGGTGAGGGGCTCGGCCCAGCTGTAGCGTCGGGTCGGGATCTGCGCGAAGGGGCGGCCACGGACGAGATGCAGGGCTCGGCGCAGGAACTGCTCGCCGTGCTCGCTCGGGGTGTTCTGGGCGGCGGTGTACAGGTACTGGAAGTGGTCCCAGTCGCATTCCACGCCGACGAGGCGGTAGCGCTTGTCGGGCTGGGTGCTGATCTGCGGGAAGTAGTGGTCGCCGTCGTCGTTGCGGCCGAGCCAGCGCCGGACGTCGCTGATCCGGCTGTTGCGGGTGTCGCGGGTGACACGACCGTCGGGGGCGATGACGCCGTCGATGCCGTACCGGTCGGCCCCGGGGTGCAGGACCAGCCAGGTGGCGAGTTCCAGGGCCATGGTGGCGCGGTTGGACGTGAGGTGGCCGCGCGCTCCGGTCAGAACGACCGGACCCAGGATCCGCACCATTGGCTGCCCTGAAGGCAGTTCGACGGCGTCCTGCTCGCGGGGCGGGACAGCCCCGGGGCCCGGGAGACGGGAGGGCGCCGCAGCAGGTTCGGAGGCTTCTGCGGGGAGGCGGGCGCTGATCCGTGTGGGGGTGATGGCGGATGGCAGCGCGATGTGGCTAGGGGAGTCGCTCGGGCCGCTCTGACTGCCCGGCTCGGCGCTGGCCTCTGCCGGGGGAGCACCTTCCGTCTCGGGTGGGGTGGAGGGGGTGGAGTCGTCGGTGAGGTCGGCCAGGTGGGCCAGGAGCCCGGCCGTGCTGGAGGGCCCTGTCTCCGGTACTGCTGTGGGCTCGGCCGGAGGCGTCTGCGGCGCGGGCACGAGTGTCTTCGGCTTCTGGGGCGGGGCAGTTGGCCGGGGCAGGTCGGTGGGGGAGTCGGCGGTCAGCGCCTGGTCCAGGATGTCGGTGTACACGTCATCGGGGCACAGAGCGAGGGTGCACTCCAGCTGGGTGCCGGGTACGGGCAGCGACGGCGCCCCGGTGTCGATCACCCATACCGGGGCGCCAGGGGCCGGGGTGGGGGCGGAGCTGCTGGTGATGACAGCGGTGGCCGACCGTGGTGTCTGCGTCACCAGTTCGGTGAGGTCGGTGAGCGCGTGCGCGCCGGGGCAGGTGTCGAGGTCGGCCAGTACGATCAGTGGCCACAGCTCGCCGAACTCCTCGTCCGGGCGGGCGTGTGCCAGGTCGGTGCTCGCGCCGGTGGTGAGGGCCTGCTGCTGCTCGAGGTGATGAGCCCGGGCGGCCTCGGTCGCCTCGGCCAGGCCGGGGTAGGGGGTGACGCGGCGGTCGTCCAGGACGGACAGTCCCGGGGCGGTGTCCTCGCCTGCTACGGCGATCTCGATCTGCCCGCCAGCGGGGGGCAGGGCCAGCGACAGGACGAGCATGTGCAGTGCCTGGAGGCGGTGTTCGCCGGTCAGGTGGAGGGCGCCGTACTGCTCGAGGTCGACCAGGACCATGGAGCCGCCCGCGTCTTCGCCGATCTGCACCAGTGCCGGATAGGGCGCATCGAGCTCGCGCAGCTGCTCATCGTCGGCCAGCTGGTCGCTGTCGGCCGGGCACCACCACAGGCCGTCGCCGCGTGCGGTGAACGGCGCGGGAGCGGGAGCAGGGTTGTTGCCGGTGGTGGGGGCGAGGTGCAGCAGGAGGCCCTCGGCGCCGAGCTGGACGGCCGCGAGCGGCGGCAGTGCCCGCTGGTTGGCCGCCAGGTTTCCGGCGAGGGTGCGCAGCGCGGTGTCCAGCCAGATCAGCTCGGCCCCGGCATCGACGCTGCGCAGCAGTTGCTCGGTGGCGGCGGCACGTCCCGTGGGCATGGCGATCTTGCGGCCATGGCGGCGGCGACGGTGCTGCATGATGCGGCGCCGCGTGAGCATCGCCACGACTGCGGCCGCGAGGAATCCGGAGCCCGCGATGGCCAGGACGGCGGCGACAGGGGACGAGTCCGTGCTCGTCGCGCCTGCCGCGCGTTCGGTCTTGTCCGGTGTCGGGCGTGCGGACGGCGATGACGGGCTCTGGCTGCTCCCGGCAGGGGGAGCGGCGCTGCGGCCCGGGGCCGCCGACGCGTCCGGTGTGTTCGGCGTCGTCGGCTCCGTATCGGCCTTGGGGGCCTTGGACGGAGCCGGGCGGGAAGGCGTGGCTGCGTCGCCGCCGGGCGCGGCGTCGGGGTTGGCGCGCGGCGGGCTGGCCTGTGAGGGCTCGTCCGGAACCCGGTCAGCCTCGGAGTCGTCGCGGGGGGCGCCGTCACGGTCTGGGACGGTAATCTTCTGGCCGGGGTAGATGAGATCCGGGCTGGTGAAGCGGTGTCCCTGCGGCTGGCGCTCGCCCTTGTTCGCCTCGAACAGCGTCGGATACAGCGAAGCGTCTCCGTACTCGTCTTCGGCGATGTCCGAGAGCGTTTCGTGCGGGGTGACGATGTGCTCGTGACCGGTCTTTCCGGCTGGCTGCTTGGAGGTGGCCAGTTGCGGCTCGGCGCCTGTGTCGGTGGCGGAGTCGGAGTGGGGCCGTGTGCGGGCATCGGCTGGGAGCTTGAGGACGGTGCCCTTCGGCAGATAGCTGTCCCCGGCGGCCAGGGCGGGGACGTCGGGGTTAAGGGCGGCGATGTCCTTCCAGCGCTGCCAGTTGCCGAGGTACTTCTCCGCCAGCCCTGCCGGGGACTCGGTCGCCCCGGTCACCGTGTGCCGCGGCCACTGCCTGCCGTGGTCGTCCTGGCCAGCGTCGGCGGCCGGGGCTGCGGGCACGCTGCTGGCGGGGCCCGGGTCCGCAGTGGCAACGGCGACCGCCGCCGCGGACGGTGCGGCTGAGGCTGCGGTGGGGGCCAGGAGCACGATGCCGCCGATCAGGGCGGAGGTAAGGGACTGCATGCCGCTGAGGCCCTTGATGCGTGGAGCGGAACGGCGGCGGATCAGGGCGGCCGTCTCGATGAGCGCGGCGGCGGTGAAGGCGGCCCAGGCAGCCCAGCCGATCCCGGTGAGAACGGTGAGGAACAGACGTCCGTCATCGGGCTGGGTCAGCGCCTCCAGCCCGCCAGGTACTTCCAGGACGCCGAACTTCAGCAGCAGCCACGGTGCTGCGGCGACGGCGGCGACCAGGACGGCCAGGCCGAGCAGGGCGCGCAGCACGGCAGCCAGGGTGCGCAGCGGGGAGGAGGTGCGGTGGGCCATGCTCAGTCTCCCGGCTGGGTCTTCAGGTGGGCGGTCGCGGTGCCGGTCACGGTGATGGTGCCCTTGCCGACAAGCTGTGCGAAGTGGGTGCTGTAGGTGTCGTGGACGGTGACAGTCATGGTCGTTCCGCCCTCGGAGATGGTCACGGTGCCGTCGACGCCGCGGGCGGCCAGGTAGTCCTGGGCGGCGCTTTGAGCTGCGCCGGGGTCGATAGTGATCGCGGTGCCTTCGATGGCCTGACCGGGGTCAATTTGCTGACCGGCGGTGCGGGCGGCCTCCTGCGCGAGGGAGGTGGCGCGGTTGGAGGCATTCAGGGCACCGCCGCCGTCGACGAGCAGGCCCATCACCATGAGGATCGCCAGGCCGGTCAGGGCGAAGAACAGCGACATGCTGCCCCGGTCGTCGGTGAGGGCGGCGCGGCGGTGGCGGATCCAGGCGGTGGAGGTCATCAGCGGGCCCGGTAGGTGTCGATGGGGCTGGTGAAGGTGGCGGTGAGGGTCTTGGCACCGGGCAGGCCGGGCAGGGCGATGTCGGACAGCGGCGCGGTGCACGAGACCGTGGCGGTGACCGTGGCGGCCTGGCCGACGGCGGTGGCGTAGCCGGAGGTGTCCACCGAGATCTGGGAAGTGCCGCAGGTGATGCCCTCTCCCGACAGGCTGCGGTCGGCAGCCGCCTGGGCTTGGGACTGCGCGGATGCGGCGTCGCGTTCCAGGGAGGCCGCGCGGGCGGCGGCGTGGGCGGCGCCGTCGACGGCCGCTTCGGCATCCGTGACCCTGCCGAAGGCGACCATCAGGCCGAGCAGGGCGATGAGGACCGGGGCCAGGACGGCGGTCTCCATCGCGTAGCTGCCGCGGTCACCGCCGGGGGACATCAGGTGCGTCAGGTAGCGGCTCATGGAGCGGTCCAGCGTTCGATGGGCCCGTCGGCGTGCTGGGTGACGGTCAGCTCCAGGCCGGGCACGAGGGTGGCGACGGAGCCGGTGACGGTGATGCGGATCTGGGTGGCGGTGCTGCCGGAGGCGGAAACGGCGGGTCCGCGCACGGAGTTGCCGTGGCGGGCCAGGTACTGCTGAGCCTGGACGACGCCGTCGCCGCTGGTGGCGCCGAGCTGGCGGCCGGCATCCACGCCGTGCCGGGCCGCGCTCTGAGCGACCTTGCGCGCGTGGTAGTAGAAACCGACCTGGATGATGGTGAAGGCGAGCAGCAGCACGACCACGGCCAAGGTCGCCAGCTCCACGCTGCCCACACCGCGGTCGTCCCGTATGCGCGCGGCCGCGGCCTTCAGGCGCCGCATCGTCGTCTGCCTCCTTCGCCCCATGGGCATGCTTCGGCCTCCGGGGCTCAGGCGCCCTCGATGATGCCGATCTTCTCGGCGAGCTTGGTCTTCAGCGCGGCCACGAGCAGGCCCGCGGCAATGAGGAGGGCTCCGGCGATGACGGCGAGTTCGGTGCTGGTGGCACCGGCGTCGCGGGCGGCGCGCAGCTGCGCGTAACGGCCGCGGATCCACACGGTGAGCAGTTGGATGTCCATCAGCAGTCTCTCCTTGCTTGTTACTTGTCTGTTCTTGTGGGTCAGCTGGCGAGGATGGTGGCCACGACGGGGATCATCACGAAGGTCAGCATGAGGATCACGCCGAAGGTCACGGGCAGCACCATGGAGGCGGAGGCTTCGTTGGCCTGGGCTTTGGCGTCGCTGAGCAGGGCGATGCGCAGCTGGCGGGCCTGGGCTTGCAGGGTGGTGTAGACGGCGGCACCTTCTCCGGCCAGGGCCAGGGTGTCGGCGGGCCGGGTCAGCTCGGGGATGGTGAGTTCCTCGCCGAGCTGACGCAGGGCGTCCCAGGGGGTAACGCCAGCGAGTTCGGCCTGGTCGAAGACGGCCCGCATGCGTTCGAAGATCCAGCCGTCGCCGACGTCGGCGGTATCGGTGAGAGCCTGGCCAGCGCCGCTGTTGGCGATGCGGGCCAGGGCGACGCGCTCGAGGTAGGAGGCGGCGGCGTGGCGGACCACCAGGCGGGCCGCGGCGGCGTCGCGTTTGACGTCCCGGCCGGGGCTGAACCAGAACACCACGCCCAACAGCAGCGACAGGCCGGTGGGGATCGCGAACGAGAGGGCGGCCCCGGCCAGGGCGAGCATCGCCTGGAGCAGTTGTGGTGCGAGGAGCCCGAACAGAGTGAAGAGCGTGCGTCGGCCGAGGTGTTCGGCCGGGGAGATCCGCAGCAGGTTCAGGTCCTTGTGGGGCAGGCGGATGCGCAGCCCGAAGTCGGCCAGGAGGCGGGCGCCGAGTTTCTCGGCGAGCGTGCCCGCCGCGCTCGCGGGGACTGCTCCGGTCAGGGCGGCGGGGTAGTTGCGGGCGTTGAGGCGCTCCAGCGCGCTGGCCAGGTCGGGCTTGGCGGGCACGGCGGCGCGCACCGCCAAGCCGATCAGGACGCCGCAGGCGGCCGCGGGCAGCACGGCGGTCAGGGGGATCATCGCGGCACCTCGCTCGAGGTGGTGGTGAGGTGGGCGGGCAGTGGGTCCAGGAGCCGGGGGTCGGGCTGGGTGCGGGCGATGCGGCGCAGCCACAGCAGCGTCCACGCGAAGCCTGCGCCGAGCGCGGTCAGGACGATCTGGCCCAGGGCGGAGCCGTACCAGCCGGACCAGCCGGGGTTGAGCATGCAGCCGGTCACTACCAGGGTGATGACGACGGAGACCTGGCGGGAGGCCTTGCGGACCGCGGCGCGGTCGGCTTCCACGTCGCGGGCATCGGCGGCCTGCTGGTGGATGGTGACGGCGAGGGCCTCCAGGGCATCGGCCAGGCCCGGGCCTTTGTAGACGGCGTGGGACTGGAAGAGCAGGACGACGTGGTCGCTGACGCCGTCGGCGAGTTCGTCGGCGAACAGCCGCAGCGCCAGGTCGGCGTCCATGCCCGCGCGCAGCCGCTCGGCGAGCGCGCGCACGTGCGCGGCGATCGGGGCGGGGGCGGCCTTGGCGGAGGACTGGATGGTCTGTGTCAGGGAGATGCCCGCGGTGTGCACACCGGCCAGGTGGTTGAGCCACTGGCCCAGGGCCTCCAGGCGGGCGATGCGGGCCTGCGCCGCCACTCCGGGGTGCAGCACGAAGGGCAGGCCGAGCACACCGGCCCCGGCGAGCAGGCCCTGGACGGGCCAGCCGGTGTACGCCCACACCGCCAGGGTCACGACGGCGGCGGCGGTGACCAGGTGGCGCCAGCGGCGCCGCCATCCCTCGGGCAGGCCTGCCCTGGCCCGCCGTACACGCTCGGCCAGGCGTGAAGGGGGCTTGACCGGATCCGGTGCGCGGCCGCGTAGTTCCCGGGCCGCAGCGGCCAGGGCGAGGACCGTGGCTAGGGCGCAGCATGCGGCGAGCAGGGAGTACTGGGCGGCGGTCATGCCCCCACCCCCTGCAGGGCGGCAGTGCGCAGTTGCAGCGGGGGTCCCCAGGCGCCGGTGGGGTTGTCGGTGAGCCACTGGCGGGCGAACAGGCCGGTGAGCTCCAACTCGTCGATGAAGCTGGGCATGTTCTGAAACACCGCGCGCGGCTCGCCGTGGGCGGAGTGGGGGGCGAAGAGGGTGGTGACGGTCGGCCGCCCGGCTTCGCCGACGACGTCGTGGACTTCGTAGACGTGGGAGACGAAGCGGTGCTTGCGGCCGCCGATTCCGGTCTCGTCGCGGTAGGTGAGGTAGACGACGACGTCGATCGCGGAGGCGATCAAATGGTGGGTGGCGTCGGTGGTCATGCCGGCTTCGGTGCACAGTTGCACCAGGCGGCTGATGATCGCGTGGGGGCGGCGGACGTGGATGGTGCACATCGAGCCGGAGCCGCCGGCGGACATGGCCTGCAGCATCGGCAGGATCTCCATCGAGCGGACCTCGCCGACGATGACGCGGGTGGCGTTGTAGCGCAGTGCGGTGGCGAACATGTCGCTGATGGTGATCTGTCCGGCCGCCGTGCCGCCGCGGACTTCGCCGTTGGACTGCCTCGCTTCGAAGGCGAAGGTGACCGGGCCGGGCTTGGGGCCGGGCTCGTCCAGGTAGAGCTCGCGGTCGGATTCGAGGGTGACCAGTCGCTCGGCTGCCGGGATCTCGCGTCCCATGGCCCGCAGCAGGGTGGTTTTGCCCGCGCCCATGTCGCCGACGACCAGGATGTTCAGGCGGGCGTGCACGCACGTGGTCAGGAAGCGCTCGAGCAGCGGGTTGAGGGCCTGCCACTGCACGAGTTCGGCCAGGCCGGTGTCGCGGATGCGGTGCTTGCGGATGACCACCGAGGGGCGGCTGGTGAGCAGGGAGGCGGTGACGCGGGAGCCGTCGGGCAGGCGGAAGCCGATCATGGGGGTGGCCTGGGTGAGGGCGCGTTCGCCGTGCCCCGACAGGGCGGCCATGCGGTTGACCCAGGCGATCAGCTCGTCGTGGGAGTCAGCAACCTTGTCGATGGTGCGGCGGGGGCGGTCGAAGTACTCCACGTGCGCGCGCAGCCCGTCCACCATGACGTCTTCGACGCCGTCCTCGTCCAGCAGTGCCTGCAGGCGCCCGCCGCGGTACATCGCATCGAACACCGCGCTCGCGACGCGGGCCTCTTCGTCCTCGGTCAGCGGGGTGTTGCCCTGTGCGTACTTGGCCGCCCACCCGGCGACCGCGTCGGTGGTCAGGGTGCGGGCCAGGGCGCGCCGGTCGGCTTCCTCTAGGGTGCGCTGCGGGTCGCGACTGCTCACCTCGGCGGAGACGTCGGCCTGCAGGGCCTCGATGACTTCCCAGGCCACCGGCAGGTGGCCGGGTAGACCGGCAAGCAGCGGCACCGCGCCCGCTTCGGCCCTGGTCCGGGCCGGTGCGGCGCCGTTGGCCGCGGCGGGCGGCGGGACGGTGTGCGGTGCGGCGGGGCGGCGGGCCATCCCGTTCTTCAGCAGCGCGGCGAGCTCGGCGCCGCCCAACGGGGCCGGGCTGCCGTTCGCGGGCTGGTGTGGGGTGTCAGCCACGGCGTCCTCCTGCTGCTGCCCTGTTCTGCAGCCGTTGCAGGACCCCGGCCGTCTGCGGGCGCGGTGCGGGGAACTGCTGCTGGATCCGGTGACGCTGAGCGTGCGCGGCGAGCTGCTCGGCGGCGGTGCGGGCGTGGCGCAGCAGGTCGCTGCGGGCGTAGCCGCGCGGCGGACTGCCGCCCTCGATGAGGTAGTCGGCCACCGGGGCGTCCCACGGCAGGGCGGCCAGCACGGGCGTCTTCAGAGCGTCGGCGATCTGGTGGGTGGTGTAGCCGCGGCCGCCGCGGGCGGCCTCGCGTTCGATGACCAGCAGGCCCAGGGCGCCCGCGCCGCTGCCGCTGTCCTCGAGTTCGGCGCGCAGCGGGTCGACGAGGTGGGAGGCCAGTGCCAGGGAGGCCTTGGTGTTGCGGACGACCAGGAGCACCAGGTCGGCGTGGTGGATCAGCGGGGCTGGGGTCAGGGTGGCGTGCAGGCGGCCTGCGGTGAAGGCCAGGCGCCCGGCGTCAATGAAGACGTCGTGCCCGGCCTCGTGGGCGAGGATGTGGAAGATGTCGCTGAGGGCGGGCCAGGTGCGTTCCAGCGCGGCGGCCTGGGCCGGGTCGGTCAGGCCGGGCAGCACCCGGCGGTGCCCGGCCTCGTCGACGGACCACAAGTGGGCGGCGACGGCGTGCGCGAGGGCCTCGCTGCCGACACGGGCGGCGGCGGCCAGGTGGTGCAGGCCCACCCCGGCCGTGAACTGCTCATCCAGGAACCCCGCGCGCAGCGTGCCGCCCTTGGGGTCGCATTCGGCCAGCACGCTGGGGCGCGGCGAGGCCAGGGTGAGCGCGAGCGAGCTGGCGGTGACGCCAGCGGAGGCGGCGCTGGCCAGGACGGTGACGGGCATCAGTTGCTCCGGGGCTCGCGGACCAGGGCGATCCGGCCTGCGGCCGCGTGGGTGGCCAGCAGGGGGCCGTCCGTGGTCGCTACGGCGAGGTTGACGACGACGGTGCCGCTGGCGTCGGGCCGGGACACCGACACCACGCGCGCCTCCACGGTGGACGGTGCGGAGCCGGAGGACTTCTTGTCGTCACTCTCGTCACCTTGGGCAGGGGTGGTCACCGCCAGGACCTTGTCACCGGGGGCGAGTGTGCCGTCCGGTGCCTGCCCGCGCTTGATCTGGACGCCGACTTGCTGCTTGTCGTCTCCCAGGCCGCTGCCCGCGGTCAGGTGGGCGGAGACCAGCAGCCCGCCCCGGCGCAGATCCGTGGCCGCCCGCTTGCCGATCACGCTGGCCTTGTCGCGGGCGGGAATCGGTGACAGGGCGGCATCGGAGGAGACCTCCGCGACGGTGATGTCCGCGGGCTTGAGGGCCTGGCCCGCGGGCACGTCGCGGGCCACGGCCAGCACCTTGGACCGGTCGCCCGCCGAGGTGACTGCGGCGGCCGCACCCAGCGCGCACACCACGGCCAGCACCACGCACAACGCCACGGCCCACCACCGGCGGTCCTTCCTGACCGGCGGTGTCGTGGTCGGCGGCAGATCCGCGCGCATGGCGGGACGCGGTACGGGAGGGGCTGCTGGGGTTTCCATGACGGGCGTGCCTCTCGCTGTGCTGGTGTGCTGCGGGGGTTAGTTGAGGATCTGGACCTCGGCGACGGTGATGTCGACGTCGCTGGCGCGGGTCGCGCTCAGCTCGCCGCTCTCGCCGCCTCCGTCGACCTCCCAGTCGACCTGCCAGGTCGAGGTCGCGGTCACGTGGAAGCGGCCGCCGGGCTCGAGGGAGGACGGCGTGCTGTAGTGGTGGCCGCAGTCCGGGGAGTCCTTCTTGCCGTATGACCTCTTGTAGGGGGTCCCGGCCGTGGTGCAGGTGACCGAGGTGCCGTCGCCCATGGACCACACGATGCGTTTCACACGGGCGGTCGCGGTGACCGTGATGCCTCCGGCGGAGGCCGAGGCGCGGTTGGGGCCGTAGGTCTCGGCCGACTTCGTGGTCCACATCCATACCGGCATGCCGACCACGCCCTTGCCGCCCGGCTTGGGGGTGATGCCGATGTCCGGGCCGCGCAGCGTCATCTTGTCCAGGGCTTCCTGGGCGAGCTGGGCGGGGTCGACGGTGGCGACCGGGGCCGCGGGTGCCCAGAAGGTCTGGGGCGCCCCCAGCAGGCCGCCTGCGGCACCGGCTCCGGCGGCGGCTACCGGGCACATCCGTGTGTAGATCGCGCCTTTGCCGGGGGCGTGGCCGTCCCACACCGAGCTGCTGGCGGGCGGCTGCGGGTCCATCTTGACGACGATGCACGGACCCGCCCCTGCGGGTGCGCCCTTCTTTCCTCCGCTCTTGCGGGACCCGCCTGTGTGGCCGCCGCTCTTGCCGCTGCCGCCCGGGCTCGCTCCGACCCCGGCGTTGATGCACATGTCGAGCAGGGCGCACGCGCCGACTCCGGCCGTCGGCTTGGGGTCGGGATCCGCGGTGGCCGGGGAGGTCTGGAGTGTGCCGGTCAGCACGATGGCGCTGGTGACGGCAGTGAGGGCCTGCCTCAGCATGCCCGGTTTTCCGGCTTGACTTCCAAGATCACCCACTGCTTCCCCCAGCGCTCGGCGGTCACGTGGCTCACGTACTTCAAGCGGCGTTCCTTGGGTAGCTGCACCTCCGCGCGGGTCTTGCGGTCGATCGCCTTCCACGGCTCGACATCCACGCAGTCCGTGATGCGGGCCAGCGGCACCTTCTTCTTCAGGTCGAGGCTGCTCACCCTGGGCTTGAGGACGGGCTCTCCCGTGGTTAGCTGGCCTGCCGTTTTGAGGTTGCGCAGATCGGCTATGGCCTGACCCAGCGCGTTGCCCTTGGCGTAGGACTTCAGCCGGGTGTCCGCCATGGTGCCCTTGGCGTAGGCGGTGGCCTTCTCGCTCCAGTAGGCGCGGTAGGCGGCGAGCAGTTGGTCCTCGGCCTGGCCCTCGTTGCTCTGGGGGGACGGAGACGCGGAGGGCGTCGAGGACGGGGCCGTCTGCGAGGGTTTCTGGGAGGGCTTCGCGGCGTCATCGCTTCCGTCGTCCGAGCTGTCGCAGGCGGTCAGTGCGCCGAGCGCCACCAGAACGCTGGCAGCAGCGGCCACGTTACGGAGGCGAACGGTGCTCTGGTGGGCTTGGGGTGTCACGTTGTCTCCCGGTCGGCACGTGGAGGGACGGCGGCCAGGGCGGAGCGTTCGTCCACGCCCGCTCGCCTGGGGCTGCCGAGCAGTACTGATGCGCTTTGGGTAGCCACGAGGTTACGCATATGCCAGCCAACTTCCAATGAGAGCTGTGAAGTTATTGATCGCACCTGTGGACGAACCCGGTCAGAAAGGGGTATGAGAGTCGACAAGTAGCCCCGTGTACTCACATGCCGTCACGGGATCCGGTCTCCCACCGGGTGAGGGGCGAGCAGGATGTCGCGCGGGGCCGGGTCGCCTAGCAGCGGGGTCACGATCGGCTCGAACGGCCCGCGGTCGCGCAGGAGTGTGAGGGTGGTGACGCCCGCGGTCAGCGGGCTGCGGTGCAGCAGTTCGTTGGCGTCGGCCAGGGCGCGCAGGTCGTCGATCCGCCGGGCCAGGGCGTTCGGGGAGGCTCCGGTGAGGACGATGAGCAGGCGGGGGAAGGCGGGGTAGCGCTCGCGCCAGGCTTCCCTGCTGCGGTGCGGGCCGGGGCGGCCGGGGGCGGGGTGGGGAATGTAGGAGGCGTAGCGGGCGTAGGCGGTGAGTTTGGCGCCGAGCCGGGCGGCCTGCATGGTGGCCCGGTCGACCTCGATGAAGTACGTCAGCAGCTGGCGGCGTCCGGAGGGGGTAGTGCGGGTGTAGCGCAGGACGGCGTCGGGGATGACGAAAGCCTCGTCGCCGAGGCGGGAATCGCCGTCCCGGACACGGTGGGCGAGTTCGGGCTCCCAGTCCAGTGGGCCGCACTCGTCGCCGAGGGCGCGGGCCCAGGTGGTGAAGGCGAGTCCGCTCTCCACGACGGCGAGGGTGTGTTCCTGGAGCTGGGAGGCGGCTGCTTCGGGGCTGATGCGGTAGGCGCGGGTGGTGATCTGCCGGTCGTATTCGACGATGTCCGCGCCGCGGGCGGTGATGTACCACAGGTGTTCACCGCGGCCCATACGTCCGTCACGGCGCACGGTGGCCGCGGCCAGGCCCGCCCGGCGCAGGTCGGCCAGCTGGCGGCGCACGTAGGCGACGCTGGCGGCGTGCGGGGTGAGCAGGCGGCGCAGCTGGCTGGTGGAGACAAGGCGGTGCTGGTAGAGGACGGGCAGGAGCTGCTGCCCGAGCCGGGACAGGCCGCGGACGCGCGGACCGTCGCTGTGCGGGGCCGGTGCGGTGATGGTCATTAGGCGATCTCCGTGATGTTCTCGCTCCCGCGCGCCCCGGAATTGGGGCTGCCGAGTGCGGGGGCGGGGTGGCGGGTGGTGAGGCGTTCGAGGATGAGGTCGTCGTGGGCCGGGATGCGTCCGTCGTCGCTGCCGTCCAGGCGGGCCAGGACGTCGCCGACGGGATGCCGACCGAGGTTGCGGTCGAGGGCCTCCTCGAGCAGCGGGAGCCGCTCGGGGTGGTGGTAGTCGGCGAGGACCTCGTCGATGGCCAGACCGGCGACGCGGAACGGCGTGGTGCGCCGACCGCCGAGCATGGTGGACATGACGTAGTGGAAGCGCGGCTGGTGCTCAAGGACGTCCGGCGCGAGCTGGGGCATGCGCTTGGCGACGAACGCGCACTCGTCGGAGTCGGCGGCCGTGGCGGACAGCAGCGACTGGTTCTGCATCAGCGCGAGCCGGGTCTCATCCGACAGGCGCATCGCCATCTGGGTCATCGCCATCAGCCGCACCTCGTACTTGCGCAGCTGCTCGAGGATCGCGGCGATGTAGCCGCGGGCGGCGCCGTCGATGGCGCGCAGTTCGTCGCAGAACGCGAACAGGGTCCGCAGCAGGCTCGGATCAAGACCTTCGCGGGAATGCCCGGCCAGGAACAGGTCGAACAGCAGCAGGCTGGTGATGATCTGGTCGCCGGAGCCGGTACCGGAGCAGCGCAACAGCACGATCTTGCTCTCGTCCATCGCCCGCCGCACGCAGTAGCTCGAACGCGGCTGGCCGAGGAAGGCGCGCAGCGAGTCGCTGGTGGCCAGCTGCTCGATGGTCTGGGTGACCACCGGTACCGCCGAGCCCTCGTACCGGGGAAACGTCGTGCGCCAGAACACCGACAGCCGCGGCGGCAGCAGCGCAAGGACGCTCTGGCGCCACATCTCGTCATTGAGCAGGCGCGGGATCGTGAAAATCGTGGGCTGCAGGTCGGGGCGCCCCAGTTCGCACATCCGCAGCGAGAGGTGGGCCAGGACCTGCGCGGCATGGGAGAGGATCGCCCGCGCGCGGGGCGCGCCGTCGCCCCAGCCCTGCGCGGAGGCCAGGCCGCCGACGACGGCGCCGACGACGTCCTGGACCTGCCAGGCCGCCCGGTCCTCCATCGACAGCGGATTCCACGCGGCGATCCGTGCCGCCGGGTCCTTGACGCTCAGGTCGATAAGGACGACCCGGTCGATGACCGCCGGATGCGTCAGGTAGGGCAGGGCCTTGTGGACGGCCGCGCCGTGCGGGTCCAGGAACCAGGCGCCGAACCCGCCGTAGCCCAGGGCGAGCGCCTGCAGCAGCGCCAGCTCGGACTTGCCGAACCCCGACTTGCCGAGCGACGCGCCGAACAGCACATTCTGCTGCGGCACGCAGCCCAGCCGGGTCCGGCCGTCGACCCCGGTGACCCGTCCCAGCGGCACTACCCCGCGCTGCCCGCGCCAGGTCGGCAACGCTGCCGGAGCGGGCGGCACCACTCCGCCGATGCGCACCACGTTCGGCGCCACGCAGCGCTTCGAGGCGGGCTTCAGCAGCGCCGCGACCTCCTGCGCCGTGACCCACTGCCGACGCGACGGCGCGAACTCGCCGGTGGCGTACCGGCGCTCGAAACTCCGCCGACGCCACCACACGCTGCTGTAGGGCCGCCAGTTGGTGCGGCGCGGTCCCACCGGGCGCCACCAGTTCTCTCCCCGCCAGGCGTCCAGGACCGTCATCACCTGGTGCAACCGGGCCTGTGCGCGGGCCGGGTGCCGGGCCGTGACCCGTACCAGGACCTGCACCGCGAACACCTGCGTGTCCGCGCCCGGCACGAACTTGCCCACGCCGTCGGCCAGATCCGACTGCCGTGGCAGCCGCCCGCCTCCGGTCCCGGCCGGGCGGCCGCCGTTGAGCCCCTCCACCAGGACCTGCCACCATCGCGCGCCCCGACCGGCACCCGAAGCACCGTCGACCAGGCGCTGCCCGTACGCGGAAGGGCCCCGTGCCTGTGCCCGGCGCATCAGCCGACGCCGCCAGCGGGCCACCCGCCATCCCGCCACGGGCACCAGGTCCACGATCAGCTCGGCCTGTTCACCGCGCGCACTGTCCACGTGGGCGCACGCCACGGCCAGCAGCCGCAGCGGATCAGGATCCATACTCGCGACGTTCAGTCGGCGGTGGTCGGGCCGGGCGAGCACGAGCTCGGCGCGCGCCACATACCGTTCCCCGCCGCCACAGGCCTGTCTGGTCTCCGCCGGGCTGGCGGGCTGGGGCTTCTTGTCCAGGGGGACCATCAGGAGCAGCCCTCCGCGTCCTCGTCATGGTCTGCGGCAGGCGACCGCCCGGTGCCTGGCAGGGGAGGGGCGCCGTCGAAATGGATGCGCTCACCGCCGTGCGGGGTGCCGGTGCGCTCGATGACGTCGACATGGGCGAACGACGGCATCCTGACCAGGGCCGCCGAGCGCGGCGGCCCCTCCAGCGAGCACGCCAGCTCCCCGCCGACGCAGTAGTGGCGGATACGCACCCCGGCCGCCCGCCGAGGCAGCCAATCCAAGGACCGCGACGCCTGAGTCAGGTGCGCGGCCTGCCGCGCGCACTCCTCCGGCGACGGGTCGTACGCCGCGGTGGGCACCAAGTCCACGACCGCACGCCCACGCAGCGCCCGCCGCGCCCGCATCCGCCACCACGCCCGCGCCCACACTCCGAACGGCGCCACCACGGCCGCCATCACCGCCGTCCCCCAGGCGATCCGCCGCAGCAGCGCCCCGGTACCACCGGGCAGCGGCGGCAGCATGCCGGACAGCACGGCAGCCAGTACGTCCCTCATCAGCGCGCCCCCGACACCGGAAAGCGGCGAGTGCACCGGCCTCTGCGCCGGGAGGACGAGGAAGGGACGCCGCGAGCACGGTGGACACCTGCGCACCAGCCGCGGTGTATCAGCAGTGCGCCAACGAGCATGACCAGGCCCGGTACCCACGGCCAGCCACGCCGCTCGGCGGCCGCGCGCGCCGCGCTGTCTCCTATGAGCGGCAGGTGGCGCAGGTCACCGCCCCACCACCAGCCGCGCGCGCAGCCGAGGGTCCACACAGCACCGGCCAGCCAGCCGCACAGGCTGACGACGACGTCGACCGCGGCGTCGCGACGACTCCGCTCGCTCTTGTGCCCCAGCCGCATGCGCGCTCCTCAGGGTTCGGGGCGGCCGTACGCCGCCCACTCACCTCCGCAAGGAGCCGGGACCAGGGAAACGTGACAGGCGGAGCAGAATCGCACTCGATGCACGTCAGTCACGCGGCCTTCGAGGAGTTGGCCAGGCGGTCGCGTGCGATGGCTGCGTAGTGTTCGGTGATCTCGATGCCGATGAATCTGCGGCCCTCGGCGAGGGCGGCGACTCCTGTGGAGCCGGAGCCCGCACAGGGGTCAAGGACTGTCCCGCCGGGGGGTGCGATCTTGACGAGTTCGCTCAGGATGCTGACGGGCTTTTGGGTGATGTGCTGGCGTTCGGCTCCACGGGGCTGTGATCCGTTGAGCCAGCCGGGCAGGTACAGAGTGGGGCTGTGGCGTAGGGGCTCGCCGTGCGAGGCCCACAAGGCGTACTCACAAGCACGGCGGAAGCCGTCCTTGACGGGCCGGGAAATGGGTTTGTGCCAGGGGATGATGCCGCGCCACGTCCAGCCTGCTGCCTGCAGCGCGTCGGAGGTGATGGGAAGTTGGGCCCAGTCGGTGAAGACCAGGGCGGAGCCGCCGGGGCGGGTGGCGCGGAGGCTGCTGGCCAGTAGCAGGCTGAGCCAGGCGAGGTAGCCGCGCTGGTCGCGGTTGTCACCGGGGAAGTCGGCCAGGGTGTGCTGGGCACCGCTGCTGACGTACTTGTCGCGGGCGCTCTGCGTGCGGCGCGCGGCGGGGGTACGGCCGCCGGAGTTGTAGGGCGGGTCACAGATGACGGCGTCGACGAGAGCGTCCAGAGGGCAGGACGGCAAGGGCGTCGCCATGGTGCAGTGTCCAAGCGGGCATGTTGGTGGCCTTTCGCGGGTCGCGTGCGCAGAGAGCGAGCGAGTCGGGGCGAGAGAGCGGGACGGCTTAGAGGTCGTTTCATCCTGTTGTTTCATCCCGGGATGCGGCTTTGATGTGCTCGTGTCGGGTCGTGCCAGGAGATGGTGTTCTCGCCGGTGAGGCGGCGGGCCATGAGGTCGGTCATAGCGATGTGGATCATGGCTTCGGAACGGTGGGGGTGGGTTTCGTAGTCGCGGGCCAGGCGGCGGTGGAGCATCAGCCAGCCGTAGGTGCGCTCGACCGTCCACCGCTTAGGGATCGGAGTGAACCCCCTGGTCCCGGGGAGGCGTTGGACGATTTCGAGGTCGACGCCGAGCCTGGCGGCGTGATCGATGAAGTGCTTGCGGTAGCCGCCGTCGACCCAGACCTTGCGCAGGGTGGGGTGGTTAGTGGCGGCCTGGTCGAGGAGCTCGCGGCCGGCGGTGGAGTCCTGGACGCCGGCCGCGGTGACCAGCACGGCCAGCAGTAGGCCCAGGGTGTCGGTGAGGATGCTGCGCTTGCGTCCCACGATCTTCTTGCCCGCGTCGATGCCCTGGCTCCGGGCGGGGACGCTGGTGGAGGTCTTGACGCTCTGCGCGTCGATCACGCAGGCCGACGGCTCCGCGTTCCGCCCTTCCTGTTGTCGGACCAGTTCCCGGAGCAGGCCGTTGAGCTGGGCGAAGATGCCGTCCTTCTGCCATTTGGCGAAGTAGCCGTACACCGTCTGATGGGGCGGGAAATCGTGCGGGAGATAGGCCCACTGGCAGCCGGTGCGGTCGACGTACAGGATCGCGTTCATGATCTCGCGCAGGTCGTGCTGGGCGGGTCGACCAAAGCCCAGGGCCCGGCCGTGGCGCTCGTATCGCCAGGCGGACAGCACCGGCTCGATCAACTCCCAGCGGGCATCGGACAGATCGCTCGGGTACGCGCGACGTTCCGTCATGACCTGGGCACACCGCTGCAGAGGGGCGTGCGCCCAGGCGCGCGTCCTGCCGTGCTGAAGCGCGGGACGGACCAGGGTGTCCTGGGATGAGACAGGCGCATGCTGACTCCTGCCCCATGCGCCACACCGTCTGTCCCAGCATGCGCAATCAGCCCGCCAGCGACACCAGCACCACACCACCACCCTGCGCAAACTAGCTGATACCACCGCACTAAAGAGGAAAACGACCTCTTAGGAGCCCAGGGCTGTGACACCGTGTTGGCGTAGGTAGGTGAGGGGGTTGATGTCGGAGCCGTAGGCGGCGGTGGTGCGGATCTCGAAGTGCAGGTGGGGTCCGTGGGCGTTGCCGGTGTCTCCGGACCGGCCGATCTTCTGCCCGGCGGTGACCGTGTCCTTGGCGGTGACGCCGAGCGAGGTCAGGTGGGCGTACTGGGAGTAGCGGCCGTCGGCGTGGCGGATGACGACCTGGCTGCCGTAGGCGCCCGCCCATCCGGCGGAGACCACGGTGCCCGCCGCGATCGAGCGGACCGGGGTGCCGGTGGGCACGGCGAAGTCGGTGCCGGTGTGGTAGCCGGATGACCAGCTGGATCCGGGGGCGCGGTAGCCGGTGCTGAGCGGCCCGTTGACCGGTTTCACATAGTCCTTGGAGGCGTTGCCGAGGGTAGGCCCAGCCTGGTCGTACTGCCTGACGAAGCCCAGGACCTTGTCGGCGTACCAGCCAGCGTGGTTGTAGCGCAGGATCGCGCGGCGCAGCTGTGTCTCGTCGCTCAGGTCCGAGGTTCCGGTCCCGCACAGGTAGACGGCGGCACCGGCTGCGGCGTCGTAGGCGTTGTGCGGGTCTTTGGCTCCGTCGCCGTTGCCGTCCTGGCCGGTGGAGCCGCCCCAGGTGGAGGGCAGGAACTGCATGGGGCCGACGGCCCGGTCGTAGGCGGTGTCGCCGTCCCATTTGCCGTGATCGGTGTCGGTGAAGGCGGTGGTGTTGCCGCCGACGCCGCTGCCATCGAGCCGGACGCCGATGATCCGCGGGGTGATGTCGCCGGATGCGGCGAGGGAGCGGCCCCCTGCGTGGCCCGATTCGACTTTCCCGATCCCGGCGAGCACGGACCAGCGCATGCCTTTGCATTTCGGCCGCAGCTTCGTGATCTTCCCGGCGGCGGTGGTGTAGGCGGACAGCATCACCTTCGGGATTCCGGCCACCTTCGCCGGTGCGCCCTGCGCGGGCGGTGCGAGGGCTGATTGCGGCGGCTTGGATCCGGCATGGGAGGCGAGGGCGCTGGCGAAGGTGAGGAAGACGCCTCCGGCGGCTATCGCGGCGAGGACAGGGCTGAGTGCGGCGGCCGCCCACCACCACTTCCTGGCGCTGGCCGTCACGGCTGGCCCCCCTGCCCGGGAGTGCGCGGCCGGTGGGGCAGGCGCTGGCTGGCGGGACGGCGCGGGGCTGGTGACGGCGGTGTGGGCTGCTGGCGGGGCGGGTTCGCGGGGGTCTGCTGCAGACGCCGCCGGTACAGCTGCTGCTGGAGGGCGGCCTGGCGGGCGGAGTTGGCGGGCTGCGGCATCCGCACGGGTGCACGCCGCGGCGGCCGCGCCGCCTGCGCGGGAGCCGGTGCGGGTGTGGGGGTGGGTGCGGGGGCCGGGCGGCGGGCGGGCGCGGGCCGTACCGGGCGGTTGCTGGCGGGTGGCGGCGCGGTGGGGCGGGGGATCGGGGGCAGGCCGCGGTGCATGCGGATGCGGTTGCGGGTCCAGCGGCCGCCGATGTTGTTCCAGTACGTCTGTCCGAAGTGGCGGGCCTGGGGCAGGCGCTGGATGACCGGCCGGGTGAGGCGTTGGCGCAGCTGGGCGGCGGAGCGCGCGGTGTTGCCCGGGGCGGCCTTGAGCGCGGCGGCGGTGGCGCGGGCGGCCTGGGGCAGATACACGGGTGCGCCCACGGTGTACTTGGCTGAGGCCTTGCCCGCGCCCACGGCGGCTTTCCCGCCGGTCTGGATGAGCCGTCCGCCGCCGCGCAGCGCGGCGCCGGTGCCGCGGGCGGCGGCGCGGGCGCCGAGCCGGGTGGCGAGGGTTCCGGAGGAGCGGCCGCCGAGGGCGAGCATTCTGCTGCCGCCTGCGGCTGCGCCGCCGGTGGCGGCTGCCAGGAGCGCGGTGGTGGCCAGGCTGGCGGCGACGGACCGCTTGTGGCGGACCTGGGGGTCCATCTGGGTGGGGGCGCGGCCGCCGAAGCGGGAGCTGCCGAGGCGGCTGCGGGTCTGGGCAGCCCAGGTGCGGGATCTGGCGGCGATCCGCTTGCGGTAGCAGAAGGCGGCGATGGTCACGACGTCGACGACGACGAACCGGACGGTCAGCCCGCCGGGGATCTCCACGCCGTCGTCGAGCAGGGTGGTGACGAGGGTGATGGTGATGGCGAGGGCGACCACGAGCGCCACGAGCAGGCCCAGCAGGCGCAGGATGGTCACCGCGCGTTCCCACAGCCAGGCGCGGCCGGGGCCGGGCATGATGCCTGCGGCCAGGGCCACCCGGGCCAGGATCGCCTCGATGACCAGGCGCAGCTGGGTGACGAGGTAGCCGAAGGCGGTGACGGCCAGGAGCAGGAAGACCAGGAGCGCGGCGAGGGTGACGAAGCAGGCGCCCCCGGCCTTTCCCCAGCTGACGCGCTTGGCGCTGCCCGCGTCCTTGATGCAGGCCTTTTCGAAGTTCTCTCCGGGGTTGAGGCCCAGGACGTCGTTGGTGACGAAGTCGACGGCCTTGTCGGTGATGGCGTCGGTGATGTCCGTGACGAAGTTCGGGACGGGGACCAGGTTGAAGCGCGAGGGCGCCTTCTTGACGGCCTTCTTGACGCCGTCGACCTTGTCGTTGAACAGGGCCTGCTGGATGCGGGACTTGCGGTAGAGGTCGGTGCACTTGTCGTCGAGGCTCTGGTTGTAGGAGAGCAGGATCGCGGGGCGGACGACGAACGCCTCAACGATCTCGTCGGTGATCGGCCGGGTGAGTTCCTTGGCCGTGTCGTGGCTGATCTGGCCGGTCTTGGGCAGGGCGTCTTCGTTGCCGCGGACGATGGCGAACACGGCGATGCCCAGGTCGCGGGCCTTGCCGACCGCGCCGTCCTGGGAGGAGAGCAGCAGTTGGGGCGGGGCGGCGAGGGCGGAGACGGCGAGCGCGGAGATCAGGGTGGAGGCGGCGATCTCGCCCCAGCCGCGCGAGCGGTTGCCGAAGAAGATGTGCCAGACGGCCACCGTGCCGGAGAAGGCGAGCAGCAGGCCGGGCACTCCGAGCTGGACGACGGCGCCGGTGTAGAGGGAGTCGGACACCCTCAGCGCGGGCTTGAGGAGGACAGCGGCCAGCGACCACGACAGGGCCCAGGAGATCAGCCAGCAGCCGATCGCGACCAGCCACTTGGTGACTTCGAACATGCCCTGGGTGGCCGCGGCCTGCAGCTTGCCGATGACGTCGGTGATGCCGCCGTCGTCGGAGGAGATCCGGTAGGCCGAGATCGGCACCCCGTTCTTGTCGGTGACCTCGAACGCGGACAGCACGCCGCCGTCGCCGTGCTTCTTCTTGTAGGCGCTCACGGCCTTCTCCAGCGCGCGGCGCATCTTCTTCTGCTTGGCGGCCTTCTTCTGCTTGGCCGTCTGCTTCTTGGCGTTCTTGTCCTTGTGGGACCGGTTCTTGCCGCCGTCGCGGGTGTCGTTCTTGTCCTTCGCGGGCGGAGGGGTGGTGGGGTTGACGGATTCGGGCGGCAGCAGGCCGGGGGCGGTCGGCTCCAGGCCCGGCTCGTACTTGGGGATCGACGGGGAGGGTGACGGGGCGGGGGTGGGGCCGGGATCGGCGGCGGACCGCCCGGCGAGCAGCAGCATGGTGATACCGGCCGTGACCACGAGCAGCAGCCCCCAGGTCAGGCAGCGGCGCGCGTTCTCGTACCGTCCCCACCCACCAGCGCGCATCACACACCCGCCCCTTGCGTCTCCGTCTCGCGGGTCTTGGGGGTGTTGCGGTCGGGGTCGGAGTGGATGACCTCGGCGATCTGCGGGTCGAGGGGGATCTGGACGCGCATGGAGCCGATGCGGCCGAACAGGTCGCGCTTGAGGCACTCGCCCGCGCGCAGCGCCTGGATGTCGTCGGACTCGTTCAGGGGGGACAGGCCGGTGGTGACCAGTTCGAGGAGCTCGGCGTCGTCCGGGTCGAGATCGAGGAAGGTCAGGCCGCGGCGGGCCAGTTGCTTGTCGGTCTGCCGGAACAGGTGACGGCGCGGGAAGAGGCCGCGCACGATCCGGCCGGTGTCGTTGTCCGGGCCGATGTCGTCCGCGTCGTGGCTTCCGGCGAGCACGCCCGCATCGTGCTTGCGGCCATCGCGCACCAGTTCCAGGAGCAGGTCGAGGCCTTCAGGGGAGGAGGTGAGCCACCAGCACTCGTCCCACACCACCTGGCAGAACTCGCCCCGGGCCCGCGGGTCGAAGGCGATGTGCCGACAGAGCGTGGCGATCAGGTACAGGGCGGCGCGGCCGAAGACCTTCTCCGGCGCCAGCCGCTCGAAGTGCCCCGGCTGAAGCTCCCACCGCTTGGGCAGGGCCAGCTGGGCAACGGAGAAGACGACGGAGTTGGCGTCGGTGTCCAGCACCGGCAACGCGGGATCGAACACGGCGCGCGCGAGGTCACGGCGGGCGTGCATGGCGAGCTTGCGGGCAAGCGTGGCGTGCGCGGCCTCTCCGGCGGCCGCGTGCTCGGCGAGATGGTCCTGCAGCGCGCGCATGCTCGGCGCCGGGGCGGCCAGGACGTCGGCGAGGGCCTCCGACAGAGCATCACCCAGATCGTCCATCGGCCGGATGCCCAGCAGCATCCCGAGGAACGACTCACACAGCCGCTGCGCCTGCGCCAGGTCCAGCGGCACGGGGCCGCGCTGCTGGGTGAACACACGCAGCGGGTCCAGGGACACTGCGGCGTCCTTGTCGCAGACGATCATCTCGGTGCGGCCGGGGCAGGCCGTGGCGAAGCGCAGCCACTCCTGCTGCGGCGTGCGGTCCACGATCACGGCTCGGCCCCGGCTGCCCGGTACGCCCTGCTTGCGGCCCGCGGCCAGGGTCCAGTAGACGGCTGCTTTCATCGCGAAGCTCTTGCCGCCGCCGAGCTCGCCGATGAACGCGGCCGAGGCGGAGGTCTTCTTCTTCGGGCCGCGGGAGAAGTCGACCAGCACCGGGCGGGCCCCGCCGCCGGACAGCTGCCACCCATACAGCGGGCCCCGCTCGTCGCCGAGTTCGGTCGCGGCGAACGGTCCGGCCATGCAGAAGTCGCGGGCGAGCAGGTACTGCGCGTACTGGGTCATCACTTGCGGGGTGCGGGCGCCGGGCAGCATCCCGTAGAAGAGGCGCTCCTGCTCGCCGAGGGGGCGGGCCAGGGTGTACTCGTCGGAGCCGAAGTCGGCGGCCAGGGTGGCGGCCCGCTCCTCGGCCTGCTGCGGCGTTGCCCCCCAGACGCAGAAGGCGCCCATGGCCTGGACTTCGACCTCGCTGGCGGAGGACGTCAGCCGTTCGCGGTACTCGGCCATCCCGGTGGCGGCCTTATCGATGCTGGCCGGGGGCCCGGCCGGGTCCTGCGCGTATTCCTCGGGCTGCGAGGCCAGCTCGCGGGCCTGGCGCCGGGTCTTGGCCTCCGCCGTCGCCCCCTGGGTGACCTTCAGCCGCATCACCCAGTCCACTGGGAAGGCGAAGGTGTCCAGCGAGGCGAGGTACTCCGAGCCGGGGAAGCGGAACGCCTCCGGCATCTCCGACAGCGCCAGGAACGCCTGGTAGGAGGTGCCGTGTTCGGTGGCCACCTGAAGCCAGCGGCGGGAGAACAGCCCCACTCCCCGCTTTGCCTCGGCCACCTCCTCCTCGTCCTCTACGGCGCCTTCGGCCAGGACCGCCTCGCCGAGCGCGGCCACCGTGCGGCCGCGGCCGCGCACCCCGCGCGGCGCGTCCGGCTGCGGCAGCAGAGGTTCCGTGACACCGCGCCGCGCGGAGTGCCCGTAGATCCACAAGATCTCCGCCTCGCTCGCCGGGCGCAGGCCGACCGTGCCCGGCCAGGCGGCGGCCATCTGCGCGGCCTGCGCCAGCCGCCGCTCCTGCTCGCGAGCGGTGATCGGGGAGGGCAGCAGGCCCAGCTGCCCGGCGAGTTCCGCCCGGGCCGCGCCCACCACCTCGCGCAGCTGCTGCCTGCGGGTGGCATGGGGCAGCGGGACGGCGAGCCAGTCCGTACGCCCGGTCAGCTCCAGGTGCTCCAGCGAGTCCAGGACCCGGTGGGCGACCTCGGCGTAGCGGGGCGAGGCCGCCAGGTTGATGCCGTCGGTCATCCGCCGCACCACCGCGCGCGGATCGACCTGCGGGCACAGCGAGAGCCACATGGACTCCCCGAGCAGCTTCTTCACCAGTGCTTCGAGTGCGCGCAGCCGCCGCTGCCGGGCGCTGTGGCTGGCGTGGATCTGATCGACGCCCTGCACCCGCCAGATCGCCCACACACTGCCGTGGACCGTCCAGACGATGTTCCCGGCCACGTGCCTGATGGGCATCCGCATCGTTCAGCCCACCTTCCCGAGTTCCGCGTCCTTCTCGGTCTGCCGCATGCGGGTGTGCAGCAGCGCGTACGCGACGGTGACCGACCTGTCCGGATAGGCCTGCGGGCGCGACGGCACCGCGGCGGGCACCGGCGTCTCCGCCAGCGCGGCGGGAGGCCCCGAGGTGTGGTGGGTGAGGGTGGTGACGCCGAGCAGCAGCTGCGCTCTTGGCGCGCGCACCGGGCGCCCACCCAGGCGACCGTGGCTTCCGGCGACCGCGAGCCCGGCCGCGCTGAACGCCGCCGAGAACGGGTTACGGCCGTCGATGTGCAGCACGCGCACCAGGAACGAGGAGGCGTACGGGACGGCGACCAGCGGCACGATGTTGAAGAGGCCGAAGCGCGCCCACAGGTCCCGCAGCAGCACCATCAGGCCGAGGACCACGGCCATCACGACGAACTGCGGGACGCTGTAGGGGCCGCCCCACAGCCGGTGGCCGTCCCACTGGCCGATCACATGCCGGTGACGGCGGGCTTTGGTGTAGCAGCGCCCCACCGCCTCCGCCTCGGTGTCCGCGCTGCTCACTGCGGCCGCCCGACGCTGATGAGGGTTTCGTGCTTGGGCAGGTCGCTGAGGCGGACGACGGCCGCGGGCGCGGGCGCGCCCACCGTGTGGTTCTTCTTCAGTTCCTCGCTGGTCTTGCTGCTCAGCACGGTCTGGGAGGCGACCACGCCCAAGACGATGCCGCCGCCGACCGCGGCGACGAGGGTCTTGAGGAAGGAGCGGCTGGTGAAGCCGGTCATGATGACCAGGCAGAGGTACATGATGCCGAGCACGACCGAGGCCAGCAGGGTCTTGATGTCGCCCCCCAGACCGGCGAAGTCGTCGATGATCCCGGCCGCGGCCAGGGGCTGGTGCGTGTGCATAGGTTGAGTCCTTCTAGTGCGTGGGCGGGGATGCGGCAGATGAGGAAGGCGGGCCGGTGATGTTGAGGGCGGGGGTGGCGTCCAGTGCGGCGACCTCCCAGCGGCCATCCCGCCCGGCGAGGGTGAGCGCGTACGCCAGCGGCTGGGCCACGCCGTCGGCGCGTTCACCGCGCACCTGCACGACCAGGCGCAGGCGCTCACGCCCCGAGGGCGGACCGACCTGGCCGTCGTCCGCGCTGGCCCCGGCCACCCGCAGCTGATCGACCGTCACCGACTCGTACGGCGCCGGGCGCACGGCCGCCAGGCGCGTTCCGGGGGAGACGTAGCGGGCCAGCTCGCCGTGCCCGGCCAGGTAGGCGCCGAAGAAGGCCGTCAGGGTGTCCACGGCCGGGTCGGAGGCCTGCGCGCTGCGCACCGGCCCGTACGCCAGTACCGCCTCGTCCTGCGCCGCGGGCATGCTCACCTCGGCGGGCAGCGTGGCCGCCACCAGCGTCCCGCCGACCTGCGCGGCCTTGAGGGGCACCTGGAAGTAGCGCACCCGGACCCCGGAGGCGCTCCGATCTCCGGAGTCCTGGTCGGCCTTGACTGCCTTGGCGCCGGGCGGATCGAGGACGCGGGCGGCCACGGTGATGGACCAATAGCGTTGGGCTGCGACCTCTTTCACGCGCACGGCCGCGACCTGGCCGACCTGCACCGCTCCCGGCTTCCCGGCCAGTTCCAGGTCCCCCGCGCCCGGGTAGAACACCGCGAGTTCGTCCTGTGAGCCTTCGCCCGCACGGAGATAGGCGGCCACGTACATCTCGGCGAATCCGGCCGGACCGGCCTGGTCCCCGCTGGCCTGCCGCACGACGGCCTGCGGCCGCGCCGATGCCTCCGGCTGCGTCACCAGCGCCCACCCGCCCAGCAGCGGACCAGCCACCAGCAGCGCCCACGCCGTACGCCGCACCGCGGTCACGGCGAGCGCGGCAGCCCCGGTCGACGACCCCGTCCACCAACCGCCCTGCTCCACCGGTTCCTGAACGGCCGCTTCCACCACCTCCGCCGCCTTGAGGTCCGCGGAGTGCCTGCCGCGCCGCATCATGCGCGCGCCCGGCCCGCCGTCGGGCCCCCGCCGTCGGGCCGAGCGGACCAGCGAGTGAAAGCGGCGCGTGCCGGCTCGGCGTCCTCGTGCACGTACCGGAGCAGGGCCTGCGTGGTGCGCCGCGTGAAGGGCGTGACCTCCAGCATCACGGTCAGCTTCTGAAGCCGCTGCCACGCCCTGAGTAGCACCGCCTCATCTGCGGACACCTCCCCTGGGCACCCGAGTTCCTCAGCCATGGCGACAGACCTCCTGCGCTCGACACACGACGGCCGCTCAGCCGCACACCCATCGCAGGGAGCCCCAGGCGTCAGAACGTGACACCCCGGCTCGGTCGACTTCGTGGGGGACACCACCAGATGCCCAGCCCGCTCCAGAGACTGGGGACGGCCCTGCCGGGGTGTGGCGCCGGCACGCCACGCCCCGGCAGGACACGGTCCGTCCCGGCCGCGAGCGCCAGGAGCCGCCCCCGTGGCGCGGCGGACGCGCAGTGCATCGGCGGACCACTTGACGGGCTGGAGATCGAGTCACGCACCGGGACGAGGACGCGCTTCGCACCGGAGTGCGGCACCTGGTGCCTGGCTGGCATATGCGCGCCACCTACCGGCCCGCCCCCGGTGGGGACCTGCTGCGCTGGCACTCCTGCGGCGTCTGCCCCGGACTCGAGCAGCAGCCTCATTCGTCCGGGTGTTGCGTCCGGCGGGCGCGCAGGCTGCGCACGGCCCGGGCGGCACCGGCCACGACCGCAGCGGCCGCGAGGCTGCCGAGGAACTCCGGGGCGGCGGCGTGCAGCAAGGCGAGCAGGGAATCAGACATGGGCGTGACAAATCCTTGGGTTGGGCGTGACGGAGCCACGCGAGGCGAGGGGAAACCGTGGGCCGGGCGGGGGTTAGCCCGTCAACAGCCCTTGGCCCGGGGGCGCCTCCCGGGCAGAAGGAAGAGTGCCGTGCTGTCCGCACGCGGTGCGAGATCTCGCGAATTTCCGCAACAGCGGCCTTGATGCGCCGTCAGCCGCCCCCGGAAGCGACCGGGGTGGATTCTCGCGGCCGCTTGCATCCGCTCCGCTCCGCCGACTACGGGCGCGTCGGCCATACCGTGCACCACGCCATCCCAAGGGCCGCAAGAGGCCGTCCCGGCCGGTCCCCCTGCCCAGGCGGCACCCTCACCCGGAGGCGCAGCAGCAGGACCGTGCGGGCGTCGAGTTGGGGATCCATGGGTGACCTCGCTTCTGGCAGGGCACACGGGAGGGGCGTGTGCGGGATGTGAGGATGCGGCCGACGGTCCCTAACGGCGCAAGTCGTCCCGCGGCTCCATACCGTGCCACCGAATCCACGCCCGTTGAGATTTCGGTGACCTGCGACTTTGTGGAACCACAGGGGACTTGGGGCGAGTCACCTCCGCTTTCCCCAGACCACGTGGGTGCCGGGCAACCTGACAGGACCGCTGGCGCAGGAGCGTGGGGCGCAGCCTCGCGCGATACAGCATGTCGGGCAAGCCGCGCACGGTTGGCGACCTGCGTCTTCCCGAGCCGGGCCCGGTTCAGGGGTTCGGGGCCCTCTCTCGTCGGGATGACCTTGAGCGGGGCCGTGACGCACCCTCCCCGCACCCCTGCTGGTCGGACACGCGAAACCGGTGCGGCCCGGCTGGCGACTGCCAGCAGGCGGGCCTGCTGCTCTCGGGGGCCGGACATGCCGTCGCCGCCGACGTGCGCGCGCACGCGGACTGGCTGCCCGATGACGACACCCGGCGCCTGCTCGCCGAGGTCGTCCTGGGCGAGGCCGACGGACGGCCAGGGCTCGGCGAGCCTGCACGGCGTCCAGCACAAGGCCCGCTTGGTCCGCGCTCTGTACGAGCGGCTCGACGACCTCGCCGGCGCGCGGCCGATCGAGCCGGTCTGAGGGCCTCCTGATACCTGGCCCCCCTCCTCTCAGGGCGCGGGCCCTCCCCGGGCCCCGGGAGGTGTGCGAAGGGCAAGGGCGGCTCGCGCGCCCCCGGGGACCTACCCGTACGCGTGCCCGCGCGCGCGGACTCGCGCAACACCTCGGCGATACATCTGTTTTGTCTGATTGGATCAGCCCGGCCCGCGGGCAAAGCCCTGCGCGAAGCGGTCGACCGCCTGAAGGCCGACGAAGTCGACGGAGCCGTCCTGCACCACCCCGACCAGCTCCTCGCCGACCGGATCGAAGAACTCGCCGCGGCCTGCTGATGCCTCCGGGCAGAACGCGGGCCATGCGGCGCGCACGTCAGGCGGCGGGGCAGGCCGGAGGGGAAGGGACCGGACGCGCCGGGCCCTTTTCCGCTCAGGCCCGGGCACGGTGGCCCCGGGTAGTGGCGGACGGCCCGCGCGCCGTTCACCTCTCCGCCGCGCTTGTCGGTCCGTTAGCCGTGTTGACCGGTGGCTGTGTAGGGCTGTCGCGTCGGCGGCGACGGATGCTCTCCAGACGGCTGGAAACCCGTAGCCGCCCCGCCCGCCTCTGCTGCCTGCGCCAGTGGAGATGCAGCCCGTACGTGCCCGCTAGGGCACTTCCGGCGCCGGAGGCAACGGCGGTGACCAGCACAGGCTCGGGGGCCAGCTCCACGGCCGTCACTAGACACAAGGGGATGGTCAGGCAGAGCACGAAGATCCCAAAGAAGTCCCGTCCGCGCTGCCACCGCTTGGCCACTTTCCTGGTGACGTCCGGCTCCTGTTCCGCCTGAACGGGGGGAGTGTCGGCCTGCTGCGGTGTTTCTGTCTGGGGTGCGGCTGTCCCCTGCTGCGCGGCCCACACGCTTGCCATGTGGATCACCTGCCGGGCTTCTGCTTCCACCGGGTCGGCTGGGACGGACCGGCTGCGCAGCTGGTCCATCAGCTCGTCCACGGAGGCGGCGCCTGGTGCTGGCGGCACCGGCGGCTCCAGGCGGCGGGTCCAGGCTCGCTGCATCGCACGACGCAGCCGTCGGCCGTCCCCGGGCCGGAAGCGTCGGCCAACGCCGACGGAGCGGACGTTGTCAGGAAGGTGCCTGTTCATGCCGTGGACTCCTTCACTCCCGGAACCTGCACCCGGTAGTCCGCCCGCTCGTTGAGCAGCTTCTGCAGTGCGTTCCGGGACCGGTGCAGCGCCACTCTCGCGTTCGTCTCCGACCACCCCAGGGCCTGGCCCCGCTCCTTGGCGGAGAACCCGGCCAGCTCCAGATATACGTTCTCGCGCTGCTCCAACGGCAGATGTCTCAGCAGCTCGCGCAGGAGCCGCTCGTCCTCCGCACCCGCAACCTGCTGCGCGGGGTCCCCCTCAGCCGCCGCGTCTGCCCAGGCCAGCGTCTCCTCATGAGGTTCAGGCAGAGGGACCAGGTCCACCCGCCGCAGCTGCCGGATCCGGTCGAGGGCACGCTGTTTGAGGCGACACCGCACCCATTGGTCCGGCATGACGATGGTGTCCCAACCGGCTTGGTACGCCTCAAGCAGCACGGTGCTCACCACGTCGTCGGCCTCGCTGCGCAGTATCGGGTACTGCGCAGCGACGAACGCCGCCCACTTGAGCCCCGTGTCCCGGGCGTACGCCTCCAGCGTCGGACGTGGCGGAGGCTCCCGCCCCTCGGTACGCACAGATGCCTCCTGGCTCTGCGGAAGTTCCGGACGTACAGATGACGAACGGGGTGCGTCCACCGTTACAGGGGCATCGCTTGTTACGCGAGAAGCCGACCACGGGGTGATCTCTCCTACGGAGCCTCGCCCGCGAGGACGCTTTCGCTGGTGTGTGACGGAGATGGTCGCGGTGTCAGGCGAGGCCGGCGGAGGCGTTGTCGTCCCAGCCGTCGTCACGCTGCATGTAGCCGAGCACCGAGCGGGAGTGGCGGGCCCAGCCGCCCTGGTCTGCGATGGCGTCCTTGCCCCTGCGGCGGCCGACGGAGGCCAGCCCGATGCGCAGGGAGTGCCCGGTCCAGGCGATCGGCACCCCGGCCCTCGTCGAGATCCGCTTGATGGCGCGGGTGACGGAGTCGGGGACCATCCCGCCGGTGACGTGGCCCCAGCGGTCGATGCCGACGAACGCGGGCGTGGATGGGTCGGCCCACCGCGGGCCGTGCTCGGCGACCAGGCGGGTGCGGTAGGCGGTGTACGCGCGCACCGGACAGATCTCGGGATCATCGGCGTAGCGGATCTTGGCGTTGCGCACCGACTGCTTGGTCTTGCCGGTCAGCACGGCGACGACCAGGCCGCGCGGGTGCACGGTGACGTCGCCGGTGAGCAGTCCGGCCGGGTCCTGGGAGCGGCTGGCGTAGTGGAAGCCGGTCAGGACCAGGGCCTTGTCGCGGGCTCCGGTGAGGGTGTCGGGGCAGGCGCGGGCGATGGCCCGCAGGCCGTCGATGTCGGCGCCGATGGCCTGTCCGCGGCCGCGCCGCTCCCCGGCCTTCAGCAGTTTCACCGCCAGGCCCTCCAGGGCGGCGCGGGCCTCGGCCTGGTCGTCGCCGGAGACGCTCACGCCGCGCTGGCGCAGCCCGACGACGGCGGCCGCCAGGTGGGTGGAGGCCGAACTGGGAGCGAACCCCTTGCCGTTCTGCTGGCCCTCGCGCAGCATCCACGTCACGAACGCCACCAGGGCGCCCCGGGAGCCCTCCATCTCCGGTAGCCGGGCGGCGGCGCAGAACCGCGTCCACACCCGCCAGCTCTTGTCGTAGGTGTCGGTGGTGTTGTCCGGGGTGATCTCGGCGGCGACCGCGTCGGCCAGGTCCTCGGCCTCCGCCAGGCGCCGGGTGGCGTCGACACCGTGCCGCTCGGCCCACCGCTCGATGAGCTCCTGGCGCTCTGCGGCCGCCGGGTCCAGCACCGGTGTGGCCTGCGACCCGGCGACGTCGTCGGCGGCCGCCGTCTCGACCGTGACCGTCATCGGGCCGTCGTGGTGGTCTCGTCGTCGCCCAGGTCGGCGAGGGCGAGCACCGCGGTGTACTCGGCTTCGGCCAGACCCTCCGGGTGGGCGTCGCCTCGCTCGGTGCCGTACCGGTGGAGGCGGTGCTGACGGTCGGCCCACTCGCGCAGCAGGAAGCGGGCGGCATCGGGGGCGATCTCCAGGGCGGCGGCCGTCTCGGACCAGGTGGCGCCCAGCTCGATCGCCTCACGGATCCGGCTCGGGCGGTGGTCGTTGATCTGGCGGGACATGGCCTCGCGCAGGGCGAGGACCGCGAGCGCGTCCCCCCTGTCCGGGCTTCGCGGACGCCTCCCGGACCGGTTGGCCGGGCCCGGCGCCCTGCATGGTCTGGGCAGCCAGGAGCTCTGGCATCCCGCTCGTCCGGACCCCAGGAGCGGAAGACAAACTGTCTCCCAGGGGGCTTCTGCATCCAACCTTGGGGACCTGGCACCTAGGCCAGAGGGCGCCTCCGGGGACCCGGCAGGCCTCGGCGACGCCTCCGCCCTAGGCGCGGAGCGCCAGGGACCCAGACCTTCGCAGCTGCCGACACAGTCCTGACCTGCACTTTAGGCGGATTTAGCCACGCGTCAGCGTGGCACGGAAAGAGAGAACAGCCCCCCCGGGCCTTTTCGAAGAGTGGTCTTCCATAAGCTCCAGACCTTCCATACCTTCCAGGTCTTCCATACCTTCCAGGTCTTCCAAAATCGATAGAAGCCCCCCACTCGGCGCCACTCGACTCCACGGGTGGCCACCGAGGCCCAACGACGCAGCCAGATTCCCTCGTTCCGGTGCGATCTCCGGTTATCATGACCTCTCGGTGGTGTACCTTGAATTCTGTCGCCTCCCAGGTTCACTGGATGGTGCCCAGCTGGACTCATCCAGCGAGGGAGGTGACATGGTGGTATCCGGCAACGGGTCTGAAGACCGGACCAAGGAGCCGGTGAGGACGAAGCTTCAGCGGGTCGCAGACGCGGCACAGCTGGTAGCCCGGACGCTCCAGGCGGCGTACTACGCCGTGAAGTTCTGGGGCTGACGGCTACAGAAGCGCTGATGGGCCCACCCCAGCAGGGGCGGGCCCATCAGCAGTCCTGACCGAGAGCCCCACGTACTGCTTCGCGGGCGGGCGTGGGGCTCTGCCATGTGGACTTTGCAGGATGAGAGTGACGACTCATCAACCTCAGGCAGAGTACCACCAATAATCCGCACAGCGAAGTAGGTTGCTACATTTAAGATACACAATTCGATACGCTCAATCAATTCAGCCAGTACGCTATCGAGACATGCCAATTCCCGCTAGGTAAGAGTTGAGTCGAATTAGGCATCTCCGGAGTTCGAGTGGCGAAGTAAGCTTCATTCCTCAATTGGTCGAACCTTTACGGAATCGAAAGCACTCGCAGAAAATAAAGGAACGCTTGGATGCACAACCTAAATCATGCTTGTGGTTGCACGCGAACCGAAAACTGTCATGAATTAGCAGTCGGCGGGGAGCGCAGGCTCGTTTCTGTCCCACGCCCGTGACCGGGCCGAACTCAGTTGCGGCCACAGACCGTGAGGCGTCAGCAGCGAGGGGAAGGCTACGGGCTCGATCAATCTTGAGGTTGCAGGGGTTGCACGAACGGATCGCTCTGGCCGGTGTCGTGCAGGCTCAAACTGCTGCTTCCCCGGACCATTGTCTGTGTCCCTCTGTAGCCGTCCGGGCGTGCAGTAGCGCCCTAGCGTGTGCCGGAAGCCACGCGTCGACACGAATTCCAGGTGGTCAGCTGGCTGCCGACCTCCAGGGCAGGGGTAGACGAAATCACGGACAGGCACGCGGCCGAGTCGGCACGCTCTCATAGCGCTATGTGACTACTCGTCACGTTGTTTACTCTGCGGCGCTACTGCTGCTGTCTGTAGCGGGCGGGGGCGAGCAGCCGTCAGTCGGCGCCGCGCAGTGCAGGATGAGCGGTGTTCAGCAGCAGATGCAGGTGGCGGCTGCCATAGGGCCAGCGGGCCACCCCGCCGTCCAAGAGCAGGTGGGACCAGGCGCGGCTCGGCAGGGTGTAGCCCACTTCCAGCGGCACCTGTGCATCGGGCAGACGGTTCGGCCGGGTCACCGGCACTGAGCCGCAGTCAGTATAGAAGAAGGTGCCGGTGCACCGGGTCACCGTGATGGGGCGCTCCCAGAGCAGCAGGCCGTCCTCGTCGGCTCCGTACTGCTCGAGGTCGAGGCTGGCCTCGAACGGCTCGGGAAGGTCGGCAAGAGCGGCGGCGTTACCCGTGCGGTCGGCGTCAGGGCCTGGCTCCTGTCCGACTTCGACGGTGACCTCGGCGACCTTCCCGGTCAGCACACGGTGGTGGATCATCAGGAAGCAGGCGGCTTGGTGCGGAGGCCAACGGGCCGAATCGCGGCGGAAGACCTGCCCGACCGCGTTGACGAACTGCGGAGTGTAGAAGCCAGGCGTGCCCAGGCGGCGGCGGATGCGTGTGAGCGCCTCAGCTGAGCCTTCGTCACGCAGCAGCCGATCGAGCAGGGCATGTGCAGCCTGTTCATGTGTGGTGCCCACAAGGTGTCCCTCTCCCCGGCGCCCTCTGGCCGCGGCAGCGTAGCGGGCGCCACTGACAACGGCGCCAGCTGCGGGCCCGCGTTTACCGGCAGGCGCGGGCAGGGCTGGATGAAACGGGTACCGGACATCCGGGGGCAACGGGCAGGGGGCGCTGTGAGTTTCACTGCTGTACATGCGGGGCGTGGCCGTCTGGACGCTTCCCTGCCGGATCTCGGCTGCGGCTGGGAGTGGGCCGCGATCCACCGGGTGAGGCCGCCGGTCCCGCTGGCGTGTCCGGAGTGCGGCCACGGAATGCACGCCAAGGTGTCGAGCCTGGGTCTGCGGTTCTTCGCTCATACGCCCGGGGCTCCGATGTGCACGCTGGCAGAGGAGTCCATGGCCCACCACCTGCTCAAGCTGGAGCTTGCCCAGGCGGCCCGCGCGAGTGGATGGATGGCCGAGCTGGAGGTGAGCGGGCCGGACGGCAGTTGGCGGGCGGACGTCCTCGCCTCCGCCGGAGGCCGCCGGATGGCGCTGGAGGCGCAACTGGCCAGTATCACCGCCGCTGAAATCCGCGCCCGCACTGAGCGGATGAGCGCCTACGGAGTCCGGTCCTGCTGGTTCAGCGACCGCGGTCGCATCCCCTGGCTGGGCGTCGTCCCCTCGGTGCGGCTGACCCGGCAGGGCAATGATCTGCTCGCCGTCGAGCCTCTGTCCCGGTTCAGCGGCTCCTACTGGGAACCTGAGTCCTCCATACCGTTCGCCGAGTTCATCGGCAGACTCCTCACCTCACGCTTCGTCGCGCATGTCCCACGAAGCCCGCAGCGGCACACCGTGCGGCCCGTGAGGACGTTATGGGCGTCGCCCCGGTGCGTCCTGGCGGAGGCGAGGAAACTGCGCGCGGAGGACGAAGCGCAGCGCAAGAGGAGGGAAGAGAAGGCACGCGCTGAACAGCGGGGGTACGCGCGGCAGCAGGCACAGACCGCCGAGCTGATGGCCCGCAAGGACCCCAACCGGGCGGCCCTGAGCCGGCACTCAGTCCGGCTGCCCGGGCTGGAGGCCGCCATCGCGCAGCTCACCGACCTGTACCGCACACGCGTGAGTGTCGGCTGGAGCGTGGGAGACAGCCGGTACTCCAGCGGCGTCCCGCTCGTCAACGACCGCGGCATCCTGCTGGCCGTCTTCGATCCGCTGCCCCGGTCTGGGCCCTGCCCTGCGTTCCTCCTGGACGTCGGAGTGCCGCTGCTCTTCCCGACGGAGGAACGGCGCGAGCGCTTCGAGCAGTACCGAGACCTCAGTGAGCGGCTACGAGTCAGATACGCCGCCGGCCTCCCCTGACCTCGTCATACCGCTCAGGGATTGCGTCAGTTCCGCGGGGGCGTCGAAGTGCCCGAGCCGTGCGCCTCACCGGCTCTGCAGAAGGCGCGCCCGCTGGTAGGCGGCCTCTTCCTCGTCACGCTTGCGCTGGTACGCCGCATGCTTCTCCTCGTCCGCGGCGTCGTAGAAGAGGAGTGTCCAGCGTGCCTCGTGGTACCCGTCCACGGGGCGATCCGACGTGCCCCTTGCTGGAACGGAGGGCCCGGAGCTGCGGCCGGCCCTCCGTGTGACGCATGGCGCACTGACCCCGACGTGCATGTTGATCTTGTTCGGCACACGCTGGCAGGTTGGAGCCTCCCGTCGATGTCGCCCTCGCCCGTACCGTGCGGGTCCTGCCCCGTGGGTCTTCTTGGTGGTATGAGCCGAAGTTCGATGGCCACCGCGCGCTGCTCTTCCGCACGCCGGACACCGTGCGCCTGCAGTCCCGGTCCCACCGGGACATCACCGCGACCTGGATGGATCTGGCCGTTCCGGCGATGGCTCTGCCGCCGGGCAGCGTGCTCGACGGTGAGATCTGCATCTGGAACGGCGGCGCGCTCGACTTCGGCGCGGTCCAGGCCCGCGGCGCCTCTACACCCATCCGGGCCCGGGAGCTGGCCTCCAGGCTCGCCTTTGCGTTCACGCCGCGCACACCCACTGATCAGCCAGCGCCCGCAGCTGATGAGTCGTACGCTGCCGCCGCTTGCGCCAGGTCACGGCGGACACCCCTGCCCGCGCAGCCGCGCCCCGGCCATCAGCATGCGCATCGCGGGCGATCACCTGCGCCCGTGATCCATCCAGCACGCCTGCCTCCACACCCCACACGAGCAGTTCGATCAGCTCTCCGCGCGCGCCAACCGCGTCCTCTGCTCGCTCTACCAGTTCGCCGGCCACTGCTTGCGCCGCTACCACTGCCTGCCACACGTCCTCCGTCACGTCCTGGTCGGCAGCCAGATGAGCCAGGTCTTCCACGCGCGCGGTGCCACCGGCCCCGAGGTCTGCGGCGATCTCGCGGCTGGCCAGGTGGAGCGTCTCCATCTGCAGGTTCGCCGCGACCTTCTGCCTGCGGTGCAGCGGATAGGCGCGCACCACTTGGTAGAGGGAGGCCAGCACGACCTGGGCGACCTCGTCGAAGTCCTGTCCCGCGCGCAGACGCTGGGTCAGGCGCACGGCGCCGGGCGTCATCGCCTGGACCACAACTCGCGCCGAGAGCTGGGCGTCCGCCCCGCGGTCGGCCGCCCGCTCCAGCAGTGCCCACAGCCATCGGTCGCTGTGCGCACGTCCTTGGGCCCGGTCGCGGGACTCCAGCTCTGACAGCAGGGCGGGCAGGTCGACCGGCGCCTCGCCGGAGGCGAACACCGCGGCGTCCTCCAGCCAGCCGGCCACCCGCATGCCATTGGTGCTCTCGCTGCACACGAGCGTCCACTCGGTGTTCAGCGCTCTGAAGACGCCCTCGATTCCACTGGCCACGGCACGTTCCTTTCGGTTTGCGTGCCGTGAACTCTCCTCAGGCCCTCCGACCCATCTGCTGACCCGAACACCCAAATGCGCAGGTCAAAAGGTTGCCCAACTACTGACCCACGCTGATCCAGGCGTGTGAACGCTGACCCACGACTCCGGAGGATGCACGCCGCGGCCCGGAGCCCACGGCCCGGTCCTCCGCGACCTGCGCTCGCCACAGCAGACCGCAGCCTGGCCAGTTGGCTGACGGCCTCGCCGTGGATCAGGCGCCGAAATCGGTATCCGGGGTCTCGCGACTGTTGATCCAATAGGACAGGGCCACGGCCGCGTCGCACTCGGTGCAGGCGCGGGCGCCGGATCGGTCGAGCGCGGTGAGCGCCTCGTCAAGGTTCAGCTCTTCGCCGCCGGGCGGCGCCGTCGGGCAGTCGTAGACGTGCACCAGCAGGCCGGGCGCCCGGCCGCGGTGCTGCTGGCGTTCGACCTTCCACGCCCACTGTGGCGGCGGCGCGGGCGGGCGCAGGTGCTGGGTGGGGACGACGCTGTAGTCGGTTCCGTCGACAGGCTTCACGTGCGCGGCCGGGACCCACTGGCGGTACTCGGCAGGCTCGGTGCCCTCCGGCCCGGTGGACTTCCACAGCACAAGGCCGACGTCATACAGCCATGCCCGGGCGGTCTGGCGGCGCCCGGGCAGACGTCCGGTGATCTTCTGGCCGGTGGGGGTCACCAGGATGATCGGCGGCGGCTCGGCGGGCGGAGCGGTGCTCACTGTGCCCACCGTACGGCTGCCCAGGGACAAGGCCGCGGGCTACTCGATGGCGCGCTGGTCCGGCAGGACCCCGGCGAGCCGAGCGGCTCCGGGGTCCGCCTGGTGGATGGCGGCCTTCAGCAGCGCCACGGTGTCGGCCGTCACCGCCGCGCGGGCCGAGTCCTCGCTGACTGCTTCCTCCAGCAGCACCACGGCGGCCTGGAGCACGCCGACGTGCACCGGCACCGACCGGATCGCAGCGAGGGCCGCCGTGGCCCGGTCGGCGGCGGTGGCCGGGGCTTCCTGCGGGATGAGCGCGGAGACCCCGCGTCCCAGCGCACGGTCGCGAGGAGAGGTGGTGTTCACCAGGCCAGCGTCCCAGTCCCGGCAGATACCCGATCGCCGAGGTCGGCCTGGGGGAGCGGGGTTGGGGTTCAGGGGGCCGGGCGGGACGTTCGGGCGGAAGCCCATCCAGAGCCCATTGGCTGGTCCCGCAACTGGTGCCGCACAGGGGCGCGAACGAGGTGCCTCGTCCGGTCCCGCAGCCAGTGCCGTACTCGGTAGCGCCACCATCGCGTGCAGTACCGCGTCGGCGCAGGTCAGACCGGGTTGGGTGAGCGGCCTCGGGAGTCGACACCTCTTCCTTCGAGCAAGGAAGAGGGCGTCTTTCTCTGAGGGACCGCGGGCAGGAAGGCTCGGATCGTTCTCCCTGTCGCCTGCGATGAGCGATGACGGTGGTGCATGGCATGCCCGAACTCACCGGCTTCCGAGCACACATGTAAGAGGCATCGTCGCTACCGTGTCCCTGCCACTCGAGCTTGGCGCGCTGCTCGGCCCTTGCATAGCCACGGTGGTACGCCCTGTCGCCATCCTGGTAATCGGGGCTACTCATAGCCGGTTGGCCAGGCCGGCCAGGGCCGGGCGCTGAAGCGGCCGGGGCCGACAGGCATCAACGAGGTGCTGCGGGGGAGTGGCGTTCCACCCCAGCACGCTTCCGGATCCGACTTCGGCGGTCAGAGCTCATGGAGGGCTAACTGGAAAGCCCCGGTTACCAGCAGTGGTCGGCGCAGGTAGAGCGCGGCGTTGACCGCGTCGAGCGACCGGCGTTCGCTGTCTGTACACGGCTGTCTGGAGCGGGGTTATACCACCAGGCCTCACTTCCCGTACGATCGATCTGCGTGGATGGAAGCGTGAGACATGACGCAGAGGGCCCCTTCTCTGGGCTCCACCCCAGGTCAAGGGCCCTCCCTTCCGCGCTACAGCCAGCGAGCCCGGTCGTCTTGCATTCGGCCGGGCTCGCTGCTGCGTCCCGACGCTACGACCACACTCACCGCTCCTTCATCAGAAGCGCTGTAGTGCGTGGTTGGCAACCGCCGCGATCACCGGTAGCCAGTCGACCAGAAGCTGCACGATGAACTTGCGCCGTTCCCGGCGCCGCTCGACGGCTTCCTGATCGTCCTGTCCATCTCCGTTGTCGGCTGCTGTCCTGCCATCCACATGTGCCTCCACGGCGCCGAGATAGCCCGGCCAGGCTGCCGGGCCTTCACCGAGTGGTGAAGTACGGGGCAGACACCGCAGAGGAACATCCCCAAGCATAGAGGTGGGGAGTAGACACCCAACGCCCACGATCTCAACCGCCGTAAGGCCGACAACGGCTGATAGGCCCTCAAGTCGACCGCTAAAACGGCCACTGTGACGGTCACACGACGCGCGTGACTAGACGTGACTAGAGGGGAGATGTTTCTCCTACCCGCACTGTGCGTAGAACCGGGTGCGCGGTGCGCAGAGTGGCTCACCGTGCATCACAGTGTGCACTAGTGAGGGAGCGCGCCGCTGTTGTGCCCGTCGGGTGTGCGTGGACGGTTGAGGGCACAGCATTCGCACGGTTCAGATCACTCACAGAAGGCGTGATGACCCGCCGTACCCGTCCGTGCTGCTGGAGTTCGACCTACGTAGACGCCCAGCATCGTGGCGCGCACGGGCTGTTGGAGCCACACCCAGCGGGTGCTGCTGACCTACGAGCGGGTGTGCGCCTACGAGCTGCCCGCGATCGAGGACAAGTACGGCGATCCTCGGCGGCCGACCTTCGCCCGTCGCTACGGCTTCGATCCCCGCCGCCCCGTGCAGTGGGAGGCGGAGGCGCTTGAGCCGGCCGAACTCCAGCGCCTGGTGCTCGCTGCCGTCGCCCCGCACGTCGACCGCGATGCCCTCGCCCGGCAGATCGCCCGCGAGGAACAGCAGCGCCGATGCCCCGTAGCCCGCAGAAGTCCACTGCTCAGATGCTTCTCCTCGCCGTTCGCGGTCGCGGGCGAGAACGTGCGTGACGGTTGGGGCGGAGGCAGCGTTAGGCGAGGGCGAGCATGTGTTGACAGGTGAAAAACCTTGTTGACCTGTCGTTAGTGGGAACCCTAGGGTGCCCTGGTGGCTTCTGAGGTGTTGTTCGTGATGATTCATGTGGGGCAGAAGGTCGGGCACCAGCGGAACCTGGAGCACGGGATGGTGACGCGTTCCTGGGGTTTTCCGAGGAAGCCGGACTGGTATGGACGGCGGGAGCCGGATTTCGCGGTGCTGGTGACCGGGGCGGCGCCGCGGGTGCAGCCGGGGGAGTGGGAAGCGAAGTCTGCGCGGATGGTGCTGTGCAAGGTGCAGGTCGGTGTGTACCAGGGGACGGCGCCGCACTGGCCGGACGAGGTCGCTGAGGAGCGGGTCATCTACCCCTACCGGCTGGGCCTGGAGCCGCTGGCCGTGCTCGACGATGTGCCGCTGGGCCCGGACGGTCCGCTCAGCGCGGAGGCGTCGCAGGCGGCGCGCCGGTCGGGGACCCAGCAGGGGGTGGGGTACCTGGTGGCGATGGACCCGCAGCCGCTGTTCGACGCGGCCGGCATCAAGGCCGACTGGGCCGCGGACCATGACCTCGCGCTCGGCGCGACCCCGGGGGTCACGCTTGAGCAGTTGGAGGGCCCCAACAGCCCCCGGCGCGGGCGGCGGGGCGCGGGCCGGCAGATGGACCCGGAAAAGCGCAAGGCGGTCGAGCTGTACGCCGAGGACAAGGCCGTCACCCACTACCAGGATCCCGAGCGGGGCTGGACGGCGCACAAGGTCGGCAAGCCCTACGACCTGCGCCTGGAGCGGGAAGGACTGGAGCGGCGAGTGGAGGTCAAGGGCACCACCGGCGCCCCCACCAGCGTGGAGCTGACCGTGAACGAGGTCTTCCACGCCCGCGACACCAGCCACACCGTCGACCTTTTTATCGTCAGCGACATCAAGGTCACCAAGACGGACGGCGCGTACCACTGCAGCGGCGGCGACGTCCTGCTGCTCGAGGACTGGCAGCCGGCCGAGGAAGACCTGAGGCCCACCCACTACCAGTATCTCGTCCCCCAGCCCTCTGCCGTCCCCCAACCGTAACCGCGGCCCGGCTCGCCCGATCTGGCCGCCTGCGCCCAGGGGCGCGGCTGTATTCACGCGCGGCTCACGCGGCACCGGACGGGCCCCTCCGGCTCCGGGCCGGGGGACAGCCCCCTGCGGACCGGGCCCCGCGTGCCCAGGCACGCCGCTCGACCACGCCGGGCCGCACTCACCCTGCGGGGCCGCCCGCGCTGCTTGAGGAAACGCATTCGACCCAGGAGACGACGATGCCGTTACTGCGCATGTCCGCGCGCGAGTTCATCGAATGCTGTCAACAGGGCACGGTGGCCGACGATCTGGCCGAGCGCCACCGGAAGGCGCGACTGGGCCGGCTGGAAGACGCGGAGATACGGTCTTGGCGCCACAGCCTGCCCGCCCTGGCCCGCGTGCTGGACGAAGCCGGACTGCAGCATGTCGAGGTATTGATCGAGTACCGGCTGGCCCTGTCCAGCCTGCGGGCCGACGTGGTGCTGGCCGGCTGGCACCCCAATACGTCCCAGCCGTCCTACGTCATCGTCGAGCTCAAGCAGTGGACCCACGCCCGGGCCCTGCCCGACACCGAGGACCTCTGCCTGCCAGGGGCCGGCAACAACAACCGGGCCTTCCTGCACCCGGTCGCCCAGGTACGGCGCTACTGCCAGTACCTGCAGGACTTCACCACCGTGCTGGACGCGGAACCCGACGCAGTAGTCGGCGTGGCCTACCTCCACAACGCCGATGCCACCGGCGTGGCCGACCTGCTCGCCCTCGAACCCGACCACCACGGGCGCCTATTCACGCACAGCACCCGCGATCAGCTGATCACCTATCTGCAGTCGCGCCTCTCACCCGCTCACGGCACCACAGCCGCCGACGAACTCGTCCACAGCCCCCTGGCACCCAGCCGCCCCCTGCTGCGCGCGACCGCGGAAGAAATCCTGCACACCGACCGGTTCGTCCTGCTCGACCAACAGCAGGTCGCCGTCTCCCTGGTCCGTCGCGCGGTGAAGAAGGCCCGCGAAGCGGACATCAAAGAAGTCATCATCGTCACCGGCGGCCCCGGCTCCGGCAAAAGTGTCATCGCCCTGCACCTGATGCGCCACCTCGCCCGCGACCGCCACACCGTGGTCCACGCCACCGGATCCAAGTCCTTCACCCGGACCCTCCACCACGCCGTCGGCACCGACAACCCCCGCGTCCGCAAGCTCTTCGGCTACTTCATGAACTTCGCCGACGCCCCCAAGAATGGACTGGACGCGCTGATCTGCGACGAGGCTCACCGCATCCGCGCCCACTCCGTCCGCCACCGCGGGGTACGCCAGATCGACGAACTCCTCGACGCCGCCCGCGTCCCCGTCTTCCTCATGGACGACCACCAAGTTGTACGCCCCGGCGAGATGGGCAGCCGCCAAACGATCGACCAGGCCGCCGCCGCCCGAGGCCTGCGCCCACGCCACATCGACCTCAACGGCCAGTTCCGCAACGGCGGCAGCCGCGCCTACGAACAGTGGGTCCTGCGCCTGCTGCAGCTCACCGACGAGCCCGCCACCGAGTGGGCCGACGAGCGGACCTTTCAGGTCAGAGTGGTCGACTCTCCCCAGCAGATGGAAGACCTCCTGCAGGCCAAGGAGGCACAGCACCTCACCGCCCGCATCACGGCCGGCTTCTGCTGGCGATGGAGCGACCCGCGCCGCGGCCGCCTGGTCGACGACATCACGATCGGCTCCTGGCGCAAGCCGTGGAACCTGCGCGGTGAGGCACGCCTCGACGGCGTCCCCCCGTCCTGGCTGTGGGCCACCGACCCCGACGGCTTCAGCCAGGTCGGCTGCATCTACACCGCCCAGGGCTTCGAGTACGACTGGAACGGCGTCATCCTCGGAGACGACCTCGTCTGGCGCCAGGACCGCTGGCTCCCCAACCCTCAGGCCAGCAGGGACCCCGCGCTCAGCAGAACTGACCCTGACACCTTCCTCCGCTTGGTCCGCAACACCTACAAGGTCCTCCTCACCCGTGGCATGTCCGGAACCCTCCTGTACTCCACCGACCCCGAAACTCAGGCACGACTGCGCCAACTGGTCCCTGCACCGACTGCGGCAGAGTCCGCCCCGCCTGTGCCGGTCCAGCAGCCCATCTGAACCACAGCACCACCCGAAGTCACAGCCCTCCGCCGAATCGTCGGGATCGGGCGCATTAGCGAGAGGAGCATCAGCGCCAGGCCGAGCGGGAAGCGCGGCGCCCGGTGTGCGCCACGTGCGCGAGCTGGTTCACCGACGAGCGGTGGACGGCCATCGAGCCCACCGCATGGGGCGAGGCGAGGGAATCCCACCCGCACCTGTGTGAGAACTGCAAGCACGAGGCTGTCGCCGAAACGGCCCACCGCAGCCGCCCGAGGAACCGATCAGGCAAGGCTTCTGGCGCAACCATCGCCGCCCGACCTGCACTTTTCTGACGACACTGGGCGGCCCGTGCGTGAGGAGATCGCGCGGCTGATCTACAGCTGGGACGCGATCGCAGACGAGACCCGAACTCGAGGGGATTACCTCTGGGGCGCCGACCGGATCCTGGAATTCGTGGCCCAACGAGGGCTGATGTGCAGTCACCCCTGCGACTGACGGAACACGATCGTGCTCGCACAGGCACTCACGGCCGGTGACACCGACTGGGGAAGGGCTACGCACTGGCTTGAGGCGTCCGATGCGACTTGGCGGGGGCCAAATCTGGTCAGGGCTGGTTGTTCGTGGGGTGTGTTGTTGATCAGGGCCAGTACGGTCGGTCAGTTCCGGCGCAGCCGGCCTCGGCACCCTGCGCCGTGCAGTCCTCGGCAGGTGGAGGTGGTGGCCAGTGAGCGGGACCAGCGGGACGAAGGCGTCCATAGGGCAGCGGCACGCGCAGCTGCAGCAGCAGATTCGTGCCCTGCATGCCGCGGTCGCCGCGTGCGATCCGGACGACGACGCCTACGCGGGGGAATATGAGCGCCTGGTGGAAGCCACCCGCGATTTGCTCGCCTTCGAGCAGCAGATGCCCGAGCTGCTGGCCGAACCGGAGCGGGCGGTAAGTGAGCGCATCGTGCGGTGGTCCTGGCGCGGGCAGGCCGTACTTGCTGCCGCGCTGGTCGCGTGCGTGTTCGTCCTGGACTGCACCTGGTGGTGGCTTCTCCTCCTTCTCCCGTACTTGGCGGGCACCGTGGCAGGCTCCTTCCAGACCATCCGCGTCACCGGGCACCGAAGTCGCCGCAATGCGGCGATCGCTCTGCACGCGGTCGCTGTACTGGTCGTTCTGCTGTTCTTCGGACTCCTGCCCATGTGGCTTCTGGCTGTGATCATTCCGGGCTGGCTGGGCGTGGCCGTCACCAGTAGCGAAGACCCCGGCAACACCGGACCAAAGGGGCAGCGGTGAGCGACGACTACAGCTATGAGATCCGCGGCCTGGACAGCCGCGCCGACGACCTGGAGCGCGATCTGGAGTCGCTGAACTCCACGCTCGGCAGCGTCGACAACCTCGACTACGAACTGCGGGACATCCGCGACGACATCAGCACGCTGCAGCAGGAGCATCGTGACCTCGACGAGGAAGTACACGACCACATCGGGGAGACCGAGAGAGCCCTGAAGAAGCTCAGCGCCCGCCTGCAGGTCCTCGAAGCCCACACCAGGATTGCTGCCGGAGTGCCCGAGGTCGACTTCGACACCGTCGCCGCGGAGTGGCCGAAGCTGCCGACGCCGGGTGGGAGGTCCGGGCCGGGCTGCTCAACGCCTGGCAGCGGCGGCTCTGCCAGGACAGGATCCGCGACCACGAGGCAGCCCTCCAGGAACAGGCCGAGCGCCGCGACACTGTCCTGGCCACAGCCCTGACACTGGCGAGCACACCGCGCACCGCCCGCGAACACCAGCAGGCAGCCCACGACTTCCACCTCGCCGCAGGCCCCGCTGGAACTCTCGAGGAGCGGATCGCGAAGTCCGCTGAGGCGGCCTGCCGACGCACGGAGCTCGCTGCGCCGCGACGAGCGGCTGCGCCGCGAGAAGATGCCCGTCATCGAAGCGGGCGACAAGGCACGCAAAATGCTGGAGGGGCAGCTGCGCGGACGACTCGCCGAGGCCATTCGCGACCGGATGCTGCTCCCCGCCTGGTTCGTGGCCGTCCTTGGCCCGATTCCTCCCGCCACACAGACCCAGGAGTGGATGGACACAGGCACGCAGGTGCTGGCCTACCGCATCACCTACCTCGTCACCGATCCGGTCGTGGCACTCGGCCTAAAGCCCGATGCAGCGCGGGAGCCGCGTTGGGCCTCGTGGTACGAGGAACTGAATAAGAAGCTGCGGCCCTGGAGGTAGGCAGCAGAGTCAGCTACTCAGTCATCTGGGCCCGGGAGTACACACGGCTGGGGAAGGCTCAGCCGTGGAGCGCCGCGGCGATGCCCCGCGGCGGGGGCGGTGCTACAGCAGTCCGGTCAGAGGCAGGGCGCGCTCGGTGAGCCGCGCGCAACTTCCCTTGGCCGACGTCGGCTTCGGTATCGGTGTGCCAGTCGGTGGCGCCCAGGTGGGCGGCGTGCTGGGTGGCCTGCGCGGGGGCCAGGGCGGTGAACGCGGCGAGCCGGTCAGGTCGAGGCCGTCGTCCTCGAAGCGCCCGAGAGGTCTGTCGGGGCGGGTGCACGTGGCTTCTGGTGGCGGCGCGCTGGAGGGTGAGGGCCCGGTCCGGTGGAAGCTGGGCCGGGCCCTGTGTCAGGTGTTCAGGAGGGTTCGTCCATGTGCTGGCGGTTGCTGTAGAGCGTGGCTGCTGCAGCGGCCAGTGCCACGATGGTGAACGTCATCACGTTGGCCGTGGAAAGGGCGGGCTCGTCGAAGATGATGGTGCGTACGAGAACGGATGCTCCGGCCGCTACCGCTCCCCATTTGAGGCCGGCGAGGATCGCTTTCCTGGCTGTGGCTGTTCCACGCATGGCCGGTCCTTCCTGCGGGACGCTATTTCTTGCATGAATACTGCTTGGTGCGGTACACCGGCGAGTAGGCCCACTTGACTTCGACCTTGCACTTCTTGCCTGCCGCCTTGACGAAGACGTTGCCCAGGTGGACGAGGCTATACCCGGACACGGCGAGACAGAAGGCCTTGGCTTTGTCACTGGGGATGAGGTTGCACACGGCCGAGGCGACGGCTACTCCCGCGCCGATACGGGTGGAGACCTTCTTGACTTCCTTGCGGCTGAAGCGGACGTAGACCCACCAGCCGAACGACACCTTGGGGTCGGCGACGACGGGATAGGCGGCGCCGGCGTGGTCCACGATCTGGATGAGGTTGTCGCCGTCCAGTTCGTAGCGGGTCGGGACGTGCTTGCCGTTGGCGTCGGTTGCCCAGGGCGCTTCGATGCCGCCGAGGACGGTGTCGTCGGCGGAGACGATGACGTAGCCCGTCATCGGGGCGTCTCCTTCGGGCATGGGCTGGTCGGCGGAGTAGCTCGCAGTGGCTTCCTCCAGGTGGGCACCGGCCGGGAGGGACAGCTTGTACTGGGTGCGGGTCGGTGCCTGAGGGCCGTTGATGACCGTCATCATGCGCACGCCGTCCTTGAGGAACTGGGCGGCTGCTTCGGTCTGCGGCAGGTTCGTGGGCGAGGTCAGCAGGCCGCCTCCCGCGCTGTCCCTGCCTGTCTTCGTGTCGGCTCCCGGGGCGGCGGCGGGGGTGCGGGCCTGGCCGTCGGCGGCTGGAAGCGAGATGCGCATCGTGGGCCTGCCCGGCCCTGCTGTGCCCTCGTTGGAGATGACGCTGGTCTCAGGGTCGTCCGGGAGGTCGGGGTCTGCCGCCTTCTTCACCAGGCCTGACCCGACAGGGTCGAGCGTCACCCCTTGGGAGAGGCTCGTCCCGTTCAGTTTGCCGGGGCTGTCGGAGGCGGTCTCCGCCAGTACTCCCGTGCGCTCGATGGCCTCGTATGCGGTGGGCGCTTCCTGCCCCGCCGCCGCAGCTCCCACCGGCGCGGCAGCCCCACCCAGGATGCTCAGCGCGACAGCCGTGGCCAGCGCCACCTTGGGTGCAGATATGCCGGACTTTGTTGCGGACATAGAGGTTCCCCCTCTTGCGAGAAACATGGTCAGTGTTTCTTCCGCGAAGTCATTGATCGACTTGGCGCGTGCCGACCATAGCAACTCCGTATCCAACTGCGTTCATTCAGCAACTGAATGGCTGACATGCTTCTGCAGCTCCACCGGTGGTTAGCGTGAAGCCGACCGCACTTCCAGGTCGAGAGGCCGTGGCGACGAGGGCGATTCCTCAAGCGGGAAAGCCTTGCTTGAGGTTCCTCTGAGGTTCCCTTACGCCCCTCGCTCGCACCGTGGGCACCCTTCATCTGCCGCTGACCTGGAGTGGATTTTGAGACACTCCGGGATTTCGCCGCAACGCCAGAACATGTGGCAGGGAGGCCTGCCCCCGGCCGGGAAGCGGAAATTGAGCCATAGCCCCGAGCAGAGCGCGCCGGCCAGGACTGTGCTTGCGCGGCGACGACCGCCCCTACGGTGATGTTCCAGGCCGCGATCGCGCAGGCTGCCGAAGACAGCCTGGCAGTACCTCCTCCGAGACCCGCCGGACTGAGCTTGCCCACCGCGCGCGGCCATGGGGACAGGTTCGGCAACCGGCTCCAGCACCCCATCCTGGGGGGACCACGTACCACCCCGCTCTGGCCAAGCACGGACGCTGGGACACGGGAGCCCACACGGGTGAGCTCATCGCGATATCCCAACCCGCCCCGGCCGCAGGCCGCTACAACCTCCCTGTGATCAAGAACCTGCTGCGCGGGCTTCCCGCGCTCGCCCTCGCCACCCTGCCCCTGCTCGCAAACGCGCCCACCGCACATGCCCGCACCGCACCCACAGCTTCGTCCGCAGAGCCGGATGTGCTGCCGCTGTTCGAGGCGGTCGACCAGCTTCCGGTCGCCGACGAGCAGCGTGAGGGCTACCAGCGCAGCCTGTACAAACACTGGACCCGGGGCGCGAACCTGACCGACGGCTGTGACACCCGCAAGGAGGTCATCCTCGCCGAGGCCGTGATCGCTCCGACGGTCGCGGCGGGCTGCAAGCTCGCCGGCGGATCCTGGCACAGCGCGTACGACGACCTCACGGTCACCGACGCCGCCCGCCTGGACGTCGACCACTTCGTCCCCCTGGCCGAGGTCCACGACTCGGGCGGCTACGCCTGGGACGCCAAGCGGCGTGAGCCCTACGCCAACGACCAGGGCCCGGACACGCTGATCGCGGTCTCGGCTGCCTCCAACCGGTCCAAGGCCGACAAGGACCCGGCCGAGTGGATGCCCTCCGACAGCTCGTACCACTGCACCTACACCGCGATGTGGGTGGCCACCAAGCTGCGCTGGAGCCTGGCCGCGGACGACACCGAGCGCCAGGCCCTGCTCGGCCTGGCCGAGGACTGCCCGGCCACCACCGTCACCTACGAGTCCGCCACCTGACCGCCGAACCACCGCGAGGAACGAGGGGCTCTCACTGCCGGGTGAGGGCCCCGTGCCAAGCACCCGGCGGGCCGTGCGCCTGCTTCCCCGGCGCGAGGGGAAGATCCAGCGTGGGGGAGTGCGCCCGGAACTTGCCATACCGGGGGCGGAAGTTGGTCACGCATGCCGATGTGTGCGTAAGCGAAGGCGGTGAAGGGCGTAGCGTCGTGGCCCTGCCACTGCCGTTGAGGCGCACGGGGTGTCTCGGGGGAGCGTGGCAGGGAGGGGAATTCGCCTATGTTACTCAGACGCACCTACGGCATCATTTCGGGGATCGCGGCGGTGGCGTTGACCGGGGGCTTGGTGTCGGTGGCGCAGGCCGCGCCCGCGGCAGCCGAGGAGCCGGTGCTGCGGGTGACGGTGGGCTCCGTGCAGCCGCAGGCGGCGCCCGCGGAGGGCGGGGCGGCTGCGGTGCCCTGTCAGCGGGGCAAGGCCATCTACAACCGCTACCAGAGCTGCATCATGGTCGGTGCGACGGTGAACGTGCTGAGGAACGGCCGCCCGGTCGGCTCGGCGCACTTCGACATCACGCACAGGATGACGCTGAAGCAGAAGTCGCTGAAGTGGTCGGAGTCCGTCAAGGTCGGCAAGGCGCGCCTGGTCGGCAACGCCCGCGGGATCACGGTGGGCCTGAAGGTCACCTGCGGCAGCAGCAAGTGCAAGCCCACGAACAAGTTCCCGCGCGGCCGCAAGCTCGGCGGCTCGGAGATCTCCGGGAAGGTCAACTACCAGGACAAGGTCGCCAAGCTGCAGAAGGACAACACGTCCGCCAAGTACATCTACACCTTCACCAAGCCCGGCTACACCCCGGGCGGCTTCGACTACCGCTCGGTGCCGTTCCGCTGCGACGACACGTTCTGGAACCGGGCACTGACTCGCCGCACCCTGAATCCGGGCTGCGCGCACCACACCTACATCCCGGTGCTCACCACCATGGGGTCCCTGACGGACATCGCGAAGAACATCCGGCGGGTCCAGGCCGGGGGCGGCCACTACGGGCGGATCGGCTCGGGCAAGCCGCTGCACCGTGAGGCCAGTGAGCGGGCCATCCAGGACAACAGGGACAAGGTATGCCCGCGCGGGCAGCGGCCGCCCCGGCCGGGCCTGTCCTGTGACGAGTACCCCTTCGCCAGTAGCCGTGAAGGCGGCCATCATGTGCCCGCCGACAGCCGCGGTACCGCCTGGGTGCCCAAGGAAGAACAGGACAAGCAGGGCGGCCGGATCCAGACCTTCCAGAAGAAGGAGCGGATCGTGCACCGTGACGCGTTCTGGGTGAAGGTCTGACACCCGGCCGTGCAGACGGTGTAATTCTCGGGGTGGCCGCGCCCGACGCAGCGGACACGGCCACCCCGTACCCCGTCAGGCCGGGCAGGCGACGCCAGAGAGAAGGGCTGAGGCCGTGAAGGTTCCTGTGCTGTATCACCAGTACGTCCTGCTCGACACCGACGCCGAGGCGCCCGATGAGGACATCGACAGCAGCCGGGCGGGCAATGGGCTGGTCGCTGTCAACGTGGAGGGCACGTATGCCAGCGTGAAGACGGGTATCCCGCACGGCGACCTCGAGGTCACCTTCGACGTCCAGAGCACCGAACCGCCGGCCTTGAACACGGACGGCTGGGACGAGGTCGTCGACATCAGCCTGTACTTCTCCGGGCAGGGGCCCATGGTCGGTGAGCCCGTCGGAGACGACCTCATCGACGTTGCCCTGCGCGGCGGCGAGGACGAGTACCGGTGGTGGCGCTTCCGCTTCCACGTCCGCGGCCGTGACACCGCCTTCGACCCGGCCGGCCCGCCCGAGGAGCACCTCATCCAGGTCTGGCCCGCCCCGCGCGCACCAGAAGTCCGGCACAAGCTCACCGACCAGACCGGCCACCGCAGCCGCAACCCCGACCCGGAGTACTACGCCCAGGCCAAAGCCGCTGAAGCAGCCGCGGACGCCGCAGGCCTGCCCGACGGCACCGCCCCTGCCAGCACGCCGGTGATGCCGTGCTCCGCTCACCTCGAGGAGGCGAGGGGCGATGAGTGACCAGGTAGTTCTTACCGGATGATCTGTAGCGCCAGCTCGCAGATGAGTACACCGCGTATTTGCCCGAGGGGGCGGGCTTCCACCGACGTCCTGGAAGCCGGTGAAGTGGCGTGCGCTGTTTCGACGGGCTCGAGGTGCGACACCCTCTTGTCGTGCTCGGCGAGTGCGTGATGGGTGCTCGCGACGTGATTTCGTGAGCCGGGTCCGATAGCTCGGCGGAAGCGGCCGACGTCCAGGTGCGTCGGCCGGGCCTGTCGCCGACGTCGGCGGGCAGCTCGGTCAGCAGTCCGCTCCACCGCGTGGAGACGGGGGTGGGCCCGCAGTGGGGCGTGCGGAGGCCTGACGCGAGTCCGTGCTCTCGAATTCTGGCGCGAGGGCAGACCCGTCACGAGGGGCGCAGGTTGTCCAAATAACGGCAGGTTTCTAGCGGTACGAGTGAGGCGAATGAGGCAAGATCACTCGAACGTGCGTACGAGCATCGGGAGTCAACTGTGTTGCACCGGAAGTACTTAGTCATCCCCGCGGCTGTCGCAGCCTGCGTCATCGCTGCCCCGGACGCCACGGCGAGCCCGGGCCCGATCCGCGACGGCGACGGCGCGGCGAAGATCGTGGACCGTAGCTTCCACACGCTGGCCTCCCCGGGAGGCGAGAACCCCATCCTGCGCGCCGGGAACTCGAAGTTCGGCCGTGCCCACATCAAGCAGGGCGGCCGCCACCACCACAAGCCCAGCCACCCCTACAACCGGAAAGCCAAGAAGAAGTGGCAGGGCGCCTTCAACAGGGGCATATGCAAGACAAACGGTCACTACTACACGCTCTACTGCTACCCCTTCCGGGCGGGTCTGGCGAAGCGCACGATGTGCGTGTGGGTGGATTACGCTGACTGGAAGTTCCACGGAAGGAACATGGGCCAGAAGGGCATCGTCACCGCCTACGTGGCCAAGGGGCAAAAGGGTCCGCGCAAACACAGGGGACGCGACTCATGTCTGGCACAAGACAACTGAACGATGCCGATGAGCCCCGGCGCTTCACTCCGGGGGACCAGGTAAGGCCGCGGGAATCAACCGACCATCCCGAAGACCCCATCGGCACGGTCATGGCACGCATGGCTACCGATGAGCTCCTGGTCCACTTCCCGGACGCCGGCGGTGAGGTCTACCTGGATCGGGAACTCGACCTCGTTGAAGCAGCGCCGCCAGGCTGGCAGCCACCACCGGCTCCGCCACACAAAGCGACGGGGGACTGAGCGAGTTACAGGTGCTGCGGCAGCTCTCGCAACACCTGGCAGGCAGACGCACGAGCGAAGGCCCCGCAGCTCTTGCGCTGCGGGGCCTTCCTCCAGGCTCGGACACCTGGACCTCGGCTCCACCTGGAGGCAGTCGTGAACGGCGGCGAGACATCCGAGGGCGAGCTGGCCTGCCTGGCGTTGGGGGCCGCGATGGGGCCGGGCACGCAAGAGCAGCGGCGGCTGGAAGGCGACGCTGTGGGTCGACCGTACGGTGCGCGACGACGCAGAGGCTGATGGGCCTGGGGTGGCGATCGGCACGCGGGTTACCGAGCGCGCGTGGGAACTCCCGGCCGCCGGCGCGGCACTGCGCCCGCAGTGGGCGACCAACACACGAGCTCGTCGGGCACGTCGCCGCCATCTCGAACACCGAGTCCCACTGCCAGGACGTCGTTGTCGCCGTCTTCGTGCAGGTCCTGACCGAGGCCGTAGCGCACCATCAGGTCCTGGATCTCGATGCGGTCCTCCAGGTGCTGAAGGTGCTGCTCAAGAGAGTGTCCGGCGTTCTGCCGCGTTGCGTTGGTCGTCATGACCGCACCGTACGGCAGCATGACTTGTCGCCAGAAGTACTGACAAAAAATGTGTATAGGGATGAGAGACCTCTCACCTGTCGGGTCACTGCCGATCCTGAGCACCGTTCCGCAACAGGGACAGCGTCGTGTCGAGAGCCGCTTCGAGGTGGGCGATGCCGCCGGTAGCCATCAGGATGGTCACCCCGCCCTGCACCGCGGCGACGAGTGCGGCCGCCGTCCGGTCGGCGTCCAGCCGACGGTCGATCTCGCCGGCCTCCTGCATGGCCAGGACGCCCTCGCGCAGGGCCGCCTGCCAGGTACTGATCAACTGGCCCGTCAGCTGTTGCGCGGCCGGAGTGGTGCGGCCCAGCTCGGTGAGCAGTAACCCCAGCGGGCAGTTGACGCCCTGCTGCTCATAGCGCCGCAGCACCGCATCGCGCCAGTCCCGCCAGGCCGACCACGTGCGCAAGTCGGAGAGGTGGGGCTCCTGGTCCTCCAGGACGCGGTCGGCCTCGCGGGCGGCCACCGCGAGGAGCAGTTCCTCCTTCCCGCCGGGGAAGTAGTGGAAGATCTGGCTCTTGCTGGTCGCGGTGCGGGCACGGATGTCGTCGAGGGTCGCACCGGCGGCACCCCGCTCGCGGATCTCCTCGGCCGCGCCCTCGACGATGCGCCGCCGGGTTTCCCTGCCCTTGCGGGTCAATCGCTCCGCTCCGTCTGCGCCGATGGTCACGGATGCCTCCCGAGGCTCCAGGATTGGACTTGCTGGTCCATTTTATGCGAGGGGCAGTGAACGGCATCCGAACGAAGGAAGGGTGCCTGACATGCGCGCCATCGTTGTGGAAGAACTCGGCGGACCCGAGCAGTTGCACGTCTCCGACCTCCCCATCCCCGAACCAGGACCGGGCGAGATCCGCGTGGACATCACCGCGGCCGGGGTCAACTTCATGGACACCGGGGCCCGCCGACTCGGCGCGGCCACCGGCGACCTCCCCTTCGTGCCCGGAGTGGAGGGCGTTGGCCGCGTCAGCGCGCTGGGCCCGGACGTGACCGAGTTCGCCGTCGGTGACCGGGCCGCCTGGGTGTATGCCTACGGGTCCTACGCCGAGCAGATCGTGCTGCCCGCGGCCGACGCCGTGCCGGTGCCCGACGACATCCCCGACGACGTGGCCGCGAGCCTGATGATGCAGGGCATCACCGCTCACCACTTCGTCACCGAGGCCGCCGACATCCAGCCCGGCCAGATCGCCGTGGTGCACGCCGCGGCCGGCGGCCTCGGGCAGAAACTGACCCAGCTCATCAAAGCCCGCGGCGGCACCGTCATCGGGATCGTGTCGGGCGCACAGAAGGCCGACACCGCCCGCCAGGCCGGCGCCGACCACGTCGTGCTGTCCACCAGCGCCGCGCTCGTGGAGCCGGTGCTGGACCTGACTGGCGGCGAGGGCGTCCACGTCGTCTTCGACGGCGGCGGCGAAACCACCTTCCGCGCGTCCATGAGCGTGCTGCACAGGCACGGACTACTGCTCTACTACGGGGCCGTCCTGGGCGCGGCCCCGGTGGTCAACATGCGGGAACTGCCCCGCAGCATCAAGATCTCCTATCCGGTCTTCCGGGACCACATCCCCACCCGCGAAGCACTCCTGCGCCACAGCGCCGACCTCTTCGACCTGGTACGGAACAAGAACCTCGACCCGGGGATCGGCCACCGCTACCCACTCCACGCCGCAGCTCAGGCCCACCGCGACATCGAGTCCCGCGCAACCACCGGCAAACTCCTGCTGCTTCCCTGAACCAGGAACTGCATCGAGGCGCGTCATGCCCCGACCGGCAAGGGCTACGAGGTCTCCAAGGACACCCTGGTCGCGGTGTCGGACGAGGAGCTGCGGGAGATCCCCCTGCCCACTCGGAGTCGCCCGGCGCCACCTGCCGCAGGCCTCCGGCGCCCGCTACGGCTCCTGCGGCGGCATCCAGCCGCCGTCGGATGCCGGGCACGCGGTCAGCGGTGTCGCGTCACCGTACATCTGCACCCGCGCCCCCTCCTCGCCGGGCACCCGGAAGACCGCCGGGCCAGTGAGGTTGTGGCAGGCGATGAGGCGGCGGGCCACGGCGAGCGCGGTCTGCTCGTCGGCGGCCTCCACGGTGATGCGGGCCATGCCGGGCAGGGACAGGTGGGCGGGGCGAGAGCTCATACACGCGCCGACGCCCCGAGGTGGTCGCGCGGTTCACGGGCACGTGGGTGTTCACCCGCACGTGGATCCCGGCCGCCGGTCAGCGTCTGCAGTAGGGCAGCGCGCACTGCGCCGCCCGCGGTTCTCCACGACCACGCCCTGCTCACGCAGCCGCTGCAGCTGGTAGTAGACCGACGAGGTCGACGCCAGGCCCGCCGCCCGGGCGAGCTCTCGCATGTGCGCACCTGGCGGTCGGTGAGCGTCACGGCCGCGCCTCTGCGGCCTGCGCGCGGGCCTGTTCCTTGAGTGCGACGCGGGCCGCGGGGGTGCCGTGCGGGGTCTGCCAGTAGGGGTGGGCGGCGATCAGGCGGGACAGCCGTAGCAGGCGGCGCCGGTGCGCGGCCGCGCCGCTCGTCGGCACGTCGGCTAGGTGCTGGTAGGTGACGTACCAGGCTTCCTGGGCCTTCAGGAGATCTGCGGGGAAGGTGTGCCGGTCCATGCACGTGATTAGATCGCATGTTCGAATTTCGGCGCAAAGACAGCCCCCGCATCCGCTTTATCGGTGCCCACTGCCCTCCGCCGCCGGGCCCTGAGCGCGTGCCATCGCACTTTGGCGGATGCGCGTCATACCGGCGGAGTTTGATCACGCATGGGTCAGGGGCTCGGTCGGGCGAGGCCGGCGCTGCGTGGGGCTAGAGGGAGGCGGTCAGGAGGGCGGCCAGGGCTAGCAGGGTGAGTGCGGCCAGGATGCAGTCGATGGCACGCTGGAGGCGTGTGAACTTCGTGTGGGGGGCGGCGGCCAGCGCTTTGACCTCGGCGGGCTGCTGGCCCTGGGCGAGGCGGGTGTGCAGCTCGGGCAGGGGGAGTCGGTGCCAGCTCGTCCAGTCGATGGCGCCGAAGACCGGGCGGACCGCCAGTAGCAGCAGGACGGTGGCGGCGAGCAGGGCGGCCAGGGCAAGGGTCCCGATGATCCGGGCCGCCAGGGGCAGGGAGTCGGTGGTGGCTGCGGCGGAGATGGTCCCGAGTATGGCGGCGCCGGTCAGCGCCAGGAGCAAGGCGGCCTTGCTGTCGCTTCGGGCGAGCTCGCTGCGGAGCGTCGCAAGGGCGGCGTCGGTGCGCTCTTGGGGGACGGCGGGTAACCGCGGCGGGGTGGTGGTCATCGGGTGCTCCCGTTCGTCGTCGTGTGCGGGGCGGGCTTGGCGCCGGCGGCGGCCCTTGCGGGGGCAAGGGTGGCTTCGTCCGGGCGCCGGGCGTGCGCTGGGCGAGCTCGCCTGGGTTCGTACTGGTGTTGACAGAATGGGCATTCCTGCGGGCCGGGATCTGGTTGGAGCAAATCCGGTATGCCCGAAAGTTCCGTAGACCCAGAAAGCGTGGGCCAGAACTCGGTTGCGCGCGTCTGAACGGAACTGGTCATTCTTCGCTCAATTGCGTGCGCTCGTAGCGCTGTTCTTGGGCTTGATGGCGAAAAGTGTGCGCTCAGAAGACGTCGTGAGGACAGAACGGGGTTTGGGGTGGGCGCGTGGTCGCATATGCCCATAACGCTACGTGGCGATAGCGCGACGATCGGTCCTCGAAGTAGGGTCCGGGGCACCGGTATACGACCGGGAAGACAGAGACCCTGGCAATGGTTTGGACGCCCCGCCAGGGCCTGTCGATCTTCACGATCCAGCCCGACGACCGATGACGGGAGACCCCTTCATGTCGCCAGACCAATTTAAGTTCCGAAGTCAGAGCCAGCATGTGCCACTGTCTTCGGGCTGCGAAGCTATCATGCCGTTTTCCACGGCATTTAAAACTGTCAGTGACTTTGATGACTTCTCAGTCACGGCACGCGGTGCCTTCTTCATTGCCCTCCTGGTGCTGCCGCTCATTGCCATCAGCGGCACGCTGACCCCGGTGACGCTCACGCTGGTGACCGTGGCGGCCGCCGCGGCGCAGCCAACGTACGTGGCCTACCGGCGAGTTCGTCGCATGTGACCTTGTGCGGCCCTGCGGGGCCGCACACTCGCGGCCGGGACCCGAAGCGGGTCCCGGCCCGCCCCGTCGAACCACGTCAGCAGTGAATTTGCTGCCGTCCGGGCCATCAACGACCGCCATGCGCGCGAAATCGGGTCCGGCAGCACCCCCTGAAAGGGGCACCCCTGTGATGGCACTTCCACGGCGCCGGGTCTGCACGAACTGCGGGCGCCCGTTCACGTGCGAGCCCGGCCCGGGCCGCCCCAAGGAATACTGCAGCACCGACTGCCGGCCCAACGCCCGCCGCAAGACCCCCGACGACGCCGCCCAGACAGCCCGGCACAATACGGTGATCACCGAGGTAGCGGAGACCTTCCAGAGGGAGGGCAACGCCATGGTGAACGCGGCCTTCGAGGAGCAGGGCTCCGCCGAGCTGCTGGCCTACCGCGTCAGCCTCGAGCGTCACCTGGAAGCCCTTGAGGCCGCCGTCATCCGCCGCGGCCGTGCCCGCGGGGAATCCTGGGAGGACCTCGCCGCGCACCTCAGCATCAGCGCCGAACGGCTCCGCAAGAAGTGGACCTCCGACGCCCTCAACCGGCGCCTGGAGCACACCACGCGCCCCCCGGGCGCAACGTCTGCCACGGCCTACGGACCGGGGACCGTGCCCCGCCAACGCCCGGCCGTGCCCCTGGACCCCCCGCCTGCCGACGGCACGGACACCGACTCCGATCCACCCGGCAGAGGAAAGGGCATCGCGCCGCGCTCCGCCCAGCAGCAGCTCGCCGCCGCACTGTCGTTCCTGCAGTCCCGCAGCGGCCGCACCCTGCGCCACCTCGCCGGCCACGCCGGTATCTCCCCGTCCTACGTCTCCCGCGTTCTGGCCGGAGAACGCCGCCCTTCCTGGCCGGTCACCAAAGCCCTGACCCAAGCGTGCGCGGAGGACGCGTCCACCCTCTACCCGCTGTGGCGCACTGCCCACGGCAAGCCCCTCGACATCCGCGTCACCACCGCCGAGCAGGCCGCCCAGGACTTCCACCGCTTCCTGCGCGGCCTGCACATCGCGGCCGCACTGCCCGATGCCGAGTGCATCGCGCGCCGCAGCCACCGCCCCCTCACACCGGCGGACATCACCCAGGCCCTCACTGGCCAGAGCGTGCCGGACTGGCCCACCACCGCCCGCCTTGTCATGGCCCTCCAGGGCCAGCTCGTCGACATCCGCCCCCTGTGGCACGCAGCCCGCACCCTGCCCAGACCGCCCCTGCGCACGGCCTCCATGCCCGCCGACGCCTTCGGCTGACCCCACACCCTGCCTCGCACCCACGCCCGCCGACGCATTTGCGTCCCCGGGGGAGGAACGCATGCCCCTGATCACCCCCAACCGCCTGCGGCCGCGCTACCAGCTCGCCATCGAGGCTCTGGTACTGACGACCGCCGATCCCACGCGAGCAGCTCAGCAACTGCCCGAACACCAGCGGATCTGCGCGCTGTGCCGAGAAGTGAGGTCCCTCGCCGAAACGGCCGCCCTGCTCGACATGCCCCTCGGCGTCGTCCGCATCCTCGTCGCCGACCTCGCCGAGGCCGGCCTTGTCACCATCCATCAGCCCGCCACCCACACCAGCACCGACACCGCACTGCTGGGCCGGATCCTGCGCGCGCTGCGCGGCGAGCCGCCTACCACGCCCCGGCTCTGCAGAACGCCGCCCGCTTCCTCCTGCCCACGACGCCGCAGTGCCCCTTGAACCCGGACCACGGCGCGCGCATCTCCGCCGCCGCCTCTTTCCGCCGTCACCGCGGCACAGAGCGAAGGAGACACCCATGGACGACACCAACCCGTTTGCCGACTGGCTGCTGCACCGGGCCCGGCTGGCCGGCTACGACGCCGACGCCCGCGACACCCACGACACCCACGACACGGTCAGCATCCTCGCGGCCCTCGCGCTCGACGAGGGCCTCAACCCCGAGCAGACCATTGCGCTGGCCCGCTCCCTCGACGTGACGCCTCAGGAGGTGACCGCGGCCTACCTCGGCCAGAAGCGGCGACCCACCATTTCCCGACTCCTGGACTACCCCTGCCTCGCCGCGCTCGATGTCCAGCTCGACGTGATCGCCCGCACCGGCTGAACCGGGCCTGCCGGCGGCGGGCCCAAGCCCTGCGACGGCAGGACCCGGCCCGCGCGAAGGTCCCGCGGCCAGGACCTCGGGCCTATCGGCCTCACTGAGTGTTTGGTCCTGTGGTGGGTGTCTGGCTCTAGGGAGTCAGGTTCCGCGCCAGTTTTGGGTGGTTTTGCCGGTGAGGCGGCGGTTCATGAGGTCGATCATTGCGAGGTGGATGAGGGCTTCGCTGCGGTGGGGGGTGGGTTTCGTAGTCACGGGCGAGGCGGCGGTGGTGCATGAGCCAGCCGATGCTGCGTTCGATGGTCCAGCGCCGGGGAATGATCACGAAGCCGCGGCGCCCCGGTGGGCGGGCGACGGGTTGGACGTCGATGCCCGGGCGGGCGCCGTGGTCGATGGCGGTGGTGCGGTAGCCCGCGTCCACCCAGGCCTTGGTCACCCGCGGGTGGGCCGTGGCGATCCGCGACAGGAGGGTCACACCGGCCGCGGTGTCGGAGACGTCGGCGGCGGTGACCAGGACGGTCAGCAACAGGCCCAGGGTGTCGCAGCCGAGGTGGCGTTTGCGGCCGATGATGCGTTTCCCGGCGTCGGTGCCCTGGCCGGAGCGGGGGACGTTGGCGGAGGTTTTGATGGTCTGGGAATCCAACATGCAGGCGGAGGGCTCGCCGCTTCGGCCCTCGGCCTCGCGGACCAGGCGCCGTAGCAGGCCGGTGAGCTGGGTGAAGACGCCGTCGCGTTGCCACTGGGCGAAGTAGCCGTGGACGGTCTGGTGGGGCGGGAAGTCGTGGGGCAGGCAGCGCCAGGGGACGCCGGTGCGGTCGACGTAGAGGATGGCGTCCATGAGGCGCCGCAGGTCGTGCGCGGGCGGGCGGCCGAAGCTCAGGGCGTTTTGACGGTGCCGGTCTGCCAGGCGGTGAGCACGGGTTCGATCAGTTCCCAGCGGTCGTCGGACAGGTCGCGGGATACCCCTCGCCGAGCTCCCCACGGTGTACGCGATCTACCAGCGAGCCGTCCTCAACCTGCTCCAGACGGGCTGACGTCCCAGACGCGTCCCAGATTCCTCCCAGATCCACTCCCAGCAAGTCCCCAACTCCATCTCTGGGAACCGGACTTGCCGCGCGGTGACATGGAAGCAGCACCACCGCCCCATCCACCGACGACAAGGGAGGCCCGGCCATGGCCGAGCAGACCACCAACGCCGCGAAGACCGCCCCCGCAGACACGCACACCGCCCTCGCGCCGCCGCCCACCGGCAGCTTCGCCCCGCAGATCAGCACCCACCCGGTCACCGCGCTCACCCTGGGCAGCCAGAAGGAGAACGACGCCGACAAGGAGTGGTACTTCGAGTGACCCGCCCCGTACGGCGGTCTTCACCGCGGGGCCCGGCATGCCGGGCCCCGCGCTCATGACACGGCACCGGGAGGCGGGATGACAACGCAGTGGATGACCTGTTCGAGAAGCACGCCGAGGAGGGGAGCACCCATCGAGGGCCTGGACGGAGTACGGCACGGCGGGGACGGAAGAGTACGGCAGGTGGCCGACGCGCGTGCCCGCCTGGCCGTGCTGGGCGACTGCGGAGCCGCAGACCACGAGCTCGATGAGGCCCTGGCCGCCGTAGCGGCGGGCCGGTGGGCAGAGCTGACCGAGTGGCCGGGCTCGTACTGGGTGGTCGCCGAGAGCGCCGGACGCCGGTTCGTGTGCGGCGACCTGGCCGGGGTGCGCGCCGTCTACTACACCCTGCGCGCCGACGGTGTGGCGTGGGCGAGCGAGCCCATGCTCCTTGGCCGCCCGCTCGTGCCGGACCTGGCCTTGCTGGCCGCGGGCATCGTGGCCGGTGAGCATCACTGGCCGCACCGCTCCCCGTACGAGCACATCCATCTGGTGCCCGGCGGGTTGGGGCTGCTGCTCGTGTCGGGGGCGCCGCCGCAGTTCGTCGACGTCACCGCCCTCATGCCCGTCGGTGAACTGCGGGAAGGTGCCGCCCGGTTCGGGCACGTACTCACCGACGCTGTGCAGCACCGTGTCCGCGCCGCCCAGGGGGCGGTGGGGGCGGATCTGTCCGGAGGCCTGGACTCCTCCACCGTCGCGGTGCTGGCCGCCGAGGCGGGCGCGGTGCACGCGGTGACCTACACCGACGGCTACACCAGCGGCGAGGACGCCTCCTTCGCCGCCCGCGTCGCCGCGCACGCCGGCATCAGGCACACCCTCGCCCGAGGCGGCGAGCGGGAGCTGCCGTTCGCCTTCCCGCCGCACGCGGCGGGTGGGGGCGCACCGGTGTTCGCGCTGGCCAACTGGGCGATGGACGCGAAGTATCTGACACCGGTGCAGGGGCTGGCGCTGCATCTGACCGGGCACGGCGGGGATGTGGTCCTGGACGCCTCGGCAGCCTGCTGGGTCCGCCTGCTCCAGGACGGCCGCCGCCGTCAGGCCCACCGTCAGGCCGTGGCGTTCGCCCGGCTGCGCAACCGCGCGCCGGGCCCGTACTGGAAGGCGCTGAAGCAGGCCGCGGCCCTGGGACGGCGCGGCGCCCTGGAGTACACCGCCGACCAGCTGGAGCGCGGCCCGCTCGCGCCCGAGGCAGCGGACAGCGGCTGGGGATGGTGCCGCCTGGGGGCCGCGACCACCTGGCTGACCGACCAGGGACGCCACCAGGTGGCCACGCTGCTGCGGCAGGCCGCCCGCGACACGCAGCCCGAACACGCCGACGTCTTCGACCAGTGGGCCACCCTGCGCGCGATGGGCGCCTCGGCCCGCGGCTGGACCCCCTACGCCCACCAACTCGGCGTGAGACCGGTGTACCCGTACCTGGACAACCAGGTCGTCCGCGCCGCGTTCGCCGTCCCGGCGCTGACCCGGCGGGGTCTGGTGGTCTACAAGCCGCTGCTGCGGGCCGCACTGCCGCAACTGCCCGACTGGCTCCTTGCGCGCCGCTCGAAAGGCTCGTTCACCGCCCAGCGCATCGCCGGACTCGCTCGCCACCGCGACCGGCTCGACGCCCTGCTACAGGCCGGGCCGCTGACGGCATCCGGCCTCATCGACCCCGCGCCCGCGGCCGCCGCGCTTGCCCAGGCGGCACGCGGGCAGAGCGCCAAGGCGATCCCCGAGCTGCACCTGCTGCTGGTCACCTGCTGGTGGCTGACCGGCCAGCGCCCCGCACTGGAGGCGGCATGCTGACCCCCGCCCGGCACGTCCACCACGCCGCCGGTGAGCACGGCACGGTCGTGCTCGATGTCAGGCGCAGGCAGTGGCACATGCTCGATGAGGACGCCTCCCGCATCTGGCACGCCCTCGTGGTCCGCGGCGGCACGACCGGGCTCGCCGAGGAGATCGCCATCCCCACCGGCCAGGATGTGCAGACGGTCGACGGGCAGATCTCCGCGTTCGTCGGAGAGCTCCTGGCCGTCGGCGTGCTCGTCGACACCGACCAGCCGCGGCGAGTACGCCGAAGGCGGTGGTGGCGGTGACGGCCATGGTGCCCGCTGCCCGGCCCACCGCCCCCCGGCGCGACCGGCTGGTGGCCGCCGTCGCGCTCGCCTTCTCCCTGGCCGTGAGCAGACTGCCCCTGCGGTGGCAGATCGCGGCCATCCGGCTGCTGCGCGGTCTGCCGTACGCGCGCCTTAACCGCCTGGAAGCCCTCTATGCGGCAGTGCTGGCGGTGATCCCCTCCTGGTGGCCGGGCCGGATCGCGTGCATGGAGATCAGCCTCGCCACCGTCCTCGCGAGCGCGCTGACCGGCCGCCAGGCCCGCTGGGTGCTCGACGCCCGCTTCCTGCCGGACGCGGCCCATGCGTGGGCGGAAGTCCCCGAAGGCGCCATCGGACGCGACGTCGGCGACGCCGTCGACCGACCCTGGATATCGGTCCTGTCCGTGCCGTAGAGGGCCGCCCCGGATTGCCGTGGTCCGGGGCTGGCCCGAGCCTCCCCGCCTCGGATCACGGACTCACGCGAATGGGTGAAAATCGGATGGCGAAGCTGACGCCGTGTCCGGTCGACCAGGAGCGATACGGGACGTGCGGGCAATCCCGTTGCCCCTTTGCTGCGGCCGCCGTCCTCATGGGGGACGTGAGTTCTCCCGCATCCCCGCCCACCCCTGCGGGCCAGCCACCGATCATGCGCCTGGCCGCAGACCGGCACTTCGAGGCGAGCATCCACTTGTCCACCGGCGCGATAGCGCGCCGTCTTCCGCGCACTCTCGCCCAGGCCGCCCGGCTCGGCTGGCACACCGACCCCCACGCCGTCCTGGCCCTGCTCGCCTGCCAGATCGGCGCCGCCGCGCTCACCGCGACCGCGCTCGCGGCCACCACCCGCGTGCTGGCCGCCGTCTTCGCCGGGCACGACATCGCCGCCGGTCTGCGCGACAACCTGGCCGCCGTGGCGCTGCTCGCGCTCGCCGCATCCGGCCGCTACCTGCTGGACGCCGCCGCCCGCGCGGCCGCCGCCCAACTCGCGCCGAAGGCCGTGCGCGAGGCCGACCTCGAAGTCATCACCGCGGCCACCGCCGCGGACCTCGTCGCCTACGAAGACCCCGACTTCGAGAGCGCCCGCACCGCCGCCTCGGACGGCGCGGCCAAGACCGGCGACCTCATCCTCGACGCCCAGCTGCTGACCTCCGCCGCCGCCCAGCTGGCCGCCGCAGCGACGGTGATCACCGTCCTGCACCCGGTCATGCTGCCCCTGCTGGTCCTCTCCGTGATCCCGTGCGCCTGGGGCGTCGTACGGGGCGGGCGGATCGAGCACGCCGCCCACCACCGCAATCTCGCCGACTCCCGCCTGCGCAACGTCTTCCGCTCCTACACCACCGAGCGCAACACCGCCGACGAGGTCCGCGCGGGCACCATGGCCGCCTTCCTGATCCGCCAGTACCGCACCGTTTCCGCCCGCCTGGAGGCCGAGCAGCTCCGGGCGACGCGGCAGGCACTGGTGGTGCAGGCCATAGGAGACGCGCTCACCGCCGTCGGCACCGCCGCGACCTGGGGCGTGCTCGTGCTCCTGGTGGCCAGTGGCCGCATGGAGCTCGCCGCGGCGGGAACCGCCGCCCTGGCCGTACGGGCCTCCGGCGCCGCCCTGGCCACCACCGTGCGGGCCGGAGCCCGGCTGTTTCGCACCTCACTGTCGCTGGACGACTGGGCCCGCTTCCTGGCGGTCGCCCAGCCGTGGACAGCCCACCCCGGCACCGCCGCCATCGCCCCGGACGGACCGCAGACCATCACAGCCCAGGACATCTCGTTCACCTACCCCAGCGCCGAGCAGCCCGCGCTCGACGGCGTCACCCTCACCCTCAAGCGGGGCGAGGTCATCGCGCTGGTCGGTGAGAACGGCGCAGGCAAGAGCACCCTCGCCCGCGTCCTGACCGGCCTGTTCCTCCCCACCACGGGCACGGTGGCCTGGGACGGGGTGGACCTGGCCGACGCCGACCCAGCCGCGGTGCTGTCCAAGGTCGCGCTCGTCCCGCAGGACTACACCCGCTGGCCACTGGCCGCCCGCGAGAACATCACCCTCGGCCAGCCCCGCCCCGACGGCGACACCGCCGTGCACACGGCCGCCGAGGCCGCCGGCGCCGACACCGTCATCGCCGCACTCCCCAACGGCCTTGACACCTCCCTGGCCCGCTCCTGGTGGGGCGGCCACGACCTGTCCGGCGGGCAGTGGCAGCGCATCGCCGTCGCCCGCGCCTTCCACCGCGACGCCCCCGTACTCGTGATGGACGAGCCGACCGCCGCCCTCGACGCCCGCGCCGAGCACCGCATCTACACCCGGCTCAGGGCACTCGCCGCCGGACGGGCGACCGTGTTCGTCACCCATCGGCTGGCCAACACCCGCCTCGCCGACCGCATCATCGTCCTCAACCAGGGCCGCATCGCCGAGGCGGGAACGTACGACGAACTCATCAGCCAAGCCGGGGAGTTCTTCGAGATGGTCAAGCTGCAAGAGGACCGCCGCTAACCAGACGACGGCGCCCGCCGTACCCCTGGTTTCCCCTTCGCTCCCCGCTGTCGCAGCCGCGCACTACGGTGATCTGCGACCGGACCATGGGGAGGGCACGGGTGACCGTCACAGACCCCACGGCGCGGGGCGACCTGTTGTGGGGGTGGGGCATCCGCGGGCGTGGAGGTAGCCGTAGACCGGTCTGTTCAGCCCCTGCCCGAGGTACGGGCGGATCACCTCGCCGCAGGCGATGGAGGATCGGCAGCCCACGCACGACAGCTCCGGCTTCCCGGCATGCTCCCGCGCGGCCACGTGCTGCGCGGCCAGGGCCTGACCGCGCTCACAGGGGCCGAAGGGGCAGTACAGGCAGGTGACGGTGTGGTCATACCAGTCGAGATACGTGGCCAGGGCCCGGGCCTGGATGGTGTGGCAGGGCGTGCAGGCGCGCAGGCGCCCGTCGGGGCTGAGGCCGACACCCTCGCCGGACGGCAGCACGCGCGGGCACCACACGCACACGGCCCCTGAGCGCTGCTCCAGGCAGAGAGCGCTCAGGGCGGGCACCACGGCCAGGAGCAGGCCCCGGGTCACGTCAGGCACCAGTTCGCACCTCCCGGTACAAGCGTGGGCTCGTTCCGGTGGCCCTGTAGCCGGGCCAGTCCTCCTCCAGCCACGCGGCGGCCAGGGGCGCGCCCTCGACGCAGTTGGTGAGCAGGCCGGTGTGGATCAGTGGGCAGCTGTCGAGGTGCTTGCGGTAGGCGCCGCACAGATCGGGAACGCGTAGTCCTCACAGTCGGCGGCCGTCATGGGCCCACGGTGCGTAGGGGTTCGGCGGTGGTGAGCAGTGAGCTCTTTCCAACCTCGTGATGTCGACCGTGAGTTGGACGCTCCTGCGCAACGATGAAGCTCCTGGCAGACGGTCCTCGACCAAGATCACCCGTGTCTGCCAGGAGCTTCGCGTGCTTGTCTACCCATCGTCGATGGATCCGTCCGGCCGTACGCTGCGATACCTGGGCAGGCAACTCACCGTCCAGCACCGGGAGATCGGGACGCGGTGGCGGCGTCTGCCCGTCGGCCCCACGCCTCAAGCTGAGTTTGGAAAACGTTCCGTGAAGTGCAACTGCCCGGGGAAGAACTGACAGAGGAAGCCGCCCTGAAGCCTCCCAGCGAGCCCCTTGTTGACATTTCTGGATTCCACGTCGAACGCACGACCTTCCGTCGTCGAGCGGCACGCCATCACACCTGCGAGGGATGAGCGCACGTTGCCGGTAACGGTGCGCACATCCCTGTCACCAAAGCCCTCCCTCTAGCCACACAAGCCGTCGAGGAAACGGTCCGCGTTGCGGGAGGGATTGCCGCTTCGAAGAGTGGACGGAGATAGGTGGCCGATCCGTCATGGCGTGATTCGGCCGGTGCCAGCTAACAGCAGTTGAGGTGTACTGGTCCGGGTGACCAGTACATGCGCCAATACCCAATATGTCCAGCTGGTGCACACCCGGGTGGAAGTGGACTACTACCGCAACACGCACTTCGTGTACGATCACCCGGTTTCGCCGGTGGTGCCACTCCGAGAGACGCCCGAGGACAGCGGGTTTCGCCGCGCCGCTGTGCTCACCTGCGAAGAATGCGGCGAGGACTTCCGCGTCGGTTACGTCATCCGCTCCGAAGCGCTGCGGCGGTTCCGCAGTGACCATCACTGGTTGTCGTGGCTGGTGTGGGGAGGGGGCATGTGGACTGTCCTGGGAGTCATGACGAATGCACTGTTCGGAGATGTGGCTCGCGGCCAGCCGGGATCGATCATTGCGTTCCTGGTCGTGTTCGGGCTCTTCGGCATCCCTCCGGCAGCACTGATGCGTGCGACGATACGGGAAGTGAACCACGGCATCGTCAGGCTGGAGGACTCCAGGCCTCCGTCCAAGGAGCAGCTGCCCGAGGAGCCGCGGCCACCCAGGGAGCCGCCGTTCGAGAAGCTGCACGACTGGGTGCGTAAGCAAAAGTGACGCACCGCGGGCCGCCAGACCCTGCTTGCTCTGGCGCACCTGCGGTGCGGGGACACCTACGCCCAGCTAGCCGCCGGGTTCGGCATCGGGATTGCGACCGCCTTCCGCTACATACGCGAGGCCGTGGACGTGCTGTCCTTGCTCGCCCCGTCCCTGGCCGAGGCGATGGAGACGATCCGGGAGAAGGCGTTCGTCATCCTCGACGGCACGCTGCTGCCGATCGATCGCATCGCCGCCGACACCCCGTACTACTCCGGGAAACACAGACGCCACGGTATGAACGTCCAGGTCCTGACCGACCCATTCGGACGGCTGCTCTGGGCCTCACCCGCCCTGCCCGGCTCGACTCACGACCTGACCGCCGCCCGCGTACACGGGATCATCGAAGCCCTCACCGAAGCGGGCCTCAAATGCTGGGCGGACAAGGCGTACCAAGGCGCCGACGGACCCGTCCGGGTACCGTTTCGAGGCCGCCACCTCAAAAGATGGCAGCGCCGCCACAACACCACCCATGCCAAGATCCGCTGCGTTGGCGAACAGGCCATGGCCACCCTGAAGGGCTGGCGCCTTCTGCGTAAGCTCCGCTGCAGCACCAACCGCATCACCAATGCCGTGAAGGCTGTCCTCGTCCTTCCCTTCGCGTTGTCAGCGTGAGACTGGAGAACGCTCAGTGTGTGCAGGGCGGTGGTGTCGCACAGGTTGCCGGGGTGCTCGGGTGGCACGGTCCAGGTCATGAGGTGGGCGATGTGTCGTACGCGGGGGACGCCGAGGTAGGTGCCGGTGCTCAGGCGATCCTGCGGGCCGTCCCACTGGGCGCCGGGGGCCACGAGGAAGTAGTACGGGCCTTGGGGGCTGCGTAGGTCCCGGATGACCGGGCCGCGCAGCCAGTCCTTGAGGGCCGCGGCCACGGTGGCGGGTTCGTCGCTGGCGGCCGCGGCGTGTACCTGAGGGGCGGGTACGCGTACGGCGTCGAAGCACCGCCCGAGCGGGATCATCGCGACGTAGCCGTCCGTCCACTCCCACCCGGCCCTGCCCGTCAGAAGGTGAGCTTGAGCCAGCCAGTCATCGATCAGCCGGTTCTCCACCCGCACAGCAACCTGCGCTCGGGCACTGCTTCTCGACGCTGGCACGGGGGCCGCACTCTCACCCATATCGACTCCTTGGCAGTCGGCCACGCCCCGGGGCCGGTCACACGCCGCCGGGGTGCTTGCTGTGTCTGTCTTTCGACGCTAGGAGCGCCCCGGAACCGACTTCCAGGATTGTGCAGATCTGTGCAGACCTACGCCCGCACCCCTTCTACGTGTTGACCACGCCCTTGACCCGGAGCCTTTCCACCCTCGACCGTGATGCAAAGAACTGCACACGCTGCTGACGGAGGCTGACGTGCCGTTACTGTTCATCGGGATCGACCCCGACACCAAGACCGCCGACAGTCCCACCGTGTGGGTCGACCAGAAGAAGCGGGAACTTGTCATCCAAGGGTGGTAGCCCACCCCCGAACTCGCAGCTGAATGCGCCGCGTTCGAGACGCCCGGCCACGCCGTCGGCATCCCGGACGGCGAGGCGGTGATCCGAATCCCTGCGAGGATGACTCACATGATCAGGAAGGCGTGCGATGTCCTCGACGAGCGAACCGACGATCGCTGAGCTGATCGACAACTGCACGCGGACCGCAGTGCACCTGGAGATGCGAGACCAGTACGGCGTGACTGCCGAAGCCGACGACTTCCGTACCTGGTTGGAGACCGGCAAGCTCGACACCGACCCCACTTCGAAGGACTGGGCGCCCTGGGTCAACCTCGTCGCCCAGGCCGTCACCCGCGGCGTCGCTGTCCGACGAGCCCGCATCGTGTCCGAACCCGTATCCGACTACATCCGGTACGAGCACGCTTCCACCACCGTCAACACATACGCAGGTGAGGAAGTGCGCTGGCTGCCCCGCCGCCAGACCTCACCCCTTTGCCTGCCCGGCAACGACTTCTGGCTGTTCGACGACCGTACCGTCCGCTGGGGCTACTTCTCAGGCGACGGCGCGCTGGTCGGACACGAGATCTCAGAAGACCCCTCAGCCGCGAAGCTGTGCAAGGACGCTTTCGCAGCAGTGTGGGAGCGTGCCATACCGCACGACAAGTACCGGATCAACTGACCAGGAAGCACCGGCAGCCAGTCCATGCCCGTCTCACCCTCCTCATCGGCCCAGGCCGCGCGCGAAGCTGTGGCCCGGCAGCTCTGCACCCTCCGCAAGGAGGCCGGGATGACACTCGTACAACTGGCTGCCGCGTGTGACTGGCACCATTCCAAGACGTCCCGAATCGAGAACGCCCTCACGAGGCCCTCGGCGAAAGACATCCGCCGCTGGTGCGCCGCCACTGGCCGTAGTGATCAGGCACAGGACTTGATCGTCCAGTCCATCAACGCCGAGACGCTGTACCAGCAGTGGCGACACCAGGTGCGCTCCGGGCTACGCCACATCCAAGAGAGCCGAGTCCAGTTCTTCCGGAGCACCGAACTCTTCCGCGTGTACTCCTCCAGCCTCGTACCAGGGCTCCTCCAGACCGAGGGATATGCGACTGCCGTGCTCCGTATCGCTGCGGACTCCAACGACCTCTCAGCGGACGACAGCGCGGACGCCGCGCGCACGCATCGAGCGCTCCCACCTCATCCACGAGCCGGGACATCGCTTCGTGGCGGTGATCGAAGAGTCAGTCCTGCTCTACCGGATTGCTGGAGCAGAAGCCATGGCCGCCCAACTCGGTTACCTGCTCACCGCGGGTGCCCTGCCTGCTGTCTCCCTCGGCATCATCCCCATAGGCAGCGCGCGGACGCACTGGCCGGAGGAGACGTTCCACATCTACGACGACAAGCTGGTATCCATGGAACTCGCGTCAGCAGAGGTACGCGTCGCCCAACCTTCCGAGGTCAACCAGTACTTGAAGACATTTGAACGTCTGCGAAGCATGGCCGTCTACGGTGCAGAAGCCCGGGCCCTCATCCTCCGGGCGATCGAAGCATTGCACTGACCAGGCACCACGAAGGCCCCTCACCCGCAGGGGCGAGGGGCCTCAGCGGGCGGGAGGACTAACAGACCGGATCCGGTGCTGACTACACCGGCGAGAGCTGCGAACGTCGGCAGCGCCCGTGCTCCAGGGCATTCAGCCGTCGCTCGTGGTCATCTAGGGCCTTGTCCGTGATTTCCGGTGCGGGGCGAGCGGCGAGATGACCAGTAGCCAGCGTCCAGTTATAGCTAGTGACTGCTCTCAGCGCCTTGATATCTGGTGACCCAAGAATTAACGCGTTTCGCACTTTGGGTATGCTGCAATTCACGGCAGGGCGAGGATATTTGAGGTATTCTGGAGGCTGCGGTGTACGGACGTCGGGAAGGGGAATGAGGCGGGATGCCGGAGAGGAATGATGAGTTCGGTAAGTACGGTGCTCGTGGCATCAAGGGTCATGAGGCTGTTGCTCGTCAGCTTGACCGGCTTGCTGGTTTCATTGCTACACCCGTTACTGTGAGGCGTGGCCTGGTGGCGCGTTTGCACTACCTGACGCGTAGTGAGCGTTCTCGTGAGGCTGCGCGTGAGGCGGGGTTGACGGTCACTGACCGTACGGTGAAGGCGTGGCTGGAGGGTAAGCGGAGTCCGTCGAAGCGGAACTTGGAGAAGATCGAGGCTGCTTACCGGGCGGTGCGTCGCCGTAACGTGGCCCGTTATCTTCTGGCGCGTCTGAACCGTGATGGCCGGGGGACTAGGGTGGAGTTTCGTCCGTTGAACCAGTCGCAGGTGGAGCGGCCCCGTCAGCGGGTGGTGGAGTTCCGCACGCTGAATGTCCGTCACTGGGGCCGTATTGTTGAGGCGTGGGTCAGGGGGGATGGTGCGGCCCTTGATGAGGCATGGGGCGATGACGCTGTTGTGGATCTTGGATCGCAGTGGGGGCAGTTCGAGTATGTTTCGAATATTGGGTTTGCGGCCTAGCGTCACGGAATGTTGGGTGGGTGCTGAATTCAGTGGGGGAGGGATTTTTGGGGCGTCAGAAATATTTTCTGACACTCAATCAGGTCGATAAGGGGAGGCCGAAAATGACGGCCCGTCAACCCTGTAGCCAGCCACAGGAATTCCTGAACCGAATCGCGGAGCGATTCGGTTGCCAGGTAACGGAGTTTGGGCTTCTTCGACGCCGGAGGCAACTCGCTGCGTCGAGGACGAAGTCCGACGGGCCCAGAAACACGACCTCGCGGATCGTGAAGTCCCACAGCCGCTCCAGCGAGCGGCGATAGCGGGACTCGTGCCGGAACGACTTCCCCCGCGAGGTCACCACCAGCGACGACGCCGGCAGCGTCCGGTCAGCGTACTGGTGGTACGTGTGGAAGCGCATCGTCGGCGGCAGACAGTGGTCGAACCCGCCGCCGTGCGCGTGCAGGCCCTCCGACAGGGCGCCCACACCTCCGCCGGCCCGCCTCATGGTCTCCAGGAAGCCGCGATAGCTGTCCGCGTCGCCGTGCAGCCGGGAGACGAACATCAGCAGCTGAGGAAAGGACTCGACGTAACCGGAGCGCAGCAGCGCTCTCACCGGGAGCAGCGTCGGATAGCGGAACTCCCGCGCCCCGAACTCCGCGGCCACCACGTCCTTGAGACGTGCGTCGAGATGATCCATCAGCGTCAGGACGGGCCCACCCAGGGCGATCTGCCCCGCCCTGGCCTCCGTGGCGGCGCCTTGAGCCAGCAACTCGTCGAATACGTCCCGTACCGGCCCGGAGGCCTCCGCGCGCCAGACCACCGTCGGCTCGGTCCTGCGCTGACCGAGCACGTCACTCGCCACGACCAGGTCCAGCTTGCGTCCGAGCTCCGCCGGGTCGGTGGTGCACGCCGCCAGGGTCACGTCCACGGCGGTGATCTCGTCCCCCGAGTTGACCAGGGAGAAGCCGGTGATCGCTTCCGAGGCGAAGTAGATCCGCCGGGCGAGCTCATCGGCGAGGCCCGAGGGCACCGGCTTGGCCAACGCGATCCGGGTCATCGCACCTCACCTCCCGACAACGCACCGCGCACGCCCACGAGTTCGGCGAGGATGCCGCGCTGTACGGAGTTGATTCCCGTGTAGATGGGGCCGGCGAGGGCGTCGCGCAGCTCCCGTTCGATCCCGTCGTCGGCCAGATAGCCGCGCGCTCCGTGTATGTCGACGGCCCCCATGGCCGTCTGCACCAGGCTCTCGCTGAAGAAGACCTTCGCCATCGTGGCCTCCGGCAACGCCAGTCGGCCCTCCTGCTTCAGCCACCCCACCCGGTACAGCAGCATGCGCGCCAGCTCCAGCCGGATCTTCATGTCCGCGATCTGATGGGAGACCGCCTGGAAGGTCCCGATGCTGCGGCCGAACTGGAGCCTGGAGTTGGCCTGCCGCACCGAGGTCTCCAGCAGCCTCTCCATGGCCCCCACTTGGGCGGCGAACATGAAGGACCGCTCCCACTCGATGGCCGAGGTGAAGACCTGGTATCCGGCACCCTCACGGCCCAGCAGATGCGAGGCCGGCACAGGGGTGCCGTCGAACTCGACGACGCCCATGGGCGTGCTGCGCAGCCCCATCTTCGACCACTCGCCTGCCTTGACGACTCCGGGCATGTCGCTGGTGACCAGGAACGCCGACAGCTGGTCCTGCCCGCGGCCGCCGCCGTCCCCGGTCCGCGCGAGGGTGACGAAGACGTCGGCGACCGGGCCGTTGCTGACGAAGCACTTGCCGCCGTACAGCCGGTAGCCGTCCCCCTCGCGCCGGGCGACTGTGGTCATGCTGAGGATGTCCGAGCCGGACTCGGGCTCGGACAGCGCGTGGGCGCCGATGAGCGTGCCCGCGCTGAGCTGTGGCAGGAAGCGGCGCTTCTGCTCCTCGGTGCCGTGCAGCAGCAGATGGATCACGCACGCCCAGAGGTGGTTGTTGACGGCGAACACCAGCCCGTTGTCGCGGCATCCGTATCCGAGCGCCTCCAGGGCGACGATTGTGGTCAGCGGGTCCAGACCGCGCCCCCCCGTACTCCTCGGGCACCGGCCAGCTCAGCACCCCGAAGTCGGCGCACCGCCGCCAGTCCTCCCAGGGGAAGCCGGCGGAGCTGTCGTGGGCGGCCGCGTCGCGGCCGAGCTCCTCGCGGGCGAACTCCACGATCTCCTTGCGGAGCCGCTGCTGTGCCTCGGTCAGTTCGAAGTCCATACGGTCCCTCCTGCCGGGATCCGCCGGTCCGCCACGAACGCCGCGATCGCGTTCACCGACGAGAAGTTCGCGAAGTCGAGGTCCTTGCCGTCCACCCGCAGGCCGAAGGCCCGCTCCACCCACATCACCAACTGCACGGCGAAGAGGGAGCTCACATACCTGTCGGCGAACAGGTCCTCGTTGTCGTCCACGGGCACGCCGTGCACGTGCTCCGAGATGAAGTCGCGTACCAGACGCTTGTCGTCCTCGGTCCTGTCCTCGGTCATGGTGTGCCTCCGTCGGATTCGTAGGAATGGAAGCCCTGTCCCGTCTTCCTGCCGAGCAGCCCGGCGTCGACCAGCTGCCGCAGCAGCGGGCAGGGCCGGTATTTGGGGTCGTTGAACTCCTCGTGGAGGACCTCGAGGGAGAGCAGGACGGTGTCCAGGCCGATGAGGTTGGCGGTCTCCAGCGGGCCCATGGCGTGCCCGAAGCACTCCTTGAACAGCCGGTCGACGTCCCCGGCTGTGGAGACTCCCTCATGGATCAGGAACATGGCCTCGTTGACCGTGAGCATCGCCACCCGGTTCGTCACGAAGCCCGGGGAGTCGGCCACGACGACATGCCGCTGGCCCACCCCGTTCAGCAGCGCCCGCGTGCGCGCCAGGTCACGTCCGAGGTGTGGTGTCCGCGGATCACTTCGACTGTGGGCTTGAGCGGGGCCGGGTTCATGAAGTGCGTTCCGATCACGCGGTCCGGCCGGCCGGTGACCGAGGCGACCCGGGTGATGGGGATCGCGGAGGTGTTGACGCCAAAGGGCACCTCGGAACGGCACAGCGTGTCGAGTTCGCCGTAGAGCGGACGCTTGACCGCCCAGTCCTCGATGACCATCTCGAAGACGTAGTCCGCACCGCGCAGTTGTTTGAGGTCGGTGGTGAATCGGATGCGTCCGGTGACCTCCTGCGGCGGGACGGGCTTCGTCCCCGGGCGGATGAGCGGTGCGAGCCGCACGTTCGTGTCGATGCCGGCCCGCGCGGACTCGAGTGCGTGCTCCGCGATGTCCACCAGCACGACCTCGTGCCCGTGCTCGGCGAAGAGCTGTGCCACACCACTGCCGTGGTGCCGGCGCCCACGACGCCTATGCGGTCCACGGTCGGCCTCCTTTCGTCGTGATCTCCCATACGGCGCGCAGGGCCTCCTGCCGCCCGTCGCGGAAGTAGAAGTGGCCGCCGGGCAGGAGCCGGGGCTCCTGCAGCGGTACGGCGGTGTGCGCAGCCCAGTCGCCGGCCCGGTCCGTCCACGGTTCCCGTTCGCCCGCGAGGACGGTGACCGGGATGTCCAGGGGGCGGCCAGGGGTGTGGCTGTGGTTCTCCAGCAGCGCGAAGTCGGCCCGGTAGCAGTCGAGGGTGCGTGCCCGCAGGAGGGGGTCGTCCCGGACGTGGTCCAAGGACTCGCCCCAGCTCCGTTCGACCTCCGCGCACAGCTCGTCGTCCGGCAGGGTGCTCAAGGGGGAGCGCACCGGCCGCAGTGGAGGAGCGGGGCACGAGGAGACGATTAGCCGGTCCGGTCGGGCCAGGCCTCGGCGACGCAGCTCTCGTGCCGTCTCGAACGCCACCAGCGCGCCGAGGCTGTGCCCGAGGAACACGAACGGCCCGTCGAAGGACACCTCCGCCAGCAGGGCGTCCACCAGCGGTTCGACCCGGGTAAAGGGCGGCTCGGCCAGGCGGGTGGTGCGGCCCGGCAGGTGTATACCCCAGACCTGCACGCCCGGCAGGTCGTCGGACCAGCGCACATACTCACCCGGTGAGCCACCGGCGTGCGGGAAGCAGTACAGCGAGACGACCGCTTACGGCCGCCGGTGCCGGCGCACGGCCCACCGCGTCATCGCGCACCCCCTGTGGCCAGGCGCGCCACCCTGTCCGCCGGCTTCTGTCGGACCGCCCGGTCCATGCGGTCCTCGATCAGGGCGGCGAGCCCGGACGCGGTGGGCGCCTCGAAGAGCGTCCGCGGCACGAGGTCCACCGGGAGCACCTCACGTGCCCGGGCCACGAACCGGGCGGCGATCAGGGAGTCGCCTCCGAGGTCGAAGAAGCTCTCGTCCGGTTCCACGTCGGGCAGGTGCAGGATCTCGGCGAACAGAGCGGTCACCACGTCCAGGGTCGATGTGCCCTCGGGTCGTGCCGGCACGGGCGCTGGCGCGGGGACAGAGGCTTGCCGCCCCGACGCTGGCTCCTCCGCGACCACGGTGTGCCGCTGCCCCTCGAAGGGGTACGTCGGCAGGGCGACCCGGCCGGGGCGTCGCCCTTCGACCAGCGCCGACCAGTCGATCCGGGCGCCCGCCAGCCACAGGCCGCCGAGCGTGCGGAGGATGTCCTGGTCCGTACCCGGGATGCCGACCGTCCCCAGGTCCAGCACGATGCGGCCGGGATCGTCCCGCAGCGCCGAGCCGGGCATCTGGTCGTCGTCGGCCACCGCTTGCCGAAGGCATGCGGCCCAGTACCCGGGATCCGCCGCCTGAGCCGCCGACATGCGCCGTGCCCCGCCCAGCATCAGGGGCATCGCTGGGGTGCGCGGGCCGACTCGCAGGACCAGGTCCGCCAGCTGTTCGTGCCCCGCCCCGTCGGCGGCCGCCGTCACCAGCCGGGCGGCATCGGCCGGCCCGAACACCCCGGCCACGGCGGCCGCCGCCGACGCCCCGGCACCCTCGCCCTGGACGGCGTCCGGTGCGATGCCGCACTGCTGCCACAGGCGCGCGGCGTGGTACAGGCGCTCGAACCAGCGCTGTCCTGTGCCCTGTTCCGCGAGCTGGTCGCTCACCGCGGGGAACCGGAGGGTCACCGGCCGGGGGCGGGCCTCGGCCGGTGCGGTGACCAGCCGGTCCGGTTCCGCACCGTCGAGCACGCGTACGGCGTCTGCGTGCCCCCGCACGAGCGCGAACCGCCGGTGCCCGTGCTCCCGGCGTCCGGTCTGCAGGGTCCAGGCCACATCCGCGAGAGGCAGCGCGGGGTTGGCGCGCAGATGTGCGGCCAGGCGTCCGGTGACGGCGGCCAGCGCCTCGGGGGTCTTCGCCGATAGCGGCAGCAGGTTCCAGGAGTCCGGCGGCGATGCGGCCCGCCGGGGCGCCGGGGCCTGTTCCAGGACGACGTGCGCGTTGGTGCCGCCCACGCTGAACGAGCTGACGCCCGCGCGGCGCGGCAGGCTGTCCGGCGGCTGCCACCGCCGTGGCCGGGTGACCACCCGGAACGGGCTCGCCGCGAAGTCGATCTGCGGATTGGGCGTCTCGAAGTGCAGGCTGGGCGGCAGGACACCGTGCTTCAGCGCGAGGACCGTCTTGATCAGCCCCGCCACGCCCGCCGCTGCGTCGGTGTGGCCGATGTTGGTCTTCACCGAACCGATCCAGCAGAAGCCGCGGCGATCGGTGTCCCGCCGGAACGCTTGGGTCAGCGCCGCGATCTCGACCGGATCGCCGAGCGGCGTGCCCGTCCCGTGGGCCTCCACGTAGGTGCAGGTCCCCGCGTCCACCCCGGCGGCACGCTGCGCGCTCTCGATCACGGCTGCCTGCCCGTCGACGCCCGGAGCGGTGAAACCGATGCGGTCGGCTCCGTCGTTGTTCACCGCCGAGCCGCGGATGACCGCGTCCACGCGGTCGCCGTCGGCCACCGCATCTGCCAGCCGCTTGAGGACCACGATGCCGACGCCGTCACCGCCCACCAGTCCCCGGGCGCTGGCGTCGAAGGCCCGGCAGACGCCGTCCGGGTCATTGATCCCCACGTCGTCGGAAGGGTCCGCCGGGGACGGAAGCCGCACGGTGACACCGCCGGCCAGCGCGAGGTCGCACTCCCCGTTCACCAGCCCCCGCACCGCGAGATGGACGGCCACCAGCGAGGTGGCGCAGGCGGCCTGCACCGCGACGGTGGGACCGCGCAACCCCAGCCGGTGGGCGACCCGGCTGCACAGGAAGTCGGACCCGTTGGCCACCCGGATCTCCCAGGCGGACACGGTCGACAGCGGTCCCTGGGCGACTCCGTTCGGACCGCGCAGGTCTCTGGTGAGCTGGGCGTACCCGTTCTCGCCCGCGCCCGCGTACACGCCGATCGCGCCACCTTGGCGTGCCGGGTCGTACCCCGCGTTCTCCAGCGCCTCCACGGCACACTCAAGGAACACCCGGTGCTGAGGGTTGATCAGCCGGGCCTCCCGGGGCGACAGGCCGAAGTAGCCCGTGTCGAAGCGCTCGGGGTCGGCCAGCAGCCCCCGGGACACCCGGCCCCGCGGGGTGACACGGTGCGTGATCGAGTCCACCCCACCGATCAGGTTCCGCCAGAACTCGTCTGCGTCCCGCGCCCCGGGAAAGCGGCAGGCCAGGCCGATCACGGCCACGTGGGAGGAGGCGTCGTGGCGCCCTGCCACCCGACCCGTCGAGGTCGTCATCGCGTTGAACTCGGACATGCTGCCACCTCACCTGCGAAGGATGAAGAACACTGGCCGGGCGGGCCGGACCGCACCGGACTCTCGGGAACCGACGGAACTCGCGGGGGGCTGGCTGATTTCTCGGGGCCGGCCGTTCGTCAGAACGACATGGGTAGGTCGCGTCCTGCGAGCGCCGTGGCGCACTCCGCGGACCGAAGCGCCTCGGCGAGGCGCCGTACCGACTCGGCGAGGACGTCGGGCGGTTGGGTGTAAGGCAGCCGGACGTGGTCGTCCGGCGAACCGCCCGCGACACCGAAGTGGGGCCCCGCGCCCAGCCGTACGCCGTGCCGTTCAGCGGCGTCGGCCACCGCCCGGGCGGAGGCACCCTCGGTTCTGGCCCACAGCGCGAGCCCTCCGGTGGGCACTTGGAAGGTCCAGGCGGGCAGCTCCCGGCGCAGCAGGGCCACGAGCGCGTCGCGCCGCGCGCGGGCCCGGTCCCGCTGGAAGTCGAGTACCTCGGCCAGCACGTCCGGGTCGCCGAGCAGCCGGGCGAGCACCAACTGGTCGATGACCGGGGAGGAGACGTCCAGGCCCAGGCGCTGTTCGGCCAGGAGGCGCACGGTCTGCGCGCCGGCCCGGATCCAGCCGATCCGCAGCCCGCCCCAGTACGCCTTGCTCGCCGAGCCGACGGTGATCACCGCGCCGAATTCGTCCGCGGGGTCGTGGGCGGCCAGTGGAGGCGGCGGTGGGATCGCCGGCTCCAGCGACAGCTCGGCCATGGTCTCGTCGGTCACTAGCGTCACCCCGGCCGCCCGGGCGAGCGCCACGAGGTCACGCCGCTGCTCGTCCTGCATCACCAGACCGGTCGGCGCGTGGAAGTCCGGAGTGACACAGGCCAGTCGGGGCTGCGCCGCGTGCAGCGCCTCCCGCCACGCCCCGAGGTTCCAGCCGTACTCGAGCAGCCGCACGGGAACCGGTCGGATCCCGGCCCGCGTCAGCGACCGCAGCACCCCGGGATGGGTCGGCGTCTCCACGACCATCCGGTCACCCGGCGCGCCGAACTGCCGTACCAGCAGCGTGAAGGCACCGGTCGCACCGTTGGTGACCAGGATCTGCTCGGCGTCGGTGGGCAGACCGCGTGCCGTGTAGCGGGCGGCGATGGCGACGCGCAGTTCCGGCAGCCCGGCCGGGAATGCGCCGTGTCCGCCGGTGTAGCCGGGGAGTTCCGCCACGGCACGGGCCATCGTGCGGGACAGCCATGGCTCAGGGGCCGGCAGCGCGGCGATGCTCAGGTCGATCGGGCCCGGATCCTTGGCGCCGCGCGGCTCCACCCGGTCGGCGACGACGAAGCTGCCCACGCCTCTCAGGCTGATCAGTCCGCCCTCCGCGCGCAGCAGTTCGTAGGCCGAGGCCACCGTCGTGCGGCTCACCGCCAGCACGTCCGCCAGGTCACGCTCGGCGGGCAGCCGGCTTGTCCTGGACAACCGCCCGTCCCGGACCAGCTCTCGTACGGATGCGGCGAGCGCCCGGTAGGCGCTGCCGCCGTCCGCGCGCCACTCGCCGAGGAGCTCGCACAGTTGCTGTGCGCCGATCCGCGTCGCGGCTCGCGACACCTGCGGTCGCTGCATGGTTCACACCTCCTTCCCTGTGTCGCCGGACGCTCACGCGCCGAGCGAGCCGATCTCCTCGGCCTCGTCCATGTCGTCCATCTCCTCGACGTACTGCACGAGGTCGTCGGCGAGCAGCCGCCACACCCCGGCGTATCCCTCGGCGAGCCGTGCCATGGGCTCCTTGCAGTGCGCGGGCACCGTCGCGGCGATCCTCCGGCGTTCCCGGGCCACCAGCGCACAGGCGTCGAGCAAGCGCAGCAGGGAGCGTCCCGAGTCGCTCAACCGGAGCGAAGGGTCACGGCGCAGGGCGTTGGTGATCCGCGTGACCTCGTCGGCGGCCACGACCGCTGCCTTGGGCCCGGTGGGCACGCGCCGCAGGGAACCGGGCCGCCTGCCGGGTACGACCCCGGCGGCGGGCTCCTGGTCCCGGGCCACGTCGCCCGTCAGCGCCGCCACCAGAGCGCCACCGGTCACGGGCACCGCAATTGGGCCCACCCCGGCCACAGCTTCCGGCACCGCACTCGTCCGCGCCGCCGACTCCGAGATCGCGGCCACCTCGGCCGTGTGCACGGGCCTCGCGGGTGTGGGCACGTGTGCCGGGGCAGTCGGCCGCCGGCCGCGGCTCGGCACCGGGCTCTCGCCGCGTCGGATGCGGTCGCGTACGTCGGCGACGGTCGCCGGGGCCAGGCCCACCTGCGCCGCGATTTGCCGCAGGGAGGCGCTGGGGTTGTTGCGCAGCAGTTCGCCTGCCCGTTCCCGACTGCGCGAGGAGTCGACGGGCCGGACCCTGCCGTCCCGCCCTATTCTGCGGTCCGCCTGCGGGAGGGCTGTATCCTCCTTGCGCAGCCGCGCGACCCGCTTCGGGGACAGGCCCGCGACGGCCGCCACGGCGCGGTCGGACCATCTCGGATGCGAGGCGAAGATGCTCATCGCCGCGGCCGTACGGTCCGCCGCGGACAAGGGGCGTCCGTGTGCGATGTTGGTCGCCACCGCGAGGAGTCGGGCGTCGGTCTGCTCTCCGTCGAAGAACCGCACCGCGATGCGGTCCTGCCCCCGCAGCTCGGCCACGCGCAGCCGGTGGACGCCGTCTATGACGGTCATACTCGCGCGGTGGACCAGAATGGGCGGGAGTTCGGCGGACGTCTCCGCCAGGTTGCGAATGTGCTCAGTGTCCTCGCCGTCGACTCGCGGGGAGAAGCCGGTCGACAGCATGTCGATGGGGATTTCTTCTACGGACTGCTCCCTGAACAAGGAGTCACGCAATCGGATCAGGTATTCCGCATCTTCTCGACCCATGGACTTCCCCCTGGACGAAGCCGATCTGGTCCACGAGAAGCGGTTCTCACTGCCAGCCGTGGTCGTCCTCGCCGACCGAGTACGTCATGGCCGCACTGATCTTCACCTGATTCTCCGTCGGATGGCTGTCGGCGTTCGCGGCGAATCCGCTCGCCACCGCGAAGAAAACAGTGGCCATGATTGCACGACGTACGGCATTGCGAGAAACAGTGTGATTCATTGCTTTTCCCATTCCCTCTGCTGAAATTCGCTGACGGGAAATAGGTTGCCGTGTGCGGAAGGCGAGAGGAAAGGGGGAACGCTGGGGTCAAACCGGCCGTGGCCTACTCAGGACACAGGGCCGCCCCGGTGCGCCGGCCGGGCGCGGCCTCACGACTCGGCTTCCGGCCGCAGCAGCGGCACTTCGGCGCGCACCAGCTCCCAGTCCCTCAACTGCGGTACGAGGAGGGCCATATGGCGCCACAGGGCGTCGGCCGCAGCCTCGGCCTCGGCCAGCGAATCGGCCCGCAGATAGAGGCCCAGGACCGGATGGGGCAGCGCGTCGGCGTGCACAGTGACGTGCTCGAAGCCGCCCCGGTCCGCGCATGCACGGGCGATGGTCCCCGCGACCGAGGGCGACAGCGCCGTGCCGCGCCGACGGGGCCGGACAGATACGTGGACGAGATACATGAGGAGACCTGGTTCGAGTCGGGACGGGCCAGGGACGACTTCGGTCGAATCCACTTCCTGTGTGATGCATCGCATGTAGCGAAATATATGGCAAACAAGGGAAGTGCGAATCGATTCAGCCAAAATCGGCTGCCCTCTTGCTGACCCGCATCGCCATCGCTTAGCGTCGATCAGCGGTTTGAGTCCTCGGGTGTACTGAACTCAGGCTGCATGGTTGACAGGGGGGCGTCTAGGAATGCTGAACTCGCTCGGACTTGACCCACTGGCCGAATCCGTCTACCGGGTCATGCTGAACAGACCGCAGGGAGTGGCCGATATCTGCCTGTGGTTGGATCTGTCCGAGGAAGCGGTACGCGGCGCACTGGACCGGCTCAGCGCATTGGCTCTTATCCGCGCATCCACCGAGAATCCCCACCAATTGCACGCGGTGAGCCCTCATGTGGGCATGGAGCTGCTGATCGCCCAGCAGCAGGCCGAACTCGCCGAGCAGCAGCAGCGACTGGAGGCGAGCCGGGCAGCGGCGGCCAGGTTCATCCTGGACTACGACGGAGACAATGAGTCCGTACCAGCCGAAGCCGGCGTCACATACCTCAGCGGCCTGGACTCCATCCGTGACCATCTGGCCATGCTCAACAGCAAAGTATCGACGGAACTCCTCACCTTCGCCCCGGGCGGCCCGCAGACGCCGGCGAACATGAGGGCGTCCCGACCGCTCAACCAGAAACTGCTCGAGCGTGGTGTCCGGATGCGCACCATCTATCTGGATAGCATCCGAAGCGATCGCGCGACCATGGGCCACGCGCACTGGCTCGTCGAGCAGGGATGCCAGGTGCGCACCGTGCCGTCCCTGCCGAACCGCATGATCATCTATGACCGCGAGTTCGCTGTGATCGCCTCGAACGCCGACGACACCTCGGCCGGAGCGGTGCAGTTGAGCTCGCCGGGGATGATCACGACGCTGCACGCTCTGTTCGAGAGCGTGTGGCAGTCCGCCGCGCCGCTGGAGGAACCCGCGCACCCGGATCTCGGAGGCCTGACCCGCCAGCAGGCCGAGGCGCTCAGGCTCCTGGCGCTCGGTCACACCGATGAGGCTATAGCCAAGCGGCTCGGCGTGTCACCACGCACCGCTCGTCGCATCGCCTCCGGCCTCATGACGTATCTGAACGCCCGAAGCCGCTTCCAAGCAGGCGTGTTCGCTGTGCAGAAAGGATTCCTTTCCTTACCCGTGGATTGACGAGTCCCGGCAAGCGCCCAGTGCCCCGTCGGACCTCGGACTGCGTCACTGCACGGCCACCGGCTCCGCCATCTGTTGTGGGATCCCTGTCCCGGACCCCAGCAGGCGGAGCGCTTCCTCGGGCGTCTCGGCGACCTGGATCAGATGGCGCTCGTGCGCGGCGATGAAGCCCTCGGCGACCAGATGGTCGAGCATCGCGAGCATCGGGTCGTAGAAACCGCGGTGGTTGAGGACCACCACCGGCTTGGTAAGCAGCGACAGCTGGTTCCAGGTGGCGACCTCCATGAGCTCGTCCAGCGTTCCCAGGCCGCCCGGCAGTACCGCGAACCCGGAGGCCAGCCGGTACATGAGCGCCTTGCGGTGGTGCATGGTGCGCACCAGGAAGATGGTGCCGGGCGCGCGGTCGGCCCGCTCACGGTCGTGCAGGGTCCGCGGGATGACTCCGGTGACGCTCCCGCCGTGCTCCATCACACCGTCGGCGACGGCCCGCATCACACCGACGCCACCGGCGCCGTAGACGAGGTCCAGGCCGTGGCGGGCGAGTGAGGCGCCGAAGTCCCGGGCGAAGTCGAGGTGTTCCTGCCGGGTGCCCGGGCGGGCCCCGCAGAAGACAGCGATGCTGCGGCTCTTCCTGATCGGGTTCACAGCTCCTCCAGTCCGATCGTGCGCAGCGCGGAGCGCAGCAGTACCCGCGCCCCGGCCACCAGGTCCTCGGGGGAGGTGTTCTCCTCCGGTACATGACTGACGCCACCAATGCTCGGTACGAAGATCATGCCGATCGGCGCGATGTCGGCCACAAACTGGGCGTCGTGCCCGGCCCCGCTTGGCAACTCCTCGTAGAGCAGGCCGAGTTCGTCGGCGCTGTGCACGATCGCCGCACGCAGCCGGGGGTCGGTGGAGACCGGGTCGGAGCGAGTCTCGGTCACCACCTCGATCTCGGTTCCGGTCGCTTCGGCGATGTCGCGCAGCATCGTGCGCAGCGCCTGCTCGGCGTCCGACGCGCGCCAGACGTCGGTGTCCCGCAGGTCCACCGTCATCCGCACCGCGCCGGCGATGGTGTTCGGGGTGTTCGGATAGGGGTCGAGCCGGCCTACGGTGGCCACCCGGCACAGCTTCCGCTGCCCGGCGACGTGCTCCGCCGCCAGCACCACGCGGGCCGCGGCGGCCAACGCGTCGGAGCGGGCCTCCATCGGTGTGGTCCCCGAATGCCCGGCCGCGCCCCGGATCTCCAGCGTGAGAACGATCCGTCCGGTGATCGCCTCCACGACGCCGATACGGCTGCCGCTGCGCTCCAGCACCGGGCCCTGCTCCACGTGGAGTTCGAGATACGCCGCCACCAACTGCCTCGGCCAGGAGGCGCTGCCCAGGGCGTCGAGGTCGCCGCCGGCAAGGCGCAGCGCGTCGCGCAGCGGCCGCCCCTGGTCGTCGCATGGCTCCCGGGGAAGGCCGGCTATCCGTCCGGCGACTGCCATGGAGCCCCAGAACGGCTGCGGGAAGAGCGCACCCTCCTCGTTGGCGAAGGCGATCGCCACCGGTTCGCGCCGCAGGCCGATCCCGGACTCGACGGCCGTCTGGAGGACCTCCAGGGCCGCGATCACGCCGTAGGCGCCGTCCAGCCTGCCGCCGTCGACCACGGTGTCCAGGTGCGAGCCCATCAGCACCACCTGCCGGTCGGCCGTGGGCTGTCCGGTGTGCCGCTGCCGCACGATGATGTTCCCCGCCGCGTCCACGGCCGGGAACAGGTCGGCGGCCTGGGCCTCGTCCATCAGATAGGCACGCGCCTCGCGGTCGGCCGCGCTGAACCCCGTACGGGTGATGCCGCCGGTGGCGGGGTCCGCCCCTATCCGCCCCAGTTCCTCGACGCGGCGTAACAGCCGCTCGGCGTCGATGTCGAGGGCAAGCGCACCAGCCCGCTCGACAACTGTGTGGCTCATATGTCTTCCTCTCCCTTCCACTGGGTAACGGGTGGGCCCAGCAGTGAGAACCGGGCTTCTGGCGGGATGTACAGACGATCCGTCTCGGTGACGCCGAAGGCCTCGTAGAACGCGGGGACATGGCCGAGGACGCCGTTGCAGCGGAACTCCGGCGGTGCGTGGGAGTCGTGGGCGAGCCGCTCCAGCATCCGGCCCCGGGTGCGCTTGGCCCGCCACATGGTGGCCCATACCATGAAGAACCGCCGCATATGGCGCCGGTACGGCTCCCCGGTGACGCCCAGCGCGTCGAAGTGCGCGGCGAAGGCCTGCTGGGCGACCGTCAGGCCGGTGATGTCCGCGATGTTCTCACCGAGAGTGCGTGCCCCGCTGACGCGGGCGCCGTCGGCTCCGCAGGGGGAACACCCGTCGTACTGCCGCACCAGCAGGGCGCTGCGGCGCTCGTACTCGGCCCGGTCCTCGGCCTCCCACCAGACCTGGATCCGGCCGTGTCCGTCGTAGCGGGATCCGCGGTCGTCGAATGCGTGGGACATCTCGTGGCAGACGATCGAGCCCAGCAGCGCCATGTTGCGTGCCGGGTCACCGGCCACGTCGAACACCGGCAACCGCAGCAGGGCCGCGGGGATCACCACCTGGTTCAGGCTGTGCCGGTAGTAGGCGGTGACCGACTGCGGCGGGACCTTCCAGTCCGACCGGTCGACCGGGCCGCCCAGACGGCCGAGTTCGCGGGCGATGTGCCAGGCCCGGGAGCGTTTGACGTTGCCGACGAGGTCCTTGGGGTCCGTGCGCAGACTCGCGCAGTCGGCCGGGACCGCCGGGGCGCCGATGTCGAAGCGCATGGTGTCGAGCTTGGCCAGCGCCGCCTGCCGGGTGCCGGGTCGCATCCACCGCGCGCCCTCCAGGCAGTGCCGGTAGGTTCCGACGAGGTCGTCCACCAGCTGTCGTACGGCGGTCAGCGTGCCGGACGTCAGGTGTTCGTGCAGATACCAGGCTCCGACGACTTCCCCGAGGGCCGTCTGCACGAAGGCGCTGGCCCGCCTGGTACGCGGCCACGGCTGCCGGGCGCCGGTGAGTTCTTGCCAGTACCAGCGGAAGTGTTCGGCGAAGACCGCACGCGTCCCGAAGGGCGCCATCTCGTGGACGTACCGCCAGGCGAGCCAGAGCCGCAGCAGGTGCAGGTCCGTGCCGGCCCACCACTCCTCCAGCGCCACCAGAAAGCCCGCCGGCCGCACGCGCACGACCACCTTCGAGTCCGCTACCCCGAGCCCCCGCAGCCAGTCTGCCCACGGGAACCCCCGGTCGCGTGCGCCGAGTTCACCCACGGAGCACGGGAGAGCCGGAGCGGTCCGCGGGGATGCGGGGGCCAGCGAGCCGGTCTGCGGCGCTGCGGCACCGACGGCCGGGAACCCGGCGGCAGCGGACGGGGAGCCCGCGCCGACACTCGGAGAACCCGCGGCGGTGGGGGAGAAGGCGGTGGCCCCGGGCGCAGCCGCGGCCGAGGCCGCGTGTGCATGGAGCCGGGCCAAGGCCGTTTCCGCATGCAGGACGGCCTCGGCGGCCTCGGAGGAGGCGGGCAGGCCAGCGTGGGCGAGCATGGTGCCCATGTGCCGGGCGTAGCCGGGCAGCAACTGTTCATCGCCGTCCGCGTGGTAGAGCTCGGGGCGCGGCAGGCTGAGGCCGGACGCGGTCAGTGTCAGGGAGTAGCGGGACCCGTCGGCCGGGTCCGCCGAGACGGAGGGCTCCAGCGCGCCGCGCACGCCCTGTGCCTGCAGCCGTCCCAGGACGGCAGCCAGCTCCCGTCGGTCGCGCGCGGAGCGGATGTCGGCCAGGTCCTCGGCCAGGGGCGTCGCTCCGCGCGCCTCGATCTCCGCCTCGTCCATGAAGCTCGCGTACAGGTCCGCGATCGCCCGCGAGGCGGAGCCAGCGTCACCGGGTCCGGCCGCCGCCCGTCGGATGACCCTGACGACATCGTCCTCGACCTCCTCGGCCAGCAACGACAGCAGCGTCACCTCGGCGCGGTGCCCCGGCAGCACGAACGCGTCCGACCAAGGCCCGTTGACGTACCGGTGGAAGTCGTCCTGCGGCCGCACCGACAGATCGGCCACGAGGTCGCCGAGGCGCGGCCCCGCACCCCCGGCCGCTGGGCGGCCGGGAGCGGGGTCGGGACGCGTTGCCCCGGTCGTCGCGTTCACGGCGCTCAGGCCTCCGCTCGGCCCACGGCCTGGAGAACGCCGAGGCGGGCGAGCTGCCGGGCCGCGCGGACGGAACGGTCCTCGGGGGCCCCCGCGAGGAACCCGCCGGCCGGCAGCGAACCGCCGCGCTCCAATGCGCGCAGCGTGTCGGCGACGGAGTCGGGCACGGCCAGCCGGTGGCCGTTGACCAGCAGGGAGGTCTTGCCGTCGAGGCTCGCCCCGAGCTCGACGGGGGCCTCGGTGCGCCGCACCTGTGCCTCGGCGGTCAGGGCGTCCAAGGCGGTCAGCCGCGCGAACTCCCGCGACCGGCCCACACCGGCACGCGCCCGCCCGGCCTCGGCGAGCCGCACGGACTCGTCGTCGGCCGCCAGCGCGGTGAGGCGGGCGCACAGCTCGGCGACCTTCTCGCGGTACCGGTCCGCGACCGGGTTGCGGTGGCCGTCGGCCGCGTCGGGGACGGTGGCGTCGCCGAGCAACGGCACGGCGTGGAACGCCTCGTCGCGCACGAGCTCCTGGACTGTTTCCACCAGCAGGTCACGCCAGCGCCGCGGGGCCACGGTGACCGACAGGTGCAGGGAGACCTGCTCCCTGGCGGCCGCGGCGTGCGGCGTCCCGTACGGCAGGTAGAGCACGTCTCCGGGGTGCAGCGTGGTGCGCAGCGCGGGCTCACCGAGCTGGTCGGCCGGGTAGCGGACGCTGTCCCCGCGCCGGTCGGCGGGTGGCTGCCAGACCTGCCAGTCCTTCGTTCCCTCGATCTGGATGACGAAGACGTCCACCGGGTCGTGGTGCGGGGCGTACCCGTCGTGCCCGGCCGGCGTCAGGAAGCCGACGACCTCGGCGGGACAGGCGAAGGTGCCGGCAAAGACGTCCGCGAGGTGCCGGGCCGGGGGCAGGAGGTGCTCGAGGTGGTTCCAGGAGACGGTGGCGCCGGAGCGGAACAGCTCGTAGACCCGCTCCGGTACGACGGTTTCGGCGAGCCCCGTCCCGTGGTCTCCCGTGGTGCGCGTATAGGCCTTGCTGGACACGCCCTGACCGTTCTTGGCGAGACGCACGTACGCCGGCGAGACGGCCTGCAGGGCCAGGACGTCGTCGAGCCGGTCCACCGTGACCAGGTCGCGGACCCGGTTCGCGAGCGCACCGCGGCGCAGCAGCGGCTGCCGGTCGAAGTGCTGTGCAAAGAAGCTCTCGGTGTCGCCGACGAGGGACGCGAAGGTCCAGTCGGCAGCGGTGGTTCCCACGTTCTCCGCCTCCCACGGGCGTTCCAGCGGGCCGAGAAGAAGGACTCTTCTCGGCCCGCTCAGCGTGTGGTTCGGGCCGAAGGGGCGGCGTTTAAGGCCGCCGCCCCTCATGCCGTACCGGGAATTACTGGATGTTGACGTAGTACGAGGTCGCCAGCAGCTCGGCGGAGGTCTCGATGAACTCGATGTCCTCGAAGGTGTTCTCCATTTTGGAACTCCTTTTCTCGGTTCCTCCGGGTCGTTCCCGGCGGTGATGTAATAGTGGCCCATTTCCGGGAGCGGACGCAATCCCCGCCGACTGTTCAACTCCCGTTCCTGTACGGTGAATTGAAGAAGCCCACTTCAAAGGCCATTTCGCGGGTGTTCAACTGATGACGGGGATCGGTCGAACACCTTCGGAAAACAAAGAGAGCCGTTTTTATCCACGTCGGCGCGGATAAAAACGGCTCTCTTGTGTACGGAATTCGCGTACGGAAAAAAGGGGGGGTGCGTCAGACGCCGACGGATCCGTCGATGCCCTCGCGCAGGAAGTCGGCGTGCCCGTTGTGCCGGGCGTACTCGTGGATCATGTGGAGCATGACCATGCGCAGCGACACCGTGTGGTTCTTGCGACGGTCGTGCGCGATGACGTCCAGGGACTCGGCAGCCGCCTCGATGCGGCGGGCGTGCTCGATCTCCGTTCGCCAGGCGTCGAAGGCCTCCTGCCGGTCCGCCTCGCGGGCGTCGTAGGCGACCTGGAAGTCGAAATCGTCAGACCAGACGAGCGGGATGTCCTCGCCGTCGATGATTCTGCGGAACCAGGACCGCTCCACCTCGGCCATGTGCCGCACCAGACCGAGCAGGGAGAGCGTCGAGGGCGGCATCGACTGCCGGCGCAGCTCCTCGTCGGTGAGGCCCTCGCATTTCAGGGCCAGCGTCGCACGGTGGAACTCGAGGTAGCCGCGGAGCATTTCACGCTCGTCGGCGATCATGGGAGGGCCAACGCGTTCGATTGTCACTGTGATCCTTGCGTGCTCGTCGTGTCGTCATGTCCGCCGCGATCCGCAGCAACCGTACGGCCCCACCGTGTGGTGAAGCCGTACGGCTGCGGTGTCCGCCGACGGTGTACCGGTACGTACTATGCCGCCACGATCTCCAGCAGACCGAGCCGCGCCAGGCCCTTGGCCGTCTTCGCCGCGCGGGCCGGCTCCGCGCCGGGGAAGACGTCCGAGGCGATGATGTGGTCGCCCGCGCTCATTCCGGCGAGGGTTTCGGCGACCGGTGCGGGAACGGCGACCTTATGGCCGCTGACCGTCATCTGGACGCGCCCGTCCTGATTCGCACCGAACTCCACGTCGACGTCGGTGAGCCGGAGCGCCGATCCCGCCTCCAGCGTGTCGAGTTCCGCCGTCGTCCGGAACGTATGGCCCATGGAGTTACCGGGCATACGACGGCCCAGTTCCGCCAACCGGTCGAGTTCCGCGGCCGGTTCGATCTCCTCGAACCTGGCCATGAGGGCGCGCACCTTCTCCTTGAAGGCCTCTTCCACCGAACTGTCCCTGGATTCGCCGATGTACGGGAACTCGTTGAACTCCGGGTCGACGGCGAGTTCTTCGAAGGTCTGCAGCAGCAGGTCCTTCCACATCCGCGGCCGGATCATGATCGACAGGTGGACGGAGGCGAGCTCCTCCGCCGCCGCCGCGTGCGGAGTGTCGTACGGGAGGTAGAGCACATCGCCGGGCTCCAGCAGCACGTCGATCACCGGCTCGCCGAGCTGCTCGGCCGTGTACGACGCGGCCTGCGCCCGGCGCACCTGCGGCGGGTTCCACAGCCGCCACCGCTTGGTGCCCTCGGTCTGCACGATGAACAGGTCGACCGGGTCGTGGTGCGGGGAGAAGCCCTGCTTGCCGGCCGGCGTCAGGAAGGCCACGCAGTCGGTCCGGGCGCCGAACTTGTCGCTGATCACCTGGGTGAAGCGGCGCAGCGAGGAGTCGACGTGGTTGAGGGAGCTCCACACGATGGTGGCGCCGGCGCGGAAGAGCTCGTACACCTTCTGCGCGTCGACCGTGTCGGTCACATCCGTGCCCTGCACGGTGAGCGTTTTGGTGTAGCCCTTCTCGGGGACGCCCTGGCCCTTGAGGTTGACCCGCAAGTAGGGCGGCCGGATGATCTCCAGCTGGACCAGCTCGTCTAGCCTGCGCAGCGAAAGCACCCCCTTGGGGTCCTTCAGCGCGCCCTTGCGCAGCATCGGCTTCTTGTTGAAGTACTCGGCGAAGAAGACCTTCTCGTCCCCTACGAGGTCGTCGAACGTGTAACTCGTCATGGTCCGTTCCATCTCTCTGGCGCGTGTCGGGATGCCTGCTGGCTGGAGCCCGGCCGGTGTCCGGGTCGCCGGTGACTCGTCCGTGACGGCGGTCAGGCGGCGCGGCGCGGCGCGGCGCCCACGGTGAAGGCGGTGCCTGGGCCGTTGTCCTGGAGGAACTCCTCGAGGCCCTGCGCGAAACCGGGGTCCTGGGCGGCCACTCGCTCCGCGAGCAGCCGGACCCGGTTCGGGGTGAAGGTCCCCGGGTCGGTGAGGAGTTGCGGGGTGCCCGTCATCAGCAGCAGGGCGCCCTCGGTGTAGCCGCGCTCCAGCCAGGAGTTCCACAGGGCGTCGCGGTCCGCTTCCTGCCCGGCGAAGTACTCCTGCGCTCGGGGGCGCGGCCGGGCCGGCACGGGCAGCCGCGCGTCGTCCGGCCGGCGCAGGACCACCCGGCGTCCGCCGAGGTAGGCGATCCGGATTCCCTTGCGGACGCAGAAGGTGAGGGCCTCGGCGGCGGTGTCGACGATCGGCTCGCCCTTGTCGTTGAGGGAGGTGTTGCACACGATCGGCACACCGGTCGCTGCGCGGAACGCGTCGATCGCCCGGTACAGCAGGGGGTTGACCTGCTCGGTGAGCGTCTGGTGCCGGGCCGTGCCGTCCAGGTGGAGGATGGCGGGCACCTTGTCCCGCTGTTCGGCGCGTACGACCGCCGCCTCCAGCATGTACGGCGACGGCCGGTCCTGCTCGAACCAGTCGTGCGCGTACTCGGCGAGCACGATCGGGGCGACCGGTCGCCACCACTGCCGCTGTTTGTACTCGTTGAGCAGGTCCTTGACCTTCTCCGAGCGCGGATCCCCGAGCAGACTGCGATGCCCGAGCGCCCGCGGCCCCATCTCCGCCGCACCGTCCGCCCACACCACCACGTCGTCGGTCAGGTCCTGCACGAAGCGGTCGGCCGAGAAGTCCGACACGTCCTCGATCCACGGGGCGAACTCGGCGAGTGCCTCCTCCACGTCCGCCAGGTCGCTGCCGTAGTACGCGCTGTCGATGTGCAGGTCCGCCCCGTCCAGGGCACCTGTCCCGTACAGGCCCACCAGCCCCAGGCCGAGGCCCACCCCGGAGTCGTTGGCGCACGGCGGCGTGAGCAGACCGCGGAACCCGAAGCGATCCAGGACCAGGGTGTTCGCCTGGACGTTCAGCCCGAAGCCGCCGCTGATGGACAGATAGGAGCCCTCGGTGCGGACACCGCCGAGCTCCGCCAGCTTCTCGACGTTGCGGATGACGATCAGCTCACAGCACTCCTGGACCACCTTCATCACGGCACTCTGCAGGTTCTCCTCCGCGGTGAACCTGGAGTCCGGCCTCGCGTCCTGGCCCAGCTGACGCTCCGCCTCGGCGATGACCTTCTTCACCAGCCCGAAGGAGACCGCCCACGGCTGCACCCGGCCGCCGAAGAGCTCCAGCTCGGCGACGGCGGCCGCCGCGTCGTACTCGATCGCGGTACGGCAGGCTGAGGCTAGCGCCATCAGAGTGCCGGGCTCCTTGCCGAACAGCCGGTCGGCCGCGTGGTAGAGCGGGGCCGGTGACTCCACGGGGGCGAAGGTGATCCGCCCCTTCACGGACACGCAGCCGGCGTAGTAGTAGGGCGGGAGCTTGTCCTCCAGCACCAGGTCCGGGGCGGCGTCCACGGCCATCCCGATGATGGTCTCCTCCCGGAAGGTCCTGCTGTCCATCAGGATCCCGCTGAACAGGTGTCCCAGGCTGTGCACGGGAAGCTCCTCGGCACCGGGCAGAGCCGGCAGCGGGGCGTGGCCCGGCAGCCCGGGCGTGCCCCAGCTGGCGCTCAGGTCCGCCGTCGACAGCCCCTCCGTCGCCAGCAGCCGGTCGAGCAGCGCCTCGGTGCGCTCCGTCGTGAACAGCGGCCACGCGTGATGCTTCTGTCCGCTGATCCGCTCCAGCTCCCAGTGCCGTACGAGTTCGACGGAGCCGGCGGAGCGCCGCCACAGGGAGACGTTGTGGTCGTGTCGCGGGGAGATGACCGAGCGTTCGCCCGGTGGGGTCAGATAAGCCGAGAGAAAGTACTCACCGGCGCTGGAATCCGTCACCGTCGCCTACCTCATTCCTGATCGAATCGCTGGCTGCACGAACTGAGTCGGCCCTGCCCCGTGCACCGCGTCGGCGATCAGCGTTGCTTCGGCGCGCGGTCGGGGCCGGGGGAAGGCGGCCGGGTCACAGGTGGCGGGCCCACCACTCCAAGATCGCCTCGTACCGCGCCACCCGGTGGCTGGGCAGACCGGTGCGCGACATGTCGTGGCCCTCGCCGGGGAACAGCAGCATCTCTGCGGGCACGCCGCGGGTGCGCAGGGCGACGAACATCCGCTGGGCCTGCTCCATCGGCGTGTGCCGGTCTTCCTCCGACTGAATGAGCAGCATCGGGATCTCGATCCGGTCAGCATGGGTGAGCGGGCTGATCTCCGCCCACCGCTCCTGGTCCGCGCCGTACAGCGCGATGGAGTTGTTGACCCCGTCGTCGGCGGATCCGAAGTGGCTGTCGATCGCGTAGCAGCCGCGTTCGCCCATGGCGGCCCGGAACCGCTCCCCATGGTGCGCGGCCATCCACGCCGCCATGTAGCCGCCGAACGAGCCGCCCTGAACCCCGACCCGCGTCCCGTCCAGGTCCGGTGCCTCCAGGGCGGCGTCCAGCAGGGCCAGCAGGTCGGTCGCCGTGCGGCGGGCCAGGTCGCTCGCCGCGTACCGGCCGTGCGCCTGCCCGTATCCGGAGGTGCCGCGCGGATTGCCGAGTACGACGGCATAGCCCGCGCTCGCGTAGACCTGGGCCTCCTCGAAGGACGCCGGCCCGTTGAGCGTGTACCCCCACTGTGTGAAGGGGCCGCCCTTGATCTGGAGCAGCACCGGATGCGGGCCGGGACCGGCCGGGCGGACCGTCCAGCCGTGCAGGACGTAGCCGTCCTGGGCCTTGGCGGTGAACTCCTCGACCGGCAACAGGCCGGCGTGAGCGCGCAGTTCGGCCCCGAACGAGGTGAGTTCCCGCTCCTCGCCGCCGCGCAGCACCACCAGGTCACCGGAGCTCCCGGCGTCGGAGAGCACGGCGGCGATCGTGGTGCCCTGCGGCCCCTCGGCAACCGTGTATCCGTTGACCTGCCGGGGCCCGGTGATGACGGGCCTGGACTCGCCGCCGTCGTAGGGCACGAGGACGAGGTGGACCTCGCCCCGGTAGTCGTTGGCGAAGTACACGCCGTCGGAGGCGGGCGCGATCATCTGGCTCGCGAAACTCAGGTGGTACGGCTCCGGGTCGGTGAGCCGGCGCGGCGGTGCCGAACCGTCGACGGCCACCGACCAGAGGCCGTAACTGTTGGCCCCGCTGGCCCGGTTGTACTCGTCCAGCGTCTCGGCGGCGAAGCACACGGCCGTGCCGTCGGCCGAGAAGCGCGGGCAGCCCAGTTCCAGGCCGCCGTCGGTCAGCGCCCGCAGTCCGGTGCCGTCCGGGGAGCAGACCCAGATGTCCCGGCGCAGGTCGTCGGCGTGCGTCTCGTGGCGGCCGGAGACGAACGTCAGCAGCCGGCTGTCTGGGCTCCACGCGACGTCGTAGCAGCCGTACTCCCCGCTGGTGATCTGCGTCGTTACCGGTGTGCCCGCGAACGGGTCCGTGACGAAGATCTGATGCGGCCGGTCGAAGGTGAACCCGATGCCGTCCGACATGTAGCGAAGAGTGGTGATGCGGCGGGGGCGCTCCTTGTGCGGCGGCACACCCGGCAGATACCGGCCCGGCTCGGGGACGCGTGCGGCGAAGGCGATCAGGCGCGAGTCCGGACTCCACACCGGCTGGCCCGCACCCAGTGGCAGGTCGGTCACCGGGAACGGTTCGCCGCCGTCCATCGGCAGCAGGTGCAGTTGCGCGGGTCCGTTGGGCCCGGGCCGTAGGAAGGCCAGCCAGCGCCCGTCGGGCGAGAAGGCCGGCGCGCCATCGCTCGAGCCCTGGGTGAGGCGGCGGGCCGGCAAAGACCCGTCCGTCTCAGCCACCCACAGCTCGCTGGAATTCTCGTCGGCGTCCACATCCGGCCGGAAAACACTCACGGCCGCAAGACGACCGTCGCCCGACAAAGTGGGCCGGCCGAGCACGGGAAGCAGATTGATGTCGGTGGGAAGCATGTCAGCGAAGCTAGAAGGCCGATATTTGGCATGTCAACGAAGGAAACTGCGAACACGCTGAGCACGCGGAAGCGCGGTGTTCAACCGAGGCCCGGAAGCACTTGAACAGTCGGTAGAACGGCTGCTCATAGTGCCCAACCCCACGCCATCGTAGGCGGGTTGAAGAACGGGACCCGCCCGAGGACACTCTCTGGGGAGCCTCCCGGGCAGGGAGCAGCGGAAGGGCGAGAGGGACTCATGACTTTTTCACTGAAGGGCCCGATGGTAAATCCTGGATTCCGCCGCCTGTGGATTTCCGGATTCATTTCAGAGACGGGCGACTGGATGTTCATGGTCGCCATGCCGGTCTACGTGTATCAGCTCACCGGTTCGGTGGGGGCGACCGCGACGAATTTCCTCGTGGAGCTGCTGCCGGCCCTGCTGCTCTCGCCCGTGGCAGGTGTGCTGGCCGATCGTTGGGACCGCCGCCGGACGATGGTGTGGGTGAGCCTCGCACAGGTGGTCGCGCTCCTGCCCCTGCTCACCGTGCAGGGCCCCGACCAGGTCTTCGTCGTCAACATCGTCACCGCCGTGCAGGCCGCGCTCGCCACCGTGTTCCAGCCGGCCAAGTACGCTCTGCTGCCCTCCCTGGTCGAGTGCGAGGACGTACCGGCCGCGAACGGGCTCATCAGCCTCAACGGCAACCTGGCCAGGCTCGGCGGCGCCTCCCTCGGAGGTTTCGTCCTGGGCTGGTTCGGCCTGATGGGCATTGTCGTCGCCGACGCCGCCACCTTCCTGCTGGCGATCGTGCTGCTGCTGCGGCCCTTCGGGGTCACCCGCAAGGTGCCGGCCCACCAAACGGCCTGGCGCGCCTACCTGGAGGGGCTGCGGGAGATCAGGACCCGGCCCGGACTGCGGGCCATGGTGGTGACGGTGGCTCTGATGGGGCTGGCGCAGGGCCTGTTCGCGGTCCTGTTCGTGGTGTTCGTGACGGACCGGCTGGGCGGCGGGGAGAGCGATACCGGCCTGCTGCGCGGCGTGCAGGCCATCGGCGGCATGGCCGGCGGCTTGCTCGTCGGCACGCTGGCCCGGCGCATCGAACCCGGCCGGCTGCTTGGCTGGTCTCTGGTCGTGTTCTCCGTGATGACCGCAGTGACCTGGAACAGCGCGTATGTCACCACTACCATGGGCTGGTTCGTTGGCCTCTTCGCCGTACTGGGTGCCCCGGGGATCGGGGCCTTCGCGGGCCGTATGTCCGTGACCCAGATGCACACGGAGGACGCGACCCGCGGCCGCGTCCTGGCCAGCCTCCAGAGCATCTTCGACACCTCCCAGGCCCTGGGCCTGGTCTGCGCCGGCACCCTCGCGGCCTGGATCGGCCTCCCCCTGGCCCTGGACGTCCAGGCGACCCTGCTGGGCGTAGCGGGCCTGCTGGCTCTCTGGAACATCCGCAAGGTGGTGGCCCCGGCCGAAGACCTCGCGCCGACCATGGACGCGGCCCGCACCTGACGCCCCGAGTATTCACCACTTCGAGACGAAAGCCGACAATGAGTCTGCGTCTTTGCTCCGTCGCCATAGCCACCGCCCCGGTCTGCCAGGTCGTCCTCTCCGGTGCCGCAGCCGCCGAACCGAAGCCCTACAGCCTGGGAACCTCCGGCCTCGGCGATCCGTACTTCCCCTCTCTCGGTAATGGTGGATACGACGCCCGACACTACGATCTCGCTCTCTCGTACAACCCTGGGACATCCGCGCTCAAGGGCGTGGCCACGATCTCCGCCAAGGCCACTCAGAATCTGTCCTCCTTCTCCCTGGATCTGAACGGTCTCCACGTCTCCGAGATCCGCGTCAACGGCCGTCCGGCTCCGTTCCGGCAATGCGATGGAAAGATCTCCATAACTCCGCGGCACGGCCTTCCGGACGGGGCGCGTTCACGGTGGAAGTCCGCTATGAAGGGGTTCCCCAACCGCTGGGAGGTCCGATTGTCGGCGATTCCAAGTACGGCTGGCTGAAGACTGACGACGGCGTCTTCACCACCGGCGAGCCGAACGCCACCTCCACTTGGCTCCCGTGCAACGACTACCCGACCGACAAGGCCACGTTCGACCTCCGCATCAAGGTCCCCAAGGGACTGACGGCGATCTCGAACGGCCGCCTTGCGGGTTCGCGCGAAAAGAATGGCCAGGTCACGTACACCTGGCGCGGACAAAAGCCGATGGCGACCTATCTGGCAACCGTCGCGATCGGCAAGTTCTCGGCGCAGTCCGGCACGACACCCCGCGGAGTCCCCGTCTACGCGGCCTACGACCAGAAGTTGCCCGCCGGTCAACTGGACTTCTACAAGATCACTTCCGCGGCCACCGATTACTGGACCCAGCCCTTCGGCCCGTACCCGTTTGAGGAGACGGGCGCCATCGTCGATTCCGTACCGGGCGTGTCGTATGCCCTGGAAACCCAGACGAAGCCTTCCTATGCCGTGCCCGTTCGCCATGAACACACGATCGCGCACGAAATCGCCCATCAATGGTTCGGAAACTCGGTCACCGTGCGCCAGTGGAAGGACATTTGGCTCAACGAGGGGTTCGCCACCTACGCCCAGTGGCTATGGGCTGACCGTGCCGGAACGCAATCCGTCGAGAATGCGTTCAAGGTAGCCTACGAGGGTACCCCTTCTGAGTTCTGGAGCATCATTGTGGGAGATCCGCAGCGTGACACGCTGTTCGCCGACGCGGTGTACCGGCGTGGGGCAATGACACTTCATGTGTTGCGGCAGCGCATCGGTGACCGCGCGTTCTTCGCCCTCCTGAAAGCGTGGGCAAAAGAGCATCGCTACGAAAATGCGGACACTCAGCAGTTTATTGCACTTGCGGAAACAATCTCTGGCCAGCAACTCGACGGACTGTTCAGAACCTGGCTCTTCACCCAGGGGCGCCCGCCCCTGGGATCCTGAGTCGTCAATTCACCGCCTCGCCCGCCTGCGCTCATCGTCTCGGCCGTCCTGGCCGTTCCGGACGCACGGGCTGCAGCGCCGCGTTCGGAAAGGCGGTCACACATCCCGTCGGGGATCTGCTGATCCTCGACCGTGTCAGCCTCGACAAGGCGTGGAGGGGTTTCGCGCTGGGCCCAGCGCTGGCTGTCCAGCCACCCGCCGCCTGTCCGGGGGCTGTTGTGCGGTGGCGGCGTACCGGGCCATGGGCGAGCATCCCGAGGACCGCGAGCAGGTCACCGAGGCGTACCGCCGCCAGACGAAGAAGAAGATCGCTGCGCTGTGGGAGAGCATCGGCTTCCAGCGGTTCCGCCGTGGGGTCTGGCACCTCGACACCACCTTGCGGCAGCCGGAGGAACTCATGCTCGCCCGTCGCGCTGAACTGCACGCGCTCAGCGCGGACTTCCAGGGTCCGGCCTCTCCCGGAGCGGTCCGGTGGACGCGGTGGACGTCGTGGAAGACGGCGGCGAGGCGAGGTCAGTGGGGCCGTGTACGATCTGACCGTGCATGAGCCAGCCGATGCTGCGTTCGATGGCCCAGCGCCGTGGAATGATCACGAAGCCGCGGTGCCCCGGTGGGCGGGCGACGGGGTGAACGTCGATGCCCAGGCGGGCGCTGAGGTCGATGGCGCGGTAGCCCGCCACCCGGGCCCGGACCATCGTTAGGCCATGCAGCCCCGTACGGCCCGGCCCCGCGGGCGTCATGGTGAATCCCCCGTGGCTTGCGGTGTTGCTAGACGAGCTACTGCGTGAGCGCGCCGAGGGCCTGATCGGCCAGCTGTACGCCTATCGTGGCCGCGATGGTGGTGCCGGCGTCCACGAGCATGTTCTTCGCCTGGGTGGCGAGCTGGCGCAGGCGGCCCGGCTCAGGGTTCTCGGAGGTCGCCTCGGCATGGAGGTCCTGGGCGACGCGCTCCAGCTCGGCGCGGTCCGTCTCGGGCATGTCCAATGTGGCGCTGACCTGGCCGATGTACCCGGCTAGCTGGGCGAACAGTGTGGGGTCGACGCCGTCGTTGTTGTTCTGGGTGAAGTGCTGCTGCTCACCGATGATGACGCCCTTGGCGTTCGCCATGAAGGTGTTATAGGTGGTGCTGGGGCGGGGCTGGTGGACGTGGTCCTGCACGCTTCCTCCTGACAGGGCGCAGCTGGTGCCCCGGGATGCGATGGCGACCGTGGGCGGGTCGGTGTCGATGTGGTCGATGAGGTCGTGCTCTGCCAGGTAGGCGAGTGCCTGGTGCAGATCAGTCCCGCTGATCTCGGTTCCGGCGAAGTAGGAGTCCGGGGTCGCGAGGAACAGGGCCGGGTTGACGGGTGTCTGGTCGCTGGTGGTGTCGAAGAGCCACTGGAGCAGGGCGTCCATCGTGTGCCGGATCCGGGCGGCGCGGTCTTTCTGCCTGTCGTTCTTCTGTGTAATTACGACATTGATATGCGGCTGACCTGCTCCGTTTGAAGCACAGGGATAGTTTTAGATCTTGATTGGTATGGCATTTGAACTGGAATGGTTCAGCAGCGTGGTTGCTGGAGCGACGGCTCGTAGGCCATGGAACTGCGATGCTGGAGTTAGCGAGAGGGTGTCGTAACTGCATAGATAATCCTCTCGCTCTTGGGGTGAGCGAGAGCGGCGCTTGATGATCATGAGCGGGGAGCCCACGGGCCGGGCTGTTGCCGCTTGTTGCGTGCTGAGGTCTCTGTCGGCGGGGTGGGTGAGCTGGGTGGCTCTTTAGGATGTGTGTGAGGCCGTCAGCGAGGTTCTGGTCACGCGGTGACCGACCTCTTCTTCACTCGGGTTCTTCACTCGGTGGGATCGAGTGTGAAGCCGACCTCGATCGATTGCCGGTCCCTGGTCGTCGCACGAGGAGGGTGGAATGACGCCAGCACCACACCGTACGCTCGCTCCTCGCCTCAGACAGGCCGGGCTGGGCCCGTCGAGACGGGGGAGTGGTCGCGGACGGGGAGGTTCCTTCTGCGAGGATGTGGAGCAGATCGCGGGGAGGAGCATCGGTGGAACCGGCAATTGTGGGCAGTGTGGTCGGACGCATGGCAGCAGCGTTCGTGACGAGGTCGTCGGCCCCAGTAACAGGAGACACTCCCCCCTCGTGGTGGGCGGAAGAGACCGACGAGCGGGGCGGCCTTCTCCTCACGGACGGCACGGGCGAGGCGATCGCCCTGCTGACCCAGGACCAGGTCACCCAGGTGTCGCAGTTCCTCGAACAGCCCGAGACCGTCGCCCTGTCTCAGTTTCTGTTCATCGCCAGGCTCGGCATCAGATCCCACCGGGAGCTGTCGGAACTCGCCCAGGAGTACGAGGAGACGTTCACGGCCCGCGCGGAGGACTTCTGCGAGGACCACGGATACACCTGGGCCGGGCTGGCAGGCGCCCTCTGGCAGCTCGTCATGGCCTACATGGAGAGCGTCTTTCCCCGCGATGACAGCATCACCGCGACGCTCAGCGCCGCCGACCTGGAGAAAGTCACCGCCTATATCGGCGCCGCACCACAGGTGTCGGGCAGCGACACTCCGCCCAATGCCGCCTTCCGGGACATCGTCGACATCCTCGGCTCCTCGCTCCGAGTGAAGCGCGCCCGCGAGGTACTGACAGACATCCGAGCCGCGTCGGAACGCCGCTACGCCGAGCTCAGCCTCGCCCACACCTTCAGCCACGCCAGCGAGACGTCCCGGTTCGACCATGAAGTGCTGTACGTGCAGCGCAATCTGCGCAAACGCGGCTCGGACGAGTTCCGCGACGACTCCTTCCTCGTCTCGCCTCTGAGGCGCCCGCGCTGCGTGGTCCTGGGCAACCCGGGCGTCGGCAAGAGCACCATGACCCAGAACCTCGTCCACCAGCTCTCACGGCCCGGCTCCGGCATCGCCTATGCGCCCCTCGTGGTGTCCTGCAAGGACGTCCCCGGCGCGGACGGGACCGCGCACATAGTCTCGGCGATCACACGCTCCCTCCGCGAGAACCTCCAACTGGACGTGCAGGAGGAGGAGATCCGTGACCTGGCCACGCTCGGCCGCTCCTTCGTGATCTTCGACGGTATCGACGAGATCGTGGACGTCGGACGCCGCATGACCTTCGTACGGACCATCGAGGCCTTCGCTAACCGGTTCCCGCTCATCCCGATCCTCATCACGGCCCGACGCGTCGGCTACAGCAAGACGCCGTTCGACACCCGGCACTTCGCCATCTACGAACTGGATGACTTCTCCCTGGAGCAGGTCGGGCAGTACACCGAGAAGTGGTTCGGGAGCACGGGACGATCGGAACAGGACCGCCTGGCCTTTTTGAGGGAGACCGAGAACGTCCCCGACATCCGCACGAACCCCCTCATGCTCTCCCTGCTGTGCGCCCTGTACCGCGCCCGCGGATACATTCCACGCAACCGCCGCATGGTGTACGAGGCCTGTGCTGACCTGCTGTTCCAGCGGTGGGACGCCATGCGCCACATCGAGCAGCCGATGGATCACCGGCACTACGGGACCCGTCTGATGCAGGAGCTCGCGCTCTTCTTCTACAAGAGCCAGGCGGCGCAGGCCGGCGTGCAGGAAGGACAGCTGAAGAAGCTGATCGCCACCTTCTTCACGGACACGGCCTCGGTGGACGAAGTCGATGCCAGATCCCGAGCGCAGGACTTCCTGGACTTCTGCGCGGACCGGGCCTGGCTGCTGTCCTACCAGGGCACGGACTCCGTCGATCACAGGCTGTTCGGCTTCACCCACCGCACCTTCATGGAGTACTTCGCCGCGGAGGCCCTCGTGCGGCGTGCACGCACCCTCGACGAGGTGGTCGAGGAGATGGTGCTCGCCTACGACCGGGACGCCAGCTCAGTACTAGTCGATGTGATCTTCCAGTGCGCCGACGACAAGTACGACGGCGGCGCACGTGACATTGTCTCCAGCCTCATGGAGAGGTCAAAGAACAGCAGCCAGCAGGCCTCGGCGAAGCACCTCTCGCTGTGCCTGCGCGTCATGAACGCCGCACCTTTGCCCCCTCAGTCGACCGACGCCATCTTCGACGTTCTCCTGGACACCTGGGACACCGCCAGCTTGGAATCCAGCCGGGACACGGCACTGGCGGTGTTTGAACTCTCCCGAGATCCCAGGAACAGATTCATCGCCAAGCTCCGCACGGACTCACTCCATGGCAGACAAGCGCTCGCCAGATGGGCGCGTTTCTACTGGCGGGGGGAAGTCCTCATGTTCGATCCCCAGTGGGACCAGCAGATGTACGAGGTGGCCCTGGGGATGGGGAATCCGGGCTTGAAGGATCCGCCGCTCCTGGCCTACCTGCTGCGCAACGAACTGGTGGACCTCGGCGAGCTTCCGACTGCATGGGAGTGGGGCCTGGGATTCCAGGCATTCGGCGAGACGGTCCCGGGGCCGGTTCTCCTGGATATGGAAGAGCTCCTCGGCGAGGTGGGGGAGGACAGTGGTGCGGGCAGGGTCACAGCTGCGTTCGGCGCATCTATCCGAGCCAGCCTGCCACGGGTGGACGGCAGGTTCCTCAGGGCGGCCTTCGCCCGCATCGGTGAGGGCATCTCCCCTCCAGCGCCTGACAAGCTGGCCGAGGCAACCCAGAACCGTGACATCCGTGACGCCCTCATCTGGGCTTGCTGTGCCCTGTTCGAAGTGACGGTGCCCGCCTACCACCCCTTCCACAAGTATGTCGACTTCGTCCGTGGCCAGCCGTGGTTTGACCGGGTGGCCGCCACGCGAGCCGAAGGCCCTGGCCGCACAGTGATTTCGGGAGCAGACCCCTTCAGCCTCAAAGAACTGCGCACCCTGCAAACGTCTGGAACGGTTCCAGACTGGTTCACCGACTGGTGTACGGGGCAGAGGTCGCTGCTCATCGAAATGGAGAACCGGCCGCAACCAGGCGTGCGGGCCAGGCGCCCAGCCCAGCCGGGAACAAGCCGCTGACGCACGAACCGAGGTTCGCCTCTGGCGCCACGCCGGGCCGGTGGTATGCCGCTGATCCCGCTCATGCCCGCGGCGATCCACCTCTGTTGGACCAAGATTGCGCTCGCCTCGTCCGGCCCGTGCCGAGGCCACTCGTCACAGGCGCGTTCCCTGACGCCCGCTGCGCTGGGCAGCTCCCGGAGGCGGCGGACCAGAACGTCGCCGTTGGAGTCCGTCGACAAGGGGCGGGCTGGGCACACGGCAGTCACAGCCTGTCCTTACGCGCGGCCGTGCAGAGTCCAGCCTCCGGGGGCGGCCGTCAGCTCGGTGGTGATCATCTGGCCCAATTTCCAGGGCAGACAGGAGCGTTCGTCGAGCGTCGTCTGCAGCGTCTGTTCGGTGTGCGGGGTGTGCAGAGGCAGGCGCCGGTGGCGACCGTGGGCCAGCCGCTCCGTCGCGGTTCGGGTCTGGCGTGTGTGCCGCGGCTGCGGCAGGAGCGGATGCCGGCCGACCCAGATCCCGACCAGGTCCAGGCCCTCGGCTGGGATGCCCCATTCTTCAAGGAGCAGCGATATCCGCTCCAGCCAGGCGTGGTCCTCGTCCAAGGTCAGGGTGCGGCGCAGGCGCCGCCGTTCCCGCGCGGCCAGCGCCCGGGCCAGGTGGACGGCCTCCGGGTAGAACACCAGCGGCGCGACGCGCAGCTCGTCGCGCCCGGCGTGTCCCAGTGCGCGTCTGCGGGCCTGCCACGCCGGCGCGTTGAGGGCGGGGATGTTCCACCAGCAGGAGGTGATGGCGTAGGCGTCAGCGAACATGGCGCGGCCGCCCGCGCCCAGGCGCCGTTCCAACTGCAGCCGCAGCCGGTGGGCGGTGACGACCTCGGGCAGCGCGGTGAGTGGGAAGGCGGCGGTTCCGGGTTCGCGGCGGTTGTCCAGCCAGCGGCCGTGGCGGGCGCACACCTGCCAGGTCGCATCACTGGCCAGGTAGGCGTCCAGGCTGGTGCCCTTGGTGCGGGCGCATAGCTCGCACACCCGCACCAGGAAGCAGCCGTCTGTATCCCAGGGCCAGTCCCACACCGGCGGCCCGTCCACCGGCAGCAGCCGGTGGCCGCGCAGGTTCGGCAGCGCGCGTTGCAGTTCGGCAACCTGACGTCCGGCCATGACGGCGAGCCGCTCCAGTGCGGCCGGGTTCAGATAGCCATCGCCGTAACGAGGGTCGCTCGGTACCCCGCCCTGACGTAGCGGGGCGCCGACCATGAGCCAGAACTCTTCGTCCGGGATGCTGCCGTTGAGGTCCGCCAGGCGGCGCATGTAGGAGCCGGTCGACTCTCCTCCGATGAACGGCATCTGCGACCGCCCCAACCGCTGCGCCGGACGCCAGGCCTTCGCCCGGCGCGGCCGGGCCGCACGGGAACGGGGAGGACGGGCCGCTGCCACTCTCACACTCCTCCCTCTCGCCTGCTTTCAACCGGAGTACCGCTCTGCACCGCCCGCGCACGTGCGGCAAGCACGACAGACAACTGTCGCCGCCCCAGCAGACGGGATCTGCCAAGCAACACCGCCCGTCCCGGTACTTCTCTACGACGTCCGGCTGGCGCACGTGGCGCGTTCGGCGACCACGTCCCGCACTGGACGCGTCTTTGGCTGAAACCGTTCGCTGCGCCGCCCGGGGCGGCAGGCCCGGCCGGTACATTCCCGCGCGATCTGAGGGCCCTGCCCGGAACGGCCCGCCCTAGGCGGCGCCTCGGCGGACCGTGAGGAGACGGTATGGAGTTACGCCCGCACCAAGTGGACGCGCTCGCCGCGATCGAGTCCGCCGTGGCCGCCGGTGAGCGGCGCATGACTGTGGTGGCCGCCTGCGGCACCGGCAAGACCCTGATCGCCCAGCAGGCTGCGCAGCGTCTGGCTCCCCAGGGCGCCGTGCTGGTGCTGATGCCGACGAAAGCCCTGGTGACGCAGACCATCAGCCGCTGGCGCGAGGCCGGCCGGGCGGGGCTGGCGCTCGGGGTCTGTTCGCTGCGGCAGCGGGAGAGCGGGCTGTCCCCCGGCGAGGCGGTGCTGACCCGTCATCCGAGGGCGATTGCCCGCGAGATGCGCGTCGGCGGCCCGGTCACCGTGTTCGCCACCTACGGCTCGCTGCACCCCATCCAGCGTGCCCACGAAAAGCACGGCCTGCCGCCCTGGGACCTGGTGATCGCCGACGAGGCCCACCGCACCTGTTCCGCCTTCGGAGACGGCTGGGGCACCGTCCACGACGACGCCGCGATCCCTGCCAAGACCCGCCTCTACATGACCGCCACGCCCAGGATCTGGGGTGCCCCGGCCCAGCCCGAGCTGCTGCCGTTCATGGAGCGCATGCCGCTGGCCACCATGGACCACCGCGAGATCTTCGGCCCGACCGTGTTCGAGTTGGGCATGGCCGAGGCCATCGAGCGCGGCATCCTGGCCGACTACCAGGTCATCATGCCCATCGTCGACGACAGCGACCTGCACGCCATCCTTGCCGCCCGCCGTCCCGCCACCAGCGCCCACCACAACGGGCTGCGCAACGCCGCCGCCCAGGTCGCCCTGCTGCGGGCGATCGCCGAACACCGGCTGCGCCGCGTCCTGGTCTTTCACAACCGCGTCGCCCTCGCAGAGGCCTTCGCCGCCTGTCTGCCGGACACCGCCCTGGAGGTCGGTGAACAACTGCGCATCGAGAACCTGTGGGCGCAGGCGATCCACGGCCAGCAGCCGGGCGACTGGCGTCGCGACCTGCTGGACGACTTCGCCGATCCCGAACGGGACTGCGCGGTGCTGTCCAACGTTAGGGTGCTGAACGAGGGCGTCGACATGCCCGACGTCGATGCCGTGGTCTTCGCCGACCCGCGCTACAGCACCATCGACGCCATCCAGGCCGTCGGCCGCGGCCTGCGCCAGCCCCCGGGCGCCGGGAAGAAGACCACCTTGATCTTCCCGGTCTACCTCCATCCCGGCACCGACACCGCCGACCTGCTGCACAGCTCTGCGTTCGCGAACCTGATCACCCTCCTGCAGGCGCTGCGCGCCCACGACAAATCGTTCATGGACCGCATCGCGCTGCCCGCCCGCACGTACAGCGGCACCACCACGGAGCGGCGGGCCGTCTACTACGCCCATCCCGAGCGCGCCGCGCAACTGGCCCGCGCCCTCGGCCTGGAGATCACCCTGCCGGCCATCGGCACCTGGGAGCAGGCCCTCGCCTCCGCCACCCGCTACCGCACCAGCTTCGGGCATCTGAACGTCCCCGCCGACTACACCGACCCGGACGGCTTCGCCCTGGGCGAGTGCATGAGCAACCTGCGCCTGCGCCACTTCCTGGACCGTCTGCCGGCCGAACACCGACAGGCCCTGGACGCGCTCGGCCTGCCCTGGACCGCGTCGGCGCAGACCTTCGACTCCATGCTGGAGCACGCCCGCGCCTGGGCGGCCGAGCACGGCCACCTCGCCGTCCCGGTCAAGGCCGACATCGGCGGCCACCGGCTGGGCACATGGCTGGCCACCCAGCGCCGCAAAGCCGCTGCCGGCCGGCTGCCCGACGCCCACCAGCAGGCGCTCTCCGCCCTCGACCCGCACTGGAACGCGCCCTGGATGGACTGGAAGCGCAAGTACGCCCGTGCCAAGGCACTTGCCCAGACCGCCGGCTGGCGGTTCACCTCGCAGTCCAAGCACGCAAGCCGCGAGGACCGCATCACCATGAACTGGATCTACAAGCAGCGGCTGAAGTTCTTCCGTCTGGACGAAGCCCAGCAGGACCTGCTGCTCCAGCTGGGGATCCCACCCCTGCCCGACGGCGTCTACTACGACAGCTACCACGACCCCGAACGCCACCGCTTCTACGAGGGCCTGGGACACCTCGGCGCGTTCCTGGCCCGCGAGGGCCATATCGACGTTCCCCGCCGCCATCAGGAGCCCTGGTGGTGGGGCAACGGCGGCGAGCAGTCAAAGACTTTCCCGCTGGGGGAGTGGATCCACCAGTGCCGCAAGCATCCCGAGGTGCTCACCGAAGAGCAACGCCGCGCCCTGGAAGCGCTGCGCATGGTCTGGGACACCAGCCTGGGACGCCGCAAGCGCCCCCAACCGCCCCGCTAGCCGCAGTCGGCCGCGGCCAGGCGACCGCGGCCCCGTCGCACGCCCCCGCCGCCGCTCCCTGCCGCCCGGAGCGGCGGGGCAGGATGCGGCGGTGGGAGCGGGGGAGCAGGTCACAAGTGCACGACACCGCCGAGCGGGATCGAGTCCAACAGCTCCAGAGTGATGCGCTCCTGCCGGGAGCGGATCGCCTTCTGCGCCGCCTGGCAGATCAGATGCGACAGCATCCGCATGTTGCCGCGGCTGCGGGTGTGCAGGTCCTGCGACAGCTCCAACAGGTCGCCGCGGGTGTGCCGGTACAGCCGCAAATTCTTGTCGAACCGGTCGACGATGACGGCGAACGTGCGGGTCTCCTCGTCACTGAAGCCGATCCGGCTGGTGCGCAGCACCGGGTGATCGCCCCACGGCTGCTCGTTCGGTTCCAGGGGCATGTCGTTGTCCCGGGTGAGCGGGTCGACGATGGAGCGTGCGCCGCGCCCGCAGTAGACGAACGTGGCACCGGTCTCCTCGCTGATCATGTCCAGGTACTGGAACGCCAGTTCCGCCTCTACAGCGGTGTGCAGTCGCTCGATGCCGTCGATGAGGACGAGCAGGGTGCGGGCCTTGCGCATCGTACGGATGACGGACTCGGTCGGATCCCCACTCTCGCGTTCCTGGCCCAGAAAACGGGCGAAGGTGCCCGCCCAGTTGCGGTTGCCGCGAGCCGTCGGCGGCACGTTCAGCGTGATCACTGGGATGCGGTTCTCGTCCGGCCCGTACAGCTTGGCAAGCTTCTGTTCCCAGTGCACGCCGATCCACCGCAGCAGGGCGCTCTTGCCGGTGCCACGCGGGCCTTCCACGATGATCCCGACCTTGCCGCCCTCACGCTGCCGGTTGGCGGACACCCGCGTGGCCACCACCTTCAAGGCTTCGGTGATCGCCGGCGTGACCACGATGTTCATGTGCCCGTGGTAGAGCAGCCGCGGGTCGTGTTCGGTGACCTTCGTTCCCTCGGGTGCGCAGTCGGCCAGGTCCGGCGGCTTGGCGAGCCGGGCGGCCAGCGCCCGCCAGGCATGACAGTCCTCGGGCCATAAAGGGGCTGGCGGGGCCAGGAACATCGGCTCCGGTTCGCTCATGCGGGCCAGCAGCAGCTCCTCCTCGCTGGCCTTGTCCGCCTCCATCACGAAGTTCCCTTTCCGTTCTTTGTCCAGCCGGCGATCCTGGCACGCCCGGGGTGCCCAGATCGCCTGGCACGAGGCTCACGCCACGCCGTGACCATCGTCGTAACCGTCCTTTTCGTCGGTGGTATGCGTCTGGCGGATGTCGGCGATGATCCGCCGGTAGCGGGCGGCCAGGTCCTCATCGCCCTCACCAGCTGCCCCACCGGCCGGGGCGCTTTCCCAGGCGGCGAGTGAGGCGTCCGGGGCCACCGGCCCGCTGTCCCAGTCGATGACCGCCTGCGCCTGGCCGGCCACGTACAGGCCGGTGTCGTCCAGCGCCAGCTGGTCCCCGTCCGACTCCGAGTCCAGCGGGTCCCTGCCCGATTCCGCGTCCAGGGCCAGCAGTTGAGAGCGGTCCAGCGGGGCGCGCCCTGCATACGGGTCGAACGCTGCAGCCGGCGCCGGCGGCGGCACGGGCGTATGGCCATCGGGCAGTTGCACCCGTGCGGCACGGTCCGGGCCCTGGGCGGCGCGCTCCAGCAGTTCGGCGAGCGCGTGCGCGATGGCCTCCTCGTCGATGATCCGGCCACCCCGCTCGAGATGCTGGGAGGCGGCAATGTCCCACAAAAACTGCGTGAACGGCTGCCCGACCAGGTGCTGGTGCACCCACGTCGCTTCCACCCACTCGTTGGTGTCATGGTTACGCAGCCACACCCGGGACAGGTCGTTGGGCGAGTATCTCAGCTCCCACCGACCTCTTCTCTTGCCCTGCAGCCCGCAGCGGACTCCGCGGCAGGGGTTGAGCCCCTTCTTCGGATCGCGCTCGAGATTGTCGTAGGTGCGGTTCTTGAACCGGATGCCCTGCTTGCTTACCCCCACCCAGGCGGTCGGCAGCAGCCGCAGATAGTCGTCGCGGGTCAGCGGGATCGGCAGATAGCCGTCGACGGCCACGCAGGCGGCGTACATCTGGTTCGGCGTCAGCTCGGGCAGGTAGGCGTCGTACGGATCGGCGAGCTCGGGATGAGGCGTGGTCTGCCACTCCAGCGCAATCCACTGCTGGAGCATGTCGTCGAGTTCGGCCAGCGTCCACAGCCGCTCGCCGTCCACGGTCCGCCGCACCCGCACTGGATCGTTACCGGTGTAGGTGTTCACGTGCTGGCTGAACTTCGATTTCACCGTTCCGAAGGTGCGCTCCACGATCGCCTTGTCCTGGCCCGTGCGTTTGCGCGCCGGCCGCACCGAGATGCCCAGGTACTCGCATGCGTCGAAGAAGGTCCGCCCGGCGAACACCGTGCCGTGGTCGATGACGATCAGATCCGGGATGATCACCGGCCGGGCCGCGGCCTGCGCGAACCGGGCATCGACCGCAACCAGTTCCTCGAACGGCAGGTCGGAGGCGCTGGCGTGGACAGCCGCGTCGAACCCGGGCCGCATCGGTGCCGGTACCAGGGCCTGGGCCAGCAGCTCGCAGGCATCCACCGCCTTCGTGGCCCGGCCCTTGCGCCGCGGCGCTCCAACCAGGCCGCCCCGGCCGCCCTTGCGGCGTTTGCCCCGCCGTCCAGACTGCTTGGGGCGCACCACCGCGGCGATGATGCTGCGGGTCGCCACACATACCGCGCAGGTCAGTTCCACGCGAGCCGGCTGACCGTCATCGCCCAGCACCCAGATGTCCAGATCGGTCGAGTCGATCTGCACCAGCTCGCCCGGCGTCGTCGCGGACGTCACCGAGAACGGCGGCACCGACCCCGGGCTCGCCAGGCGGCGACCGCCCCGGCTGCCGCCCAGGTCTCGGGCATCGATGCCCAGCCGTTGTAGCAGCTTGTACAGCGTCGGCTCGGCCGGGACCTTGACCGACTCCCCGTGTGCGGCGCGCACCGTCCGCCGCAGCTGCTTGAACAGTTTGCGTGCGTCGCTCGGTGTGGCCATGCGCCGCCGCTGCCGATCGACCAGCATCAGCAGCTGGTCCACCACGCGCGCATCGGTCAGCCCGTACAGCCGCCGCTGTTTGGTGCTGCGCCCATCCACCAGCGCCGCCACGGTGCGCTTCTTGCGGTACGCCAGCCGTTTGGCCTGCACCGTCTGCCAGGACACCGACCAGCCCAGCACGGCATGCAGCTCCGCCGCTTTGGCCTGGTAGCGCTCGATGAACGTGGTGGTGGCCGGGTCGTACATGGGCCGCGGCCGCGCCCCCGCGGGCGCGTCGGGCGGCAGCCCGGTGTCGACCTCGATGACCGCGCGCCACCACGCCTGCGCCGCTTCCGCCGCAGGGGCGGGGACGCCCTCCAGGGCAGCGAAGTCGGGTAGCTCGGCCTGGGCGACGGGCTGCCCCGCTTCGTCCAGGACCGCGAAGTCCACGGCGGCGGCCAGCACCGCCAGCGGCACCGAGACGGGGGTCTGCTCACCGCCAACGGGGGCCAGATGCACCGTCACCCCGTCCAGGCCCGCCACTACGTACACCCTGCTGCGGCAGCGCACCCGGTCGCCGCGCACCAGTACCCCGCGCGGCGCACGCCGCACCACCAGCGACGCCCGCTCCACCACGGATGCGCTCACGGGCGCCATCATGGCTGCCCCGCCGTGAACGGTCGGCGCACCGCCTCCGGTTCCCCCGCACCCAGCGGCCCCACCATCGACCCGGGACCGAGCGGCACGCCCCAGTCCACGCCCAGCTGCCGGTGCCACAGCATGTGATAGAGCCGGGGCAGGGCCAGCATCCGCGGCACCCCGCACTGCGTCACGCCCTCCATCAGCGGCCGCGGCCGGGCGAAGGCCTCGCCCAGCGCGGCCTCCACATCCGCATCTCCATACCGCCAATGGCGCCGCCGCGAGACCCACCGCAGATTGATCAGTGCCACCGCCTCGGGCAATTGCGGTGCCGCGAGCTGCCAGCCCGCCTGCCCGCACGCCTCACGCAGCACCTCCAGCTGCCGCTCGAACCGCTCACTCGGCCCCTTCCGGGGCGGGCACGCCACCACCAGCGTGGTCCCGCCCGTGGTACGCACGAAGAAGTCCGGCACCAGCTGCCGCTCCCGGCCCCGCTCGCGCCAGATCAGCTGCCCCGACCAGGCGCTGAGGCCGGTCACACCCGGGTGGAAGTCCAGCAGCATCGCCGTAGAGAGCCGCTCCAGCGACCGGCAGCCCACATGCCGCCTGGTGGTCGCCGCCCACCACCAGGTGACGATGCTGCGCTGCGAGGGATGCCGCAATGGCTTCCACACCTCGCCCCGCTCGGTCAGCGGAACGCCGGCCATCCGCTCGATGGGCCGGGTCCGCCGCACCCCGTACCGGTCCTGGTGGAGAACCCGCAACTCCCGTGTCATGAACGCCCCTTGAGTCACGCGGCCACACGTCCGTCAGACCTCATAGCACACCGCCCGCCCCTCCGCTCCTGCCGCACGACGCGTTCCAGACAGCACCAGCCCCGCTCGGCAGCCGACCTTCGGCCGGGCGGCGGCCACCGGCACGCCGTGGTCGCCAACTCGCCCCCATTTGGCCCGCCTCGCCTACCTCGCCGTCACCCGCACCCGCCACCGGCTTGACATCGGCGGCCTGTCCTGGATCCACGACCATCCCGATGGATCCCCCGGCGCGCCCGCGCATATCGAGCAGCACGCCCACCCCACCCCGGTGGTGGAGCGAGAACCAGCCGCTTCTGCCGCATCCCGGGCCCAGCCCTGCGTCGAGCCTGGATGACCAGCGCCGAGCAGCGCGCCGCACGCCCTGTCTGCGGCCTGTTCACCTGCGTCGGCCGCCCCACCTGAGACGGCTCTCTGTCTGCGGCACCCCAGGGGCTGAAGCATCAGGGAGGCAGGGCAGGGGAGAGGCCGAGCGAAACGTCGGCGCAGTCCCTGCCGGGCTCGGCTCACCCCTTCTGGCGATCTGGCCGCCGGGCTCGGTTCCTTCATCGCGCCGTTCCGTTGTCCCGGTGTCGATGAACTGCGGAAGGAAGCCAATGTCACGGGATCTGTTCGTCGAGCAAGTGGTCATCAACTCCACCGGCGGGGTACGCACCCTGGACTTCGCCCATCCGGTGGTGTGCGTCTACGGCCCCATCGACACGGGCAAGACCACACTGGTCGACTGCATCAAGTACCCGCTGGGACTTCCGGTGGAGTGGCGGCAGGTGCCCTCGCAGCGGCTGACCTCCGTCACGGTGCACCTGCGGATCGAAGGCATGCGCATCGCCTTGCGGCGCTCCCCGGTCGCCGATACCGGGACCGTCGAACTGATCAGCCCCTACGACGGAAAAGTCGAAGAACTTCTCGACGTCACCGCGCAGCCGGACAGCGACCGGCGCGTCGTGGGTGACGTGCTGCTAGACCTGCTCGGCCTGTCCGAGCTGTTTGCCCCGCCCACCGCGGTGGCACTGCTCGGCAGCGGCGCCCGTCTTACCTTCGCCCAGCTCTACGCCCTGAATCACCTCTCCCAGGACATGGTCGACGGCACGGAGGCCGTACGCGGACAGGCCAACACCGCGCAGTCCTACAAGACGGTCGTCGAGCTCGTGCTCGGCCTCATCGATGCGCAGATGCGGGTGCTGACCGCCCGCCGCGACGACCTGAGCCAGACCGTGAGCCAGTTCAAACGCCGCACCGAGACGATCAGCGAATTCCTGACCGGGAGCGCCGCGGAACTGGAGCAGGAGCTGACCCGCTCCCAGAGTGAAGAACGGGAGACGCTGACGGCCCTGGAGGAACTCAAGGGCCGCATGCGGGCCGCGACCACCTTCGCCGATCCGCTGCGCCAGCGCGTCGCCGCCCTGGAGACAACGCACTCCAGGGCCCGAGAAGAGGAGAAAGCGGCCCAAGCCGCCGTCTCCTTGGCCCAGCGGGCCATCAAGCGTGCTCAGCAGCAGCCGGGCACCGACCCGGTGCTGCGCTGTCCCTCCTGCACGCAGCTGCTGACCGGCCGGGTCGTACCCGAGGGAGCCTGTGCTCTGTGCCTGTGCGAACTGGATCCCGGCGCGCGGAACAGGGCCGTGCAGACTGCCGAAGCCGCGTTGGCCACGGCACAGCAGCGGGCCATCGAGGCGGCCAAGGCAGCCGGTGAGACTCGGGATGCTCTCGCTCAGGCGCGGGCGGAGCTGGAGGAGCGGACCCGTCTGGAGATCGGGCCTCTGGCCGGGCAGATCGAGCAGCTCTCAGCTGCCCATGCCGGTGCCCGCACCCGGACGGGCATGTTCGAGCGGCAGCTCGACCCGCACCGGCGGCTGCTCGAACTGCAGCGGGCGCTGCGTGCGGCAGAAGAAGAACTGCGTGGTGTGCGCGAGGACATCAAGACGCGCAAGAACCTCCTGTCCGGACGCCAGAGCACCCTGGCCGAGATCGAGGAGCAGTTCGCGGCCATCATCGGCGGTCTGTCGCTGCCCGGAGAGCCCGGTGCGCGCATCGATCACAACTCGCTCCTGCCGAAGGTCAGGGCAGGCAAACTCACCAAGGTAGGCCACGGCGTCCGCACCGCGATCAACGTGGCTTACCGGATGACATTCCTCAGCCATGCGCTGGTCACCGGAGCCACCGATCTGCCCTCCCTGCTGATCATCGATTCGCCGCGCAAGAACGTCGGATACGGCACCGAGGACCAGCAGCTGATCGCAAGGCTGTACGCACACTTCCTCGACCACATCGCCGGCGCCCGCAGCGACATGCCGCCCGCCCGCCCGCACCAGGTGATCATCGTCGACAACGACTTGCCGTCCCTGCCCGCGCAGCTGCGCCGCCAGATGCACACCATCGAGCTCACCCGGGACAACCCGCTGGTGCCCTGACCCGCACCACGCGATCGCGGCGGGGACGGGCTTTGCTCTCGGCACACATGGCCGCGGCGGTGTGCCCGGGGTGGAGCCCCGATGCACCCCGGCGCCCGCCTCCTGCTGCTCCCCGCGCGCCGGCCCACCCTCAGACAGTCATGCGAATCACTCATAAATGATTCAAAAAACGCATGACTTTGGCAGGATGGAGTCATGGGAATGTCCTTGCCGGAACGAGTGCGGCTGGTGGTGGCGGCACTGATGCACGCCTCGGGCGAGTCGCAGGCGAGGCTGGCTGAGGCGCTGGGGGTGGCGCAGGCGCAGGTAAGCCGCCGTCAGTCCGGGGCCGCCACCTGGAGTCTGGCCGACTGCGAGGCGCTGGCCGGGCACTACGGCATGGATGTCCTGGATTTTCTGGCGGGCCCGACCCGGGCGTGCGAGGCGCTGCCCGACGAGCGTCGTGCCGGACGGCGGCGGCCGTCCGTGAAGGGAGAGGCGCGGTGAAGCCGCAGTTCGAGGCGATCGACGCCTGGGCCCGCGCGCAGGACATGGACGTACCACTGCGCGGCAGACTCCGCGCAGAGATTTGGGACGTCTGGCACGCCGCCCACCCGACCCCGGGCGAGCACACCACTGCGCCCAGCCGGTGAACTCCCCAACGGACAGCTCCTGCTGCAACCAGGGAAGAAGCCATGGCCGTGAGGTACCGCGATTCGTCTCGTCGGCGGCTGATACGGCGATGGCCGTACGCTGACCAGAACCACCACCACCGGGCAAGGAGAGCGGGCAAGTGCCCCAGAAAAACGTCGAGTTCGGCAAGCTAGGCGCTCGCGGGATCAAGAGCAGCGATGCGGTGGCCCGCCAACTGGACAGTCTCATCGACTTCATCGAGAGCCCGGTGACCACCCGGCGCGGTCTCCTCGCCCGCCTCAACTACCTGACGAGATCCAAGCGGGCTCTCCACACCGCCCGTGAGCACGGGCTGACAGTCACCGACCGCACCTTGAACGCCTGGCTGGCCGGCACACAGAGCCCCACGAAAGCCAACCTGGAGCGCATCGACGCCGTCTACCGCACGGTGCGCCGCTACAACGTCGCCAGCCACCTCCTGAAACGCCTCAACCGCGACGGCCGCGGCACGCGAGTGGAGATCCACCCGCTGAACCAGTCCCACGTAGCGAGACCACATCAGCGCGTCATCGAGTTCCGGAAGATCAACGTACGCCGCTGGGACCGCATCGTTGCCGCCTGGACCATCGACGACCGGCAGGCTCTCGAGGACGTATGGACCACCGACGTTCTGCCCGACCTCGGCAGCCAGTGGGGACAGTACGAGTACGTGTCGAACATCGGCTTCGGCGCGTAACCCGCAGACACAGGCACACCCTCGCACCGTCCGGCCCACGGCTTCCGTGAAGACCGGCACCCGACGAAAGGCAGATCATGCCCCGGTACAACAAGCGGATCGACCCGCCCGGCGAGGACGGACTGACGCGTTCCCAGATGGCCGTTGCCCGGCGCTGGAGCGAAATCCTCGAGCAGTTGCCCCAGCTCGCTGAAGCAGTCGAGAAAGGGAACTTCGAGACCCTGGCCGACAAGGGTGAACGCCTGGCCCGCCGCGCCGACGACCTGTGGCGCGATGCACGCGCCGCCGACCGGGCCCCGATACCCGACGACGGCGCCCTGTTCGACGCCCTCGACCCTGACACGCTCGCCTCGCCAGTTGGCCGCGCACTGCACCCCCACCGTCCTACACACAGCTAAGATGCCACGACGCGTCTCCACGCCCCTGCGGGCAAACCGGCACACGGCCGGCTGACAGATTCCACAGGAGCCCGCGTGGCCTGTCCCGGCTGCGAGAGGATGAAGACCCCAAAGCCCGACCTGTTCGCAGAGGTTCCTGGCCGCGATGCCCACCGATACCCCTTCCGCCGCAGCAACCCGCCCCGGAAAACGCCGTGTGCCGCGCCCGGATCAGAACGCGGCCATCGACGCGGCAGTCCGCCACCTGAAGCACCCCTGCACCCGCGGGCACATCGTGTCCGCGTGCGGGACAGGCAAGACGCTGATCGCGCTCAGAACCGCCGAGGCACTGGACACCCACCACCTGCTCATCGCGGTGCCGAGCTGGGACCTGATCGCCCAGTGGGCCCAGGCCGCCCGCGCGGATGGCCGCCGCGAGGCGCTGATGGCCGTGTCCTCCCTCGACGCCGGTAAGCACCCGCTGCTCGCCGATGCCGGCGCGCTGAGTACGGGTTCGGGGGAGTACCTGGCGTACTGGCTGGCCCAGCGCAGGAAACGGCGTGAGCGGGCGACGGTTTTCGTCACGCTCGACTCCCTGGCCAGGATCGAGGAGACCCAGCACACAGTCTTCCCCGTCCCTGTCTTCGACCTGCTAGTGGTGGACGAGGCGCACCGCACGGCGGGTAGCTGGGACAAGCAGTGGACGATGATCCACGACAACCAGCGCATCCCGGCCGACCGCCGCCTGTACGTGACCGCGACCCCCTACGAATGGGAAGCCCCGCGTCTGGCCGAGGCCCCGGACATGCGCCCGCAGCCCAAGCGCACCGCAGCCACCGCCCCCGCCTGGGAAGCTCCCTCCCTGATCGCGTCGATGGACGATCCGAAGGTGTTCGGCCCGCGCCTGCACACCTACTCCCACGCGGACGCGATCGACGACGGTGTCCTGGCCGACTACCAGCTCCTGATCCCCACGATCACCGACACCGACCTGCGCACCCTCCTCACCGACCGAGACACCCAGACGGGATTCGGCCCCACAGCCCGCCGCACGAGCGCACTGCACCTGGCCGTCCTCAAGGCCATGCGCGAGCACGACCTGAAGCATGTGATCGTCTACTTCCAGCAGATCGCGGACGCCGCCGACTTCGCCCGCCAGTTCCCCTCCACCCTGCGGACCCTCCCCGAAACCCAACGCCCCTCCTGGGCCGAGGACTTGAGCGTGCAGTCGATCAACGGCACCCACACCCCCGAGACGCGCCACACCATCCTCGACCGTTTCGAGAAGGCCACCCGCGGCATCCTCACCAACGCCCAAGTCCTCGGCGAAGGCGTCGACCTTCCCGCCGTGGACGCAATCGTGTTCGCGGACCGCACCGCGAGCGTGCGCCGCATCGTCCAAGCATTGGGCCGCGCCCTGCGTAAACCCCCCACCCTCGACCACAAGATGGCGAGCCTGGTCATCCCCGCCTACACCCCGCCTGACGCCGACCCCACCGACCTCCTCGGCACCCCGTACGAGGCGCTATGGCTCATCACTGCGGCACTGCGCCACCACGACCAGTCCATCACCGCCCGCGCCCCGCGCAAGAACACCAAACGCCGCCTGGAAACCGACACCCACCAACTGATCACGCGCCGCTTCCGCTTCGACTTCACCCTCAATGCCGACCACATCGCGCGCGCGATGGACCTGCTTGCGTGGCCCGCCGACGGCGCCGTCCTCTCCGCACCCCGCCGAGCCGGCCTCGCCGCCGCCGTCCGCTACCACGCCGAGCACGGCCACCTGCGCGTCCCCACCGACTACGAGGACGCCTACGGCTACCGCCTCGGCTCCTTCATCACCGGCCAGCGCACCGCCTACCACCAAGACGCACTCACCGCCGACTGGATCGCCGAACTCGAAGCCCTCGGCATGGTCTGGGACGAGAACGAAGCCGCCTGGCAAGCCAACCTCGCCACCATCGAGGCCTTCCATACCGTCCACGGCCACCTCGCCATCCCCGCCACCGCCCCCGGCGGACAGTTCCTCGTCGACCAACGCGCCCGGGCCCGCAAAGACCTCCTCGCCCCCAGCCGAGAACAGCACTTCACCGCCCTCGACCCCAACTGGCAGCTCCCATACGGCCCCGACTGGCACCGCAAATACCACCTGCTGCGCAGCCATATCGAAGTCGGCCACGACCCCGCCACGCTGCACCGGGACCTGACGATCGACGGAGTCAAGGCCGGCGGCTGGCTGCACCGCCAGTTCACCAACTGGAGCCAGCTCGCAGACGGCCAGCGCGACCTCCTCACCGACCTCGGCCTGACCCCCGATCAAGTCCCGCTCCCCGTACGGAGTACGAGCACACGGAGCACGAGCGCCACGCCCAGCACACGAGCCCGCCGCCGCTCCTTTCGGCAGACCGCCGAACTCCTGCGCCTCTTCGTCGAACGCTGGGGCCGCCCGCCCAACGCCCGGGAAGGGATGGAGATCGACGGCGAGCACGTCATGATCGGCCCGTGGCTCTGCAAGGTGCGCACCAAGCAGAACGCACGCCAACTCACCCAAGAACAAGACCAGTTGATGACCGAGATCCTCAAGAGCAACTGGACCACGACCGGCCGGACAGCCTCCACAGAGGCATCCCGCTAACCTTCGAAGATCACATAGTTTTCTGCTTCCATAAGACAGACGGGACGCGCACCGAACCGATACGATGAGGAGAACGAGCCGGGATGCCGCGCCCGCTCCCTGCACAGGTCGACCGGGCACGGCACAAAGGGGCGTCCTCCACCACTCAGGGCAGTGGAGACCGAAGCAGCGCGCCCACCTGCCGGTGTAGCTGCGCAGTTCGAGGAATCCGCGGAGCGGATTCCGCCAGGCCGGATCGCGGAGCGATCCGAGCCGCGGACAACGGAGTTGGCCGCACCGGCCACGGAGTGGCCGGCCAGCCGCGCGGAGCGCGGCTGCTTCCGCCGCGTAGCGGCGGCGCGTCGTGTCTGCGGAGTAGACCGATCGG